>CAMEWP010000008.1 GCA_945946605.1 uncultured Pseudobutyrivibrio sp. | reverse complement strand
CAGAAAAATTATCTTACAGCCACGCTGGATGATGTGGCAGAAGAATTTCATTATTCTTCCACGCATATTAATGATGTTCTGAAAAAATACACAGGGACTACCGTGGGAAAACAGATCCGGAATCTTCGGGTGGAAAAAGCCTGTGAATTGCTGCGGTACAGTTCCCTCAGTGTGGAGGAGATTGCTGACCGGGTAGGATATAAGGATACATCGTATTTTATAGAACAGTTCAAAAAGATCAAAGGTGTGACACCTTTAAAATATCGCAGACAGATGCCATAGGGCAAGAGCGAGAAAGAATCCTGCGAGACTTTGATTTTACCATATTTTTGGAAGAGGTACTTGGTACTTCTTCCAATTTTTTTCCTTTATATTTGTATTATGAGACAATAAATAAATTCCGGGAGGAGCAGACTGATATGAAAAAAGAAGAGAGAGGACAAATGCGAGCGATCCATCTGAAAGCGGAGTATCTGGTAAATCCCATGGGGATCGATGAGATTCATCCGCGACTGACCTGGATCGCTGAAGGCGGAAAGAAACAGAGCGCATATGAAGTTCGGACATGCAGAAACGGAAAAACAGACTGGGAAAGCGGTAAACAGGAAACCGCGTCCATGTATGCGGTATATGGTGGGAAACTTACAAGCCGAGATCATGTAACCTGGCAGGTGCGTTTATATGATGAAAAGGGAACAGCAGGCGAGTGGAGTGAGGAGGCTGATTTTGAAATCGGGCTTCTTTCTGACGGTGACTGGCAGGCAAAGTGGATTTGCGGAGAGGATACGGACAGGGAAGAAAGACTTGCGGCAGATTATTATCGCAAGACATTTTCTCTGGAGAAAGAAGTGCAGAAAGCCAGATTATATGCTACGGCATGTGGAGTCTATGAGTCCAGGATCAACGGGGTGAAAGTCGGTGATGGTGTGCTGACACCGGGATGCACCGAATATGAAAAGCGTCTGTACCATCAGACCTATGATGTGACAGATCTGCTGAAAGAAAACAATGTGCTGGATTTCGTGGTGGGTGATGGCTGGTTTAAGGGAAAACTGGGCTGTGACAGTGCGGAGTATTTTTACGGGAAGCAGACAAAACTGCTGGCACAGCTGGAAGTGATCTATGGGGACGGCACAAAACAAACCATAGGCACAGACGAGAGTTTTGGATGGACCAATCAAGGACCGGTGGGCTATAACGATTTAAAAGACGGTATCTGTCTGGACTTGAATCGCCAGCTGCGATTTGATAAAAAGGCAAAAATCACAGATTATGATGTGCGGCCCACAGCATCCAATGCCCCTTTGATCAAGGAACAGGAACATTTTACGCCGGAAGTGATTATCACACCTTCCGGGAAATATGTGCTGGACTTCGGACAAAATATGGCCGGATATGTTATCTGCAATATCACAGGGGCAAAGGGTCAGAAGATTGTCATCCGCATGGGGGAAACATTGGATAACGGTGAATTTACCCAGGAAAATTTTGCAACCCTGCCCCAAAGGGGGAAGAGTATCGATCAGATGATAGAAATAACCTGTGACGGAGAGCATGTTCCGGAATATCCAAAGTTCTTCTATTCGGGATTCCAATATGCATTGATCGAAGGAATGGATGAGGTAAAACCTTCTGATTTTACCGCGGTGGCAATCTATTCGGACATAGAGTATCGGAGTCATTTTACCTGCTCCAATGAGAAGATCAATCAATTTGTCAGCAATACGATCTGGAGCGAAAAAAGCAATTTTGTGGATGTTCCCACAGACTGTCCCCAGAGAGAGAAAGGCGGCTGGACAGGGGATGCCCAGGTATTCCAGAAGACGGCCATGTACTTATCCGATCCGGCAGCGTTTTACAGAAAGTGGCTTAAGGATGTGAGAGACTGTCAGCGAGAAGATGGCCGGGTGGAAAATATTTGTCCGAAAGTGCGGGAAGGCGGCCGGGAAGACGCCATGAATGGCTCCACCGGTTGGGCTGATGCCGCAGTGATCATGCCATATCAGCTTTGGAAAAACTATCATGACGAATCCTTTATCAGGGATAACTATGAGTTGATGCATGAGTGGAAAAAGTATGTTATGCATGCTGCGGCGGATAAGAGTATCTATGATCTGCCGGAAGAAAATCCTATGAAAAAAATGTTGGGACCATACCTGCTGGGAGATGTTCCGTATAAGGAATACATCATTGAATCCGGAACGCACTGGGGAGAATGGGCAGAGCCGGAGGGCGTTGTGGAAGGTGACATGATCATGGAACTGGTTCGCCCGAAACAGGAAGAAAACACAGCATATCTGCATTATTCCATGGGACTGTTGGCGGAAATGCTGGATGCGGTGGGCAAGACGGATGAGGCACAGGAATGCAGGAAATATGCTAAAGGCGCGAAACTGGCTTATCAGGCCAATTTTGTCAAAGATCATGATATTGACAGTGTGCGGCAGGCAAAACTGGTGCGTCCCATTGCGCTGGGACTTCTGGATGAAGAAACAGAAAGAAATGTGGCAAAACGGTTAAATGATGTGGCAATTGCCCGGGACTATAAGGTGGGCACAGGATTTTTATCTACCCCATTCATTCTTCCGGTTCTGGCTGATGCCGGGTATGTGGACACTGCATATAAAATGCTGGAAAATGAAGAAGAGCCCGGCTGGCTTGCCATGGTAAAACAGGGCGCCACCACCATCTGGGAACATTACAATGGATATGACAAGGAGGGGCATCCGCTGGATACTTCTTTCAATCACTACTCTCCGGGAGCAGTGAGCAGCTTTTTGTTTGAATACACAGCAGGTATCCGCCTGACGGGAGAGCGGCTGTTTTCCTTTAAACCGGTGCCCGGGGGCAGCCTGACGTTTGCCGCTGCAGAGTGGAACAGCCCCTATGGCCTGGTAAAAGCAGAGTGGAAACGGATCGGAAAGGATCTTGTTTACGAAGTGGAAGTGCCGGCCAATTGTGAGGCAGATGTAGAACTCCCCGGGGAAGGGATGATACATGTGGAAGCGGGGAGACATCATTTTCCAAGACAATAAAGGAGGAACAGAATCTATGAAGAGCAGAAACCCAGTGTTACCTTTATCCATTCATACTGCAGACAGCGAGGCACATGTAATGCCTGACGGGAAATTATATCTGTATGGCAGTTATGATGACCCGGAAAATCAACCTTGGGAGTATTGTAGTGACAGATATTATGTGGTGTCCACATCGGATATGGAGCAATGGACCATTCATGATACAGCATTTCGCGCTCAGGAGGTTCCCTGGTTTGATCAGCCGGACGCACCGAAGTATCCGGGGCCGGCGGAGGATGGGCCGAGTCCTTTTATGCAAAAGAGAAGGGAAGAGATGGCAGCGAAGATCACAAAGCAGTTAGAGGAACTGGGATCTTTGGAGGAAAGAGCAGAAAAAATGGAAGAAATGCAGAGGCAGTGGGCTGCTATGGGGGCGAAGAAAAAACCGATGCTTTTTGCGCCTGACTGCATTTATAAAGACGAAAAATATTATCTGTATTTTTGTATGTCAGATGATACGGAAGGTGTTGCATGTTCTGATACACCCTATGGCCCCTTCGAAAATCCTGTGCAGATTCCGGTGGGAGGGATCGATCCTGCAATCTTTGTAGATGAAGATGGAAAAGCATATTATTATTGGTCGCAGTTTTATGGAAAAGGTGTACAGCTTCATGATGATATGATTTCCTTTGATGAAGGTGAGATAAAAAAGAATCTTGTAACAGAGATGGACCACTTTTTCCATGAGGGCTCTTCCATGAGACGGATCGGCGATACATATTATTATGTGTACGCTGATATGGAGAGAGGAAAACCTACCGCGTTGGGATATGCCACTTCCAAATCTCCACTGGGGCCTTTCACATATAAGGGTATTATTGTTGACAATGCGGAATGTGATCCCCATAGTTGGAATAATCATGGCTCCATTGAATGTTTTCAGGGGCAGTGGTATATCTTTTATCATCGCAGCAGCCGGAATGGTCAAAATTGCCGCAGATTGTGCATCGAGCCCATTACCATCAATGAAGACGGCAGTATCGATGAGGTAAAAATGACGTCCCAGGGTGCAGGACCGGCATTTGCACCGGGAGAAAAAATTATGGGATATCAAGCCTGTGGACTGAAGGGAGAGATATACATTGATGTGGATGATATTTATGAGGAGGCTCTGACCTCGATCGGAAACGGTGACGAGGCTGTGTTCCGTTATGTGCAGAATGAAAAAGATTGGACAAAGGCGGAAATCACAGCATCCGGAGAAGGTACTGTGGAAGTGTGGTTGGACGGACAGAAGGCTGGAATCGTTACAATTTGTTCTGAAAATTCAGATGGTAGCGAGGAATATCATACCTGCAGCGCACCGATAAAGATGGCAGCAGGTGTGAGAGAACTGAAACTGATTTTTACGGAAGCCACAGAATTGAAGATGGCAGAGATCGTGTTGAAATGATCAGGCTACAGGATAGCTATGATGGCTTCCAATACGAAGACAGACAGGCAGCAGCAGACTGCCACACTGAACATGGATAATCCTTTCCATGCAGCAATGATCCCCACAATAAGAGCCACAATTCCGGCGATTTCGTACTGGGGTGCATTTATGATGGCGGGAAATGTCATCACCGCCAGGGTAACATAAGGCACATAGTAGAGAAATGACTGGATAAACTGGCTTTTGATGGGTTTTTTGATCAGTGTCATAGGTAATGCGCGGACTAAAAAGGTAACTGCCGCCATAACTGCAATATAGATATAAATATTATTGTTCATCCTGGATCACCTCGTTTTGTTTTTGGGGGAAAAGTATTGCTGCAGCGGAGGCTATCACCACTGTCAGTATGATGGTTCTGGTGCCGGAGGCTATGTCAGAGATAACCGGCAATGTTTCAAAGAGATAGCTGAGCAAAAAGCAGATGCAGATCAGCACACCGATCACTTTGTTTTGCTTTGCCGGAGGGATGATAACAGCGATAAACATCCCGTAAAGAGCAACGCTGAAAGCACTCACAAGGCTGAGGGGTAAAATGTTTCCCGCAACCGTACCGATGGCTGTTCCAACAGACCAGAATGGGGCAGCCATAAGTACGGCACCATAGGTATAGTAAGGATTCATATAACCATCCCGGGCGATGGCGATGGCAAACAGTTCGTCTGTAAGGTAATTGCTCAGCAGCAGTCGATGCCCCATTTTTGTTCCCGGGGCCAGACGCTGACTCATGGCAAAACTCATCAGCAGATATCTTGCATTTACAACAAAAGACATGATCGCAACTTCAATATAGGATGCACCTGCTGCAACCAGGGAAAAACCGGCATATTCGCCGGCGGATGCATTACATAAAAAGCTGGTAAGGAAGGATTGGAAGGGCGTAAATCCTGCGTTTGCCGCTGCAATACCCAAAGAAAAAGAAACGGCAAAATAGCCTAATCCGATGGGCAGACCATTTTTCATTCCTTCCCGGAATGCTCGTTTATCATTGATACTTAATTTCATAAAAACACCTCTGTAATTTACTCGAATTCGATTATAACATTCCCATTTACATAAGTAAAACAAATGAATATAATAATAGCATAAGAAAAAGTGATTGGAGCATAGGATGATTTCCAAGTATGGTATTTTCTGTGAAGTGATAAAAATAGGGAATTTCACCAGGGTTGCAGAAATCTTTGGGTACTCTCAAAGCGCCATAAGTCAGTCCATCAAAGGATTGGAGAGCGAACTGGGGTTTACCCTCATCGACAGGCGCAAGGATGGTATCCGGCTGACAAAGGACGGTGAGCAGTTTTACCCCTATATCCTGTCGGTGTATAATGCAGAAAAAGAGTTGATGCAAAAAACCAAGGAAATGAGCGGGATGGTGAATAACACTATTATGATCGGTACATTTACAGGTGTCAGCAGAAGTTTTCTTCCCAGGATCGTGCAGCTGTTCAAACAGAAATATCCGGATGTAAATTTTGTTTTAAAACAGGGAGAGTACAGCAACATAGAAGAATGGATCAAGGACGGCAGTATTGATTTCGGCTTTGTGAACCAGGACGCAGTGGCAGGGATTGAAACGCATTTCCTCTATGATGAGGAGATGAAGGCAGTTTTGCCCATGGATCACGGGTGGAAACAGAAAGATGAGATTTCCCTGAAAGAGCTGATGGCAACCCCCTTTATCCTGCTGGATGAGGGGAGTTACAGCGTGCCCATGAAGACCTGTCAGGAATATGGTGTAGAATTTAACCCTGCATACAAGGTGTATGATGATTACACCATTCTTTCCATGGTAAAGCAGAATATTGGCGTCAGCCTTCTGTACGAAAGCGTTCTGGATGGATTTTCCGATGGAATCTCCACATTGCCGGTGCGGGAGAAACCCAAAAGAAAAGTAGCCCTTGCCTGGCGAAATTACAGCACGCTATCTTTTGCCGCAAAGGAATTTATTGATTTTATAAAGAAAAATATTTGATATAGAAGATATATCACAAGGAATCATAGGAAGAAAAGTTATGAGCGGAAAGAGAAAAAAAGATGATAACTTCGGCAGCTGCATGGCAACAATGATGTTGATCGTGATTGCCATGCCACTTGTTGGACTGTACCTGGTACATGAAGGGGAGAACGACAATCAAAAATTGCTGGGAATGGTGCTGATGATTGTGGGTTTTGGAATCTGGATCGTTTTCGCGTTTCAAAAATGTGCGGCAGGGTCCTGAGGGAATGCGGCTGATCATGCTGTTATCATTTTTGTTGACTTATCCCCTTGCAGTTACTATAATATAATAAATGTCATATGACAATTACGAGGTGGAAAAATGGCAAGACCGGAAGTAGTAAAAAGAATATGCGAAGAGCCCCAGTACAGCAGTTTTGCGCCCCAAAAAGGAAAGAAGAAGCGGGAGGTTATCGTGTTATCTGTTGATGAGTACGAAACCATTCGGTGGATTGACTTAGAGGGGGTCAGCAGGGAGGAATGCGCAAAGCGGATGGGAATTGCCCGGACCACTGCACAGGCAATCTATAACAGTGCAAGAAACAAGATTGCCAAGGTGATCGTGGAAGGCGCGGAATTGCGGATAGAGGGCGGCAATGTTGTCATCTGTGACGGAAGTGCCGGTTGTCCACAGTGTAGAAGGAAACACGGATATGACATAAAAAGTGCCGAACTGGCAGTAAGAAAGAAGGAGAGTACAGAGATGAGAATAGCAGTAACTTACGAAAACGGACAGGTATTTCAGCATTTTGGACACACAGAGCAGTTTAAGATTTATGATGTGGAAGGCACGGAGGTAAAACATTCTGAGGTTTGTGATTCCAATGGCGCCGGTCATGGTGCCCTTGCAGGGGTTCTCTTTAACAGCGGAGTAGATGTTTTGATCTGCGGCGGAATCGGAATGGGAGCAGTGAATGCTTTGGCAGATGCCAATATTGATGTGATTTCCGGTGCAACAGGCGATACAGATGAAGCCGTTGCAGCATATCTGGCAGGAAATCTGGTGTCTGCTGGATCAAATTGTAACCATCATGGTCATGAAGAGGGACATTCCTGCGGAGATCATGGATGCGGAAGCCACAGTTGCGGAAATCATTAAGGTACAAAGTCTGAATATTTTTAAAATAACAAGCCAACAAGCCACCCATGAAATTACTCATGTGGTGGCTTGTTTCGGTGTGTAGATGAATATATTTAACGCAAATAATTGACTTTTAACTTTTGGAAAGTTAAAATGAAAATAACAAAGTTAAAAGGAGCATAATGTATAATGATTTCAAACATATTTGGAATACCAATAAGGTATGAACAATGGAAAAAAAAGGATTCACTACCTTTATACATTTCTGAAAGCTATGATTTTCAAACTGCAACGATAGATACACAGAGATGCATTATGCTGACAGCAAAAGGCGAGCTTGCAACGATTCCGGCATTAAAAAAACAGATAAATAGAATTCAGGAAGTAGATAATGTGCCAATTGTTTTTGTACTTCCGACAGTATCTTCTTACAGAAGAAAAAGTCTGATAGAAAATAAAATACCATTTATAACTGACAAGCAAGTTTACCTGCCTTTTATGGGAACTCTTCTGGTAGAGCAAAATGAATCTGAAAAAGAAATCAGAAAATTTATGTTTTCAACACAACAGCTCATTCTTCTCTATTTATATAGTAAAAAACAAAGGTTATATATGGCTGAAGCAACAGAAAAACTGCCGTTCACAGCGATGACATTGAGCAGAGCTGTAAAGCAGTTGGAAGCAGTTGGTTTATTTACTATCACAAAAGACGGTGTGAATAAAGTGATTGAAGCAAAATATGACAATGCATTGCTATTTGAAAGAATTAAAAGATACTGTTCCAGCCCGGTCCGTACAGTTGGATATATCGAAAAGTCAAACCTGACAGAAGATATGATGCTTGCCGGAGAAAGTGCATTATCAGAAAGGACAATGTTAAATCCAAGCAGAGTTGCAACCTATGCCATTTATTACAAATTGTTTGATAAAAAGCAATTGATGAAAGAATTGGTAGAACCGGACAAGCAGATACGACTTGAAATATGGGAATATAATCCTAAACAGTTTGCAAAAGAGAATGTGGCTGACAGTTTATCTGTTGTGTTATCTTTGGCGGATAACAGAGATGAAAGAATTAAAGGAGCAATTGAGGAGTTATTGGAAAGGGAATTTGGTAGATAAATGGTTACAGGATTTACAAAATTTAAAGAAAAATTTCAGGGGTTTGAAAACGAGTATGTTGTAATAGGCGGAACAGCCTGTGATCTGATTATGGAAAATGAAGAGCTTCCTTTCCGCGCCACAAAAGACATTGATATTGTACTGATTGTTGAATCTATAACAGCAGAGTTCGGAAAGAGGTTTTGGGAGTACATTAAGGAAGCTGGGTATGAACACAAGAATAAAAGCACGGGAGAAGCACAGTTTTACCGCTTTACTTCTCCGCGAAGTAAAGAGTACCCATACATGATAGAGTTATTCTCTAGAAGTCCGGAGTTCATTATGATTGATAAGGATGCAACACTTACACCGTTGCCGTTGGATGAATCCATATCCAGTCTTTCTGCAATCCTTTTGAATGAATCCTATTATGAACTGCTAAAAACAGGTCAGATCATTATTGATGGAATTCCAGTGCTTAAACCAACTTGCTTGATTCCCTTTAAAGCAAAAGCGTGGCTTGATTTGAGGGAGAGAAAATTGAATGGTGAACAAGTGGACAGTAAAAACATCAAAAAGCATAAAAATGATGTTTTTCGACTTGCTCAGCTGATAACACTGGATACAAGCCAGGAGTTGAGTGCAGATATAGCGGAGGATATGAAATCGTTTTTGTCAGTAATGCAGGATGAAGATATCGACATGAAATCTTTAGGTATTCGTGGGAGAAGTAAAGAAAAGATGATTGAGGCATTGTTAAAATGCTACGGCATAGAAGAATAAATATATACAATTAAATCTTTTTACTATAAAAAAGTGAATAAATTATTATTACCGTAAAAATATGCTAAACCCTAAGCTTGGATCCATGGTAAAATACGAAAAACACAAAATATATTTCAGGAGAAGAAGGCATGAATGTAAAGGAAATTGTGGGGCAGATGACTCTGGAAGAAAAGGCAGCCATGACAACGGGGGTTGGCTCATGGCATACATACGGAATCGACAGACTGGATGTTCCCAGTATCAGAATGAGCGATGGCCCTCACGGACTGCGGTTGGAGGTATGTAAGGAAGATGGCACAAAATACACAGCCACAGAAGTCAGCTTTCCGGCGGAATGTTCCGTGGCCGCCAGCTTTGACAGAGATGTTGCGAGAAAAGTAGGCGAAGCTCTGGGAGATGAATGTCAGGCTCAGAATGTGCAGGTGCTTTTGGGACCTGGGGTCAATATCAAGAGAAGTCCCCTCTGCGGCCGGAACTTTGAGTATATGTCTGAGGATCCCTGCCTTGCAGGTGAGATGGCAGCGGCTTACGTAGATGGCGTTCAGAGCAAAGGCGTGGGCACCAGTCTGAAACACTTTTTTGCGAATAATCAGGAAACCAGAAGAAACACAGGTTCCTCAGAGTTGGATGAAAGAACCATGAGGGAAATCTATCTGTCAGCCTTTGAGACCGTGGTGAAAAAATCACAGCCCTGGACCATCATGGCTTCCTACAACCGGATCAACGGAACCTTTGCCACAGAGAACAGAGATTATCTCACGGATGTTTTGCGCAAGGAATGGGGATTTGAAGGTGTTGTAGTCAGCGACTGGGGAGCAACCCATGACCGGGTAAAGGCGGTGGCTGCAGGAACGGATCTGACTATGCCGGGGGAGGAAAACACCACGGATCAGATCATCAAAGCAGTGGAAGACGGATCTCTGCCGGAATCTGTTCTGGATGAGGCCTGTGAGCGCATCCTTGCTCTGGTAGAGAAAGGAATTGCCGGAAAACGCAGCGTGGAGAAAGATCTGGAGCGAGCTCACGCAGTCAGTCTTATGGCGGAGGAAGAGTCTGCTGTATTACTGAAAAACGAGAACAAGATTCTGCCCTTGCGTAAAGATGCAAAAATCGCCTTTGTGGGTGAATTTGCACAAACACCAAGATTTCAGGGAGGCGGAAGTTCCAATGTCCGGGTAGAAAAAGAGATGAGCCTGCTGGAGGCTGTTTCCGGCGTGGCACAGGTAGATTATTATCAGGGATATGATGGCATCAAAACGAATCAGGTGCTGTTAGATGAAGCAGTGCAGGGAGCAAAACAGGCAGATGTTGCAGTCATTTTTGCGGGACTTCCCCAGATCATGGAATCGGAAGGACTGGACAGACAGACCATGGCTATGCCGGAAAGCCATAATACCCTGATCTCCGAGATCGCAAAGGTGCAGCAGAATGTGGTGGTTGTACTTATGAACGGCAGTCCGGTGGAGATGCCCTGGGTGCATGAGGTTTCAGGTATTCTGGAAATGTATCTTGGCGGAGAAGGACTGGCAGAGGCCTGTGTCAATCTTTTGTTTGGCGATAAAAATCCTTCCGGAAGACTTCCGGAGAGCTTCCCTCTGAGACTGGAGGATAATCCCTCCTACCTTTATTATTTCGGGGATAAGAAGAGGGTTTATTACAACGAGGGCGTATATGTAGGATACCGCTATTATGAAAGCAAAAAAATGGATGTGCTGTATCCTTTCGGCTACGGTCTGTCCTATACGAATTTTGCATACAGTAATCTGAAACTGGATAAGTCAAAACTTTTGGTAGATGACACCCTGACAGTCAGTGTGGATGTTACAAATACAGGAGATCGCACCGGAAAGGAAGTGGTTCAGCTGTATGTTGCCGTGAAGGAATGCGCTGTGCCGAGACCGGTAAAGGAACTTCGCGGATTTGAAAAGATTGAGTTAAAACCGCAGGAAACAAAAACGGTATCCTTTGTTCTGGATAAACGGGCTTTCTCTTATTGGAATGTGGATGCTCATCAGTTCCATGTGGAGGCAGGCAAATTTGAGATTCAGATCGGTGCTTCCGCGCATGATGTGATCTGCAGTGCACCTGTAGAAACAGAAAGAGAGTATTTAGAAGAACAGATCGAGTACAGTATGGTTTCCCTGATAGAAGATATGGTTAAGAACCCCATAGGCGCCGCATTCTGGGAGAGCCATACGGATGAACTCATCGATGGCATTATGGCCAGCGGTATAGTGGGAGATGTGATGGGAGATGATAACATGATCTTTTCCCTGCCCAGAGAACAGCTTCGGGAAATGGTAAAGAGCATGTACGGTCAGTCCATCGGTACACTTCAGATGTTCCTGCCCAGTGTGGATATCAATGAGTGGACAGAGTTATTAAGACAAATGAATCAGTTTACCCACCAGTAATCTCTTACTGTGGGCGGTGCAATTGCAAATAAGGCATCAGCAATCTCATCGGCAGTCAGGTTATATTTTCCGGAAAGCCACTGTTCGAAGATCCGGCTGAGTGCACAACAGAAGGCTTCACACTGCATATCTTCGGCAGGGGTGAAGCCTTCGCCGTTTCTGTTGTCCTTTGTGATGGCCAGTGCAGTCTGATAGGAATATTTGGCCACATAGTTGCTGAAGGAATTGATGCCGGTAGAAGAAAAGATCCTGCCCAGTGTTTTCCAGCGTTCCTGAAAGGTGCTAAATAGATAAAAGAACATCTCCCGGTAATTATGGCAGCGGGACGGTGAAACATAATAGTCGATCAACACTTTATAATTGGCGTTCATCACATCGTATTTATCTTTGAAATAGCGATAGAAGGTGGAACGGCTGATGCCGGCCTCTGTAACGATGGCGTCCACCGTGATCTTTTCAAAGGGGTATTTTGCGATTAAGCGATTGAAGGCATCAATGATGGCCTGTTCTGTGCGTGCCGGCATGATCTTCTCCTTTTCTGTCCGTGGTATCGGTTCTTGCTTGCATTTCTTGCTCTTATTCCATGTTGTGGTTTCTTGATTTTCCCGTATGGAGCGAAATGAAACATTATGGTGGAATTGTATCATAATGAAACAAAAAGGTAAATGTGTATCATGACGAAAAAAGAGTGGGTGTTATGATTTTGGCAAGTAGAAGTAGGAAGAAAAGAACCTAAAAGGGGGATGAAGGAGGAGTATCTATGGCAAAGGAACATGTTTTTACAGAAGGCGAAAAACGCTGCATGGAGGAGTACTGGGAGAAGGCCGGAAAGGAACCCAGAAAAAATCTCATCAAGCTTGTCAATCACGTTAATATGCTGAACCCATTTCCGTCGGAAAAGTCCTGGGAGTATATTTTCTTCGACAGAAATCTGACAGATGAGATGATCGATCTGTTGCTGAAGATGAAACTGCGGACAAAATATTATATTCATGAACTTACCGGATTTACCGGAAAGTCAGTGGAAGAGACGGCGCAGCTTGTGGATGACATCTGTAAGATTGGTCTTTTGGAATATTGTACCGATGAGGATGGCGTGGATCGTGTGCTGATGCCGGTGTTTGCCCCGGGATCCATGGAAACCACGGTTATGACAAAGGAAATGACAGATGCCTATCCGGAGATGGCGCCTGCCTTTCAGAATTATATTAAGGATCTGCAGGGAAATGTGGCTTCACTGATGCCGCTGGGAAATGCACTGATGCGTGCCATTCCGGTGGAGGCTGCCATCAAAAACATTCCGGAGCGGGTAAAATATGACGAGGTATCCTACTGGCTGGATAAGTCGGGAGAAAGCATTGCCGTAGCACCCTGCGAGTGCCGGAAACTGCGTCAGATGACAGGGGAAGGAACCGGGGATGTGGAGGTGGAGTGCTGCATTTCCCTTGGGAAATATGCAGAAAGCTGCATCCGTATGGGAAAGGCCAGAAGGATTTCCCGGGAAGAGGCAGAGTTTATCTTGCAGCGTGCGGAGGATCGTGGTGCGGTGCATCAGCTCTCCAATGTGGATGGCCCGGACGGATCTGTTTTTATCTGCAACTGCGGATGGGATACCTGTATGGCGTTGAAGACATCCTGGTACACACAGACACCGAGTATGTCCCGCTCCAACTATGTGGCGGAAGTGGATACAGAGAAATGTGTTGCCTGCGGAGGCTGTGTGGAGGTCTGCCCTCAGAATGCTGCAAAACTTGGGCAGAAACTTTGCCAGGAAAAACCGGTTACCATCGCAAAGAAGGAGATCGCAGATGATCATCTGATCTGGTCGAAGAAGAACTGGCAGCCGAATTTCCTGACAGATCGTGAAAATGTGGTTCCTGAGACGGGAACATCTCCCTGCAAGACAAACTGTCCTGCCCATATTGCAGTACAGGGATATTTGAAAAAAGCAGGTGAGGGAAAATATGATGAGGCACTGGAACTGATCAAGAAGGAAAATCCCTTTCCGGCTGTCTGCGGAAGAGTTTGTGCAAGGTTCTGTGAGCAGGTATGTACCAGAGGCGACCAGGATGAGCCGGTGGCAATTGATGAGGTTAAGAAATTTATTGCAGAGCAGGAACTGCATGCAGATAAGCGCTATATTCCCAAGAAGAAATTTGATTTTGGCGGAAAAGTAGCTGTGATCGGTGCAGGCCCGGCAGGACTTACCTGTGCATATTTTCTGGCAATTTACGGTCATGATGTTACCGTTTTTGAAAAAGAGAAAAAACCCGGTGGAATGATGCAGTTTGGTATGCCTGCATTCCGCCTGCAGAAAGATGTGGTGGATGCGGAGATCCAGGTGATCAGAGAACTTGGCGTTGAGATCCGGACCGGTGTGGAGATTGGAAAAGATCTGACCCTGGATGACTTGAGAGCCCAGGGATATCAGGGATTTTATGTGGCCATCAGAGCCCAGGAAGGCCGTAAACTGAATGTGGCAGGGGAGGATGCGCAAGGAGTCCTTTCCGGAATTGATTTTCTGCGCCGGTCAGCACTGGGAGAGATCGATGAGCTGAAGGGAAAGGTTGTTGTCATTGGCGGTGGTAATGTGGCAGTGGATGTGGCAAGAAGTGCTGTCCGTTACGGAGGACAGGATGTGGGAATGTTCTGCCTGGAACAGAGAGAAGAAATGCCTGCATCAGAGGAAGAGATCCTGGAAGCGGAAGAAGAAAACATTACCATGAACTGCGGATGGGGACCGAAGGAAATTCTCTGTGAGAATGGCAGGGTAACCGGTGTCGTGTTTAAAAAATGTGTTTCCGTCAAGGATGCGGAGGGAAGATTCCATCCGGAATATGACGAGAATGACACCATGACCGTGGAGTGTGATTACGTTCTGGCGGCCATTGGCCAGTCCATCCAGTGGGGACATCTTCTGGATGGAACAAAGGTGGAGTTAAATCGAAATCAGACCGCAAAAGCGGATTCCTGGACCTATCAGACTGCCCAGCCTGACGTTTTTGTGGGAGGAGATGTCTATACAGGACCTCGTTTTGCCATCGACGCCATTGCAGCAGGTAAGGAGGGGGCAGAGTCTCTTCACCGTTTTGTACGGGAAGGACATACCCTGACACTGGGCCGTGTGAAACGGGATAATTTCCACTATATTGATAAAGACAATCTTAAGATCGGAGAGTACGACACGGCAAAACGTCAGCGCCCGGCAAGGGATGCCAAGAAAGCCATCACCTTTGAGGATGATCGGATGACGCTGACAGAGGAACAGGTGCGGATCGAGACTGCAAGATGCCTGGGATGCGGAGCCACCGTTGTGGATCAGGGTATTTGCATCGGCTGCGGACTCTGTACCACAAGATGCAAATTTGATGCCATTCATCTGATCCGGAAATTCAATGAATATGGACCGGATTATGATCATATCATTCCCGCTATCGCCAAGAATGTGGGAGGTAAGATGAAACGGGCCATCACCCACACATCCATCATGGATCAGTAATTTCAGAGGTGGAGCGTATGCATGAGATTGGAGCACTGCATCAGGCTGTGAAGATGGTCGATCAGGTGGCAAAGGAAAATCAGGTGGAAAAGGTGAAGTATATCACCTTGGAGATTGGAGAACTCACCGGTTTTCTGCCTGTGTTTTTTGAAAAATATTTTCCCGTGGTGGCAGAAGATTTTCCGGTGGTGGAAGGCGCAGAACTTCGGATGAAGATCGTGCGGGGACAGGCGATCTGTACCCAGTGCGAGACGTTGTACAATGTGATGCGCTGTGAGGGTGCCTGTCCGAAATGCAAAAGCCGGGAGAAGAAGATCCTGGGCGGAACAGAGTTTAAGGTTGTAGATATTGGAGTTTAGAAATAAGGCATCCTCCTGTCTTGACGCATGTCTGGAAACTGAGTAAAATGGATGAAAATAACGGACATGGAGGACAGAAATCATGGAGTATATTGAAAGAGAAAAGGCGCGGGATTTGCAGGAAGAAATTATACGCTGCCGTCCCAGATGCTGAAGATTGCCGGAAACAAGGCGTTGAAAACCATCACCAATCCCGTTCTGCACCTGAATGAGATGATGGTGGCTCCGGATGAGGGACTGCCTATGGTGTGGGCACCCCAGTATTCTTCCCGTCAGCTGACAGAAAAGGAGATTCAGGCCTATATCGAGGGCTATGCCAAATCTGCAAAGCTTTGTAAAGATATCGGTGTGGATGGCGTTGAGGTTCATGCGGTACATGAAGGATACCTTATGGATCAGTTTACCACAGAATACACCAACCACAGAACAGATAAATACGGCGGATCTTTTGAGAATCGCTATCGTTTCCCGGTTGAGGTTGTGCGGGCCATCAAGAAGGAATGCGGTGAAGATTATCCGGTAATGCTGCGTTATTCTGTCACCAGTAAAGTTATCGATTTTAAGGTGGGAGCTGTGCCCGGAGAAGAATTCAAAGAATTGGGCCGGGACATGGAAGAGAGCGAGAAGGCAGCAAAATATTTACAGGATGCCGGATATGATGCCTTAAATGCAGATAACGGAAGTTATGACTCCTGGTACTGGGCTCATCCGCCTGTATATATGCCTTTAAACTGCAATTTGAAAGAAGCAGAACACATCAAACAGTTTGTGGATATCCCGGTGATCTGCGCAGGACGAATGCAGCCGGATACTGCGGCAGCTTCTATCGCAGAAGGAAAGATCGACGCAGTGGCTATCGGCAGACAGTTTATTTGTGACGGGGAATATCTTACTAAACTGAAAGAGGGAAGAGAGGAAGATATCCGTCCGTGTATTTCCTGCCATAACGCCTGCCTTCCGGTGGGATACTATAAGAACTCCGGCGCAGCCATGGATCTGAAGGACGCTGCCACACAGGGACATTGTGCATTGAATCCGGTTGCCTTTGAAGAGGACAAGTATCAGATCCACGAAGCCGAGACAAAGAAGAAGATCGCCATTATCGGCGGCGGTATCGGTGGTATGGAGACTGCAAGACTGTGTGCTATGATGGGTCATACCGTTGACCTTTACGAGAAATCTGACCAGCTTGGCGGAGTGTTCATTGCAGCAGCGGCACCGGACTTTAAGGAAAAGGATAAAGATTTGATCGAATGGTATCGTACCCAGATCAAAAAACTGCCTATCAATGTCCATATGAACACGGAAATCACAGATGTGTCCGCTCTGGATGCAGATGAAATCGTTATTGCCACTGGATCTAAGCCAAGACAGCTTCCTATCCCGGGATTTGACAAGGGAATCGAAGCGGTAGATTTCCTGCTTGGCAAGAAAGAAGTGGGAGAGACGGTAGCCGTCATCGGCGGTGGCCTTACCGGCTGTGAGATCGCCTATGATCTGGCTCGTAAGGGAAAGAAACCTTTTGTAGTGGAGATGACAGAGGATCTGATCAAGGTGCTTGGTGTCTGCGCTGCCAACTCTGAATGCTTAAGAGATTACCTTCGTTACTATAAGGTTCCGGTATATCTGGAGAGTACATTAAAGGAGATCAAAGACGGCAGTGTTGTCATTGAAACAAAAGAAGGAACAAAAGAGATCAACTGTGACTCTGTGGTGCTTTCAGTCGGTTATGTGCCGGATGCACTTCCGGTTCCGGAAAAATCAGAACATATCCATATTTTGGGAGATGCTGCCAAAGTGGGTAACTTAAAGTCTGTGATCTGGGGAGCATATGACCTGGCATTCTCGTTATAGGGAAAATATAAAGGGAGATTACCCTGGATAATACGGGGAAAAACCTGTGATAGACATGTATGTAATTTGAGGGACTGCTGCTGCAGTCCCTCATTTGTTATTGTAGCTATTGTTGAATTTTAATATTTTGATATTTTTACAGATGCCAGATATCCTCGTTGTACTGGGCAATGGTCCGGTCAGAAGAGAAGAAACCGGCCTTGCTGATATTAATGAGCATCTTTTTCGCCCATGCCATGCGGTCTTCGTAATCTTCATAGATCCGTTCTTTTGTCTTTTTGTAATCCTCAAAATCAGGAAGTGTCATAAACCAGTCTTTGTTTAACAGTTCTTTGTAAAGACGTTCCAGATTTTCACGCTGTCCCACAGCCATCATGGTGTCGCTTACCAGAAAGTCCACAGCGCGTCGGATGGTGGGATCCTGCTCATAGTAATCCCGGGATACATAATCAGCCTTTTCGTAATGTTCGATGACAGCGTCCGATGATTCTCCGAAAATATAAATATTGTCATCTCCCACAAACTGGTGCATTTCCACATTGGCACCGTCCTCGGTTCCGATGGCAACGGCACCGTTTAACATGAACTTCATGTTGGATGTGCCGGAGGCCTCCTTGGAAGCAAGAGAGATCTGTTCGTGGATATCAGCTGCCGGTATCAGTTTTTCAGCAAGTGTCACATTATAATTTTCCACCATGACAACAGACAGATAAGGAGATACCTCAGGATCGTTTGCAATAATCTCCTGCAGGCAAAGGATCACATGGATAATGTCCTTTGCGATGACATAGGCAGGGGCGGCTTTGGCGCCGAAGATAACGGTAATAGGTCTTTTCGGCAGTTTACCCTCTTTGATCTCAAAGTATTTGTCGATGACATACAGCGCGTTCATCTGCTGCCTCTTATATTCATGGAGACGTTTGATCTGAATGTCAAAAATGGAATCCGGATTGATGTCAATGTTCTGGGTCTCTTTCAGGTAAGCGGCAAGCTCCCGCTTTTTCCCTTGTTTTACATCCAACAACTTTTCTAAAACAACAGAGTCATTTGCATAAGAGGACAGTTTTTCCAGCTCTGTTGCATCCTTCTTATAACCATCTCCGATGAGCTCTGTGAGAAGGTCGGCCAGGGGATGATTGCACTGAAGCAGCCAGCGGCGGAAGGTGATGCCGTTGGTCTTGTTGTTGAATTTCTCCGGATAAATTTTGTAGAAATTATTTAATTCACTGTTCTTCAAAATCTCTGTGTGAAGATAGGCAACACCGTTGACGGAGTAACCGTAGTGAATGTCCATATGTGCCATATGGATGCGGTCTTCGTCGTCGATGATGGCAACGCTCTTGTCATGGAATTTTTCGTTGACACGGTTGTTCAGCTCATAAATGATGGGAAGCAGTGAGGGAACGGCCTTCTGCAGATAATGAGCCGGCCATTTTTCCAATGCTTCTGCCAGGATGGTATGATTGGTGTAAGCACAGGTGTTTGTTACGATCTCAATAGCCTCATCCATGAGAATTCCCTTTTTCAGAAGCAGCCGTATCAGTTCCGGAATTACCATGCTGGGATGGGTGTCATTGATCTGAACGGTCACATAGTCAGCCAGATCATGGAGATTGCTGCCTCGTTCCACAGCTTCATCCAGAATCAGCTGGGCTGCATTGCTGACCATGAAATACTGCTGGTAAACCCGAAGGATCCGGCCCGCCTCATCGGAGTCGTCGGGATACAAAAACAGGGTGAGATTTTTGGCAATATCGTTCTTGTCAAAGGAAATGCCGTCATTTACCAGACTTTCATCTACAGTGTCAACATCAAACAGATGGAGTTTGGTGGTTCTGCCGTGATAACCCACCACATCGATATCATACATCCGTGAAGTCAGTGTCATGCCGCCAAAGTCCACCTGATAACTGGTGTCTGTCTTTGTCAGCCAGCTGGTGTCCTGGATCCATGGATTGGGGGTCTCTGTCTGCAGATTGTTTTCAAAAATCTGCCGGAACAGACCGAAATGATAATTCAGGCCTACGCCGTCCCCGTTGAGACCAAGGGTTGCGATGGAATCAAGAAAGCAGGCTGCAAGACGACCAAGACCGCCATTTCCCAGAGAGGGCTCCGGCTCCACTTCCTCGATTTCTGCCATGGTCTTGCCGTAACGCTGCAGACATTCCTCCACCTCGTCGTACAGTCCCAGATTGATCAGATTGTTGGAGAGCAGTTTCCCGATGAGAAATTCTGCAGAAATATAGTACAATTTCTTTTTGCCTTCCGTGGAAACTTTTTTGGCAGCTTCTTCCTTTACCATGGAAAGAAGCGTTACATAGATCTGTTCATTGCTCACATGCCCGGGATCCGTTCCGTAGGCATCCTTGATCTTTACCTCCAGTGCGTTCATAAAAAACCTCCTCATAAATAACAGATGATATGAATAACAAATCATAGGATATAAAATGTGATTTAAAATCAGTGTATACGCTCAGTATATACGCATTTGCCTCTGACATCTTGTTAAATGATAGCAAAAAATGATACAATCCTATCATTATATTGCAAGAAAGGAGGGAAAATAGGAAAAAATGGACATAAAAGAATACGAAAACTATCACGAAAGAAAAGAACATGGCGTTGAAATATTTCCATACAATACCTATCTCTGTTCCATACCATTAGATTTTGGCGAAGTGCCGGTACACTGGCACGATGAGATGGAAATGATCTACATAAAAAAGGGCAGAGGTCTTGTTTCGGTGGAATTTCAGGAACAGATGGTGGAAGCAGGAGAGTTTGCCATCGTGTTACCTGGGCAGATGCACGGGATATGCCAGTATGAAAAAGAAAGCATGGAGTATGAAAATATTTTATTTCGGCCGGAGATGCTGTATGCAAAAAAGGAAGATGGTACCGGGGAAAAATATTTTCGCCCATTGCTGCATATGAAAATGACGGTTCCATCATTCTATCGAAAAGGCCAGAAGGGGTATGAGGAGATCCGGAGCTGTCTGGATGACTGCGATAAGATTAGTGCAGTTTCGGGGGAAGGCTATGAGCTGCTGCTGAAATCCAGTCTTTTCAGGATCTTTCATGCCCTTTATATGATATCTGAAAAAAATACGCGGCATGCGCAAAAAACGACACATGAGGGTATGAAGGCTGTTGTAAAATATGTGGAACTGCATTATATGGAAAAACTCACCATCGATGATATGGCTCATCTTGCCGGTTTCAGCAGTTCGCATTTTATGAAATATTTTAAGGCAACCATGGGACAGAGTTTCATCGATTATCTGAATGATTACCGGCTGATGATGGCATCCCGTCTGCTGCTGGCATCCACGGATCCCATCCTTATGATCGCGCAGGAAGTGGGGTATGACAATATCTCGTATTTTAATCGGATCTTCAAGCGCCGTTTTGGAGTTACACCCCGGGAATATCGTGGGAATACAGGCGAAAAGTACCCGAATCATCGGGGGTAAATGTGCATATTGCACAAATGCAATTATTGAATATAGGTTAATATAGCAAAAAATAACAAAGGTCATTGACAGAGGGAAATTATGGGTCTAATATAAGGGCATAACAACTGGAAGCGTTCCCGGGATCGTTCCCGAAACCGTTTTCGGAATCGTTTCCAGATGGCTTCGCAGGTATGCTGAAGACATCGTACATTCCCCGGTAATGACAGGGAGTGAAGGAGGGCTTACATATGACAATTAAAGATATTGCGAGGATCAGTGGTGTAAGTGTCAGTACGGTGTCGCGAGTTTTGAATCAGCATCCGGATGTGAGCGAGGAGGTCAGACACAAGGTATTGGAAGTTGTTGAGAAGTACAACTATATTCCCAACAACAGCGCAAGGTCGCTGGGACAGACGAAATCAGATAATGTGGGGCTGATCGTCAGAGGTATTTCCAATCCGTTCTACACCACCATCATTCGGGAGATTGAAAAGGACATTGAGGATGCGGGCTATACCATGGTGATGCAGCAGATCGCTGCAACGGAAGATGAGTTGTTGGCCGGTGCCATGATGGAACATGATAAGAGACTTTTGGGATTGATCTTCCTTGGGGGACGATTTGATTATACCAGAGATCAGATATCATCCATCAGTGTTCCTTTTGTTAACTGCTCTTTCAATAACGCATACGGCACCCTGGATGAAACCACATACTCCAGCGTTTCCATTGATGATACACAGACAGCCTGTGAGGCTGTAAGGGAGCTTTACAAAGAGGGACACAGAAGAATCGCAGTTCTTCTTTCCCGGCCGGATGATGGATCTGTTTCCCAGATTCGATATGAGGGATATGTGAAGGCTTTGACGGAGATCGGTATGGTGCCGGAGGAGGATCTGATCATTTCAGTAGGCAGCTACAATATCGCAGATGCATATCACGGTATGCTGGAGTGGCTGGATAAAGGTGTGGAGTTTGACGCTATTTTTTCCATATCGGACAACATGGCCATGGGAGCCATGAGAGCCTTGAGGGAGAGAGGGATCAGCGTACCGGATCAGTGTTCCATTGTAGCCATTGACGGCATTGAAGTTTCCGAGTATGTCGCACCGCCGTTATCTACTTACTGCCAGCCAATGGAAGAGCTGGGAAGAACCAGTGTGGAACTGCTGACAGATCTCATTGAACATAAGGGAGATCACAAACAGGTGATCCTGCCCACCACATTCCGGGAGGGAGGAACCATTTCCAAACGGGCATAGAAAACCGGAGTTTATGGAAATTTGAATCTGATTTTTGGTTGCGGCAATAGCGCAATGCCGCAATTGGAAATAAATTACTTATCAATTATCACTGAAAAGGAGAGGGTAATTATGAAATTTAAGAAAGTATTGGCACTGGCAATGGTTGCTACCATGGCAGTGGGGGCACTGGCAGGATGCGGTGGAAACAAAGATGACAAGAAAGAATCTGATGCCGGCAAGGTTTACTATCTGAATTTTAAACCGGAAGCTGACGATGCGTGGCAGGCATTGGCAAAAGAGTATACCAAGGAGACAGGCGTTGAAGTTACTGTTGTAACCGCTGCTTCCAACAAGTATGAAGAGACCCTGATGGTTGAGATGGGCAAGTCTGATGCACCGACTCTGTTCCATGTAAACGGACCCGTTGGTCTGAATAACTGGAAAGATTACTGCATGGATCTGTCTGATACAGATATCTATAAGAATCTCACCAGTGATGACTATGCACTGATCGATAACGGCGAAGTAAAAGGTATCGCAATGGCTATCGAGACCTACGGTATCATTACCAACACCAAGCTCTTAGCACAGGCTGGCTACAGTGTTGATGATATTAAGGGATTTGAAGATTTAAAGAGAGTTGCTGAAGATATTACCGCAAGAAGCGATGAATTAGGATTCGCTGCATTTACCTCAGCTGGTATGGATGATTCCTCTAACTGGAGATTTAAGACTCATCTGGCTAACCTGCCCATCTACTTCGAGTATCAGGCAGAGAACGAGACCAGCACTGATGCAATCAAAGGTACCTATCTTGAGAACTACAAGAACATCTTTGATCTGTACATCAACAACTCTACCTGCAAACCTACCGAACTTTCCGGTAAGACAGGTGATGACTCCGAGAGTGAGTTTATCGATGGCAAGGCAGTATTCTTCCAGAATGGTTCCTGGGAATACAACAACGTTATTGGCGATGGCAAACTGGCTGCAGAAGATGTAACCATGATCCCCATTTACATTGGTGTTGGTGACGAGGCTAACCAGGGATTATGTACCGGTACTGAGAACTACTGGTGTGTAAACGGCACTGCAGATGAGAAGGATATCCAGGCAACACTTGACTTCATCAACTGGTGTGTATCTTCCGATGAGGGAACAACTGCAATGGCTAACGACATGGGATTCGTTATTCCATTCAAGGATGCAAAAGAGACTGAGAACGTATTCGTAAAGAAAGATGCAGAGATGCTTGCAGCAGGCAAGACCACAATTCCCTGGAGCTTCACTACCATTCCTTCTGAGACATGGAAGAACGACCTGGGATCAGCTCTGAATGCATACGCAGGCGGCACCGGCACATGGGAGGATGTTGAGAAGGCATTCGTTGATGGCTGGGCAACTGAGTACAAGGCTGCAAATCAGAAATAATCCGAAGGTGATGATCAGATGTTATAAATTACATGCGCTGACATAACATCGAGTATATTTGTTTTGAATAACCGGAGGGCGGGCTTCTATCGCCTGCCCTCTGTCTTTATGTAATTTTTTGAGGAGGACACCATGGAAAAAGCAGTTAGAAAATATTGGCCCATTTTTTTATTGCCCACAGCTGCAGCCTTCAGCGTAGGTTTCTTGTATCCGTTCATTCAGGGATTATATTTATCTTTCTGCAGCTTCATTACGATTGACAGAGCGACATTCAATGGGTTGGAGAATTATAAATATGTATTGACAGACACATCATTCCTGCATTCTTTCTGGTTTACGGCATTGTTTACCGTTATCGTAACGGTACTGATCAATGTGGGAGCCTTTGCACTGGCATTGGCACTGACAAGCAAGATCAAGGCGTCAAATATGTTCAGAACCATTTTCTTTATGCCAAACCTTATCGGTGGCATCGTTCTTGGATATATCTGGCAGATTCTTTTAAACGGTGCACTTTCTATTTTGGAAAAACCGTTGCTGGCATTGGATGAAACCTATGGATTCATCGGTTTGTTGATCCTGATGTGCTGGCAGCAGATAGGATACATGATGATCATCTACATTGCAGGTCTGCAGTCAATACCGGATGATTACATTGAAGCTGCAAAGATTGATGGGGCTACAGAAGGACAAATATTATGGAAGATCAAAATTCCCAATGTTATGCCGTCCATTACCATCTGTATGTTCCTGTCGCTGACCAACGGATTTAAGCTGTTTGATCAGAACCTGGCACTGACAGGCGGTGAACCGGCACATGCATCAGAGATGCTGGCATTGAATATTTACAACACATTTTACGGCAGATCCGGACCACAGTGGAAAGGTTACGGGCAGGCCAAGGCAGTTCTGTTCTGTATCATGGTGATCGCTATTTCCATGCTTCAGCTGAAAGCAACAAAATCTAAGGAGGTACAGCAGTAATGAAAGAAAAACAATCTATGAAAAGCAAGATCCTGTTTGTTGTACTTCTGATCATCAGTCTGGCCTGGATTTATCCGGTCTTTATGATACTGATCAATGCATTCAAACAGGACAGATATATCTCTACCAGCACAGTTTTCCAGTTGCTGAACGCTGAGACCTTTGGTGGATGGACCAACTTTATTGATGCACTGAATTCCAAGGGATTTGCCCAGTCATTCGGATGCAGTTTGCTGATCACCATCTCTTCTGTTGCACTGATCCTGGTATGCTGCTCCATGTGTGCATGGTATATCACAAGAGTAAATAGTTTTGTTTCCAAATTATTCTATTTCCTCTTTGTATTCTCCATGGTGGTACCCTTCCAGATGCTGATGTTTACACTGGCATCAACAGCAGATAAACTGGGCTTGAATAAACCTTATAATATCTGTATTATATATCTGGGATTTGGCGCAGGACTGGCGGTGTTCATGTTCTGTGGCTTTATGAAATCCATTCCCCTGGAGATAGAAGAGGCAGCTATGATCGATGGCTGTAATCCGATACAGACCTTCTTCATGGTGGTGATACCGATTCTGAAACCTACACTGATCTCTGTAGGAATTCTGGAGACCATGTGGGTATGGAATGATTATCTGCTGCCATACCTGGTACTGGACCGCAAGAAATATATGACCATTCCAATTCTGATCCAGTATTTCCAGGGAAGTTACGGAAAAGTAGAAATGGGACCAATGATGGCCTGCATCCTTATGACGGTATTACCGATCATCATTGTATATCTGTTCTGTCAGAAATACATTATCAAGGGTGTTATTGCAGGAGCAGTCAAGGGTTAATCCTGTTACCACCGATATCATGGGATTGAGGTGATAAATTGATGAATAGAAGTAGTGGAATATTGCTTCACATATCTTCTTTGCCTTCCAAATACGGCATTGGCACATTGGGCAGATCCGCCTATGAGTTCGCGGATTTCCTGAAGGAGGCTGGCCAGAAATACTGGCAGCTTCTGCCTTTGGGACCTACCAGTTACGGCGATTCGCCGTACCAGAGTTTCTCCACTTTTGCGGGGAATCCCTACTTTGTGGATCTGGAACTTCTGATGGAGGATGGCCTGCTTGAGAAGGAAGAGGTGGAAGCCTGCGACTGGGGCGATGATCCGAGATATGTGGACTATGGAAAGATATATGTAAGTCGTTTCGAAATCCTGAAAAAAGCGAAGGAACGGGGCTGGGCAAGAGACTATGAAGATGTCATGGCCTTTTGCCAGGAAAATAAATCCTGGATCGACAATTATGCGCTTTATATGGCTTGCAAACGTCACTTTGGCATGCGTTCCTGGACGGAGTGGGAGGATGAAGATATTCGACTGCATCGCCCCCAGGCGGTTGCGGAATATACAGCAAAACTTTCTGATGATATAGAGTTGTTTATCTATATTCAGTTCCTGTTCTTCCGGCAGTGGGAAGATCTGAAGACATACATTAACGACCTTGGAATAGAGATCATCGGTGATCTGCCCATCTATGTATCCCTGGATTCCGCGGATGTCTGGGCAGAATCCCAGTTCTTTGCACTGGATGAGAAAAAGATCCCCAAGGAAGTGGCAGGTGTTCCGCCAGATTATTTCTGTGAGGACGGGCAGCTGTGGGGAAATCCTCTCTATGACTGGGATGCCATGGCACAGGATGGATATGGCTGGTGGATCCGCAGAATTGCAGGAGCCAGCAAATTGTATGATGTGATCCGCATTGATCACTTCCGTGGATTTGACAGTTACTGGGCGGTCCCTTACGGATCAGAAACGGCGAAGAACGGCGAGTGGCGCAGCGGTCCGGGAATGGATCTTGTGGGACTTTTGAAGGAGAAATTCCCCGAACTGGAATTTATAGCAGAGGATCTGGGAGAACGGGCACCGGGAGTGGAACAACTTCTGAAGGACAGTGGCTTCCCGGGAATGAAAGTGTTGGAGTTTGCTTTTGACTCGGATGAGCCCAGCGATTATCAGCCCCATACTTATCCAAGAAACTGCGTCTGCTATACGGGCACCCATGATAACAGCCCGGTGATGCTCTGGAAGCAGGAAGCAAAGGAAGAGGATGTGGCATATGCTGCAGAATATCTGGGAATTGCAGATGAGGAGTATAACTGGGGATTTATCCGCGGGGGACTCCGTTCCGTGGCAGAACTGTTTGTGGCACAAATGCAGGATTATCTGGGATACGGCGAAGGCCATCGGATGAATGCGCCGGGAACAGCCAGCGGCAATTGGAGATGGCGTATGCTTGAGGGTGAAAATACCCAAGAGATTGCGCAGCGTCTCTGCAAAATGACAAAAATGTACGGCAGATAAGATGCTTAAAAGCTGACAATAAAAACACCGGATGACTTCACTGTTGTCCGGTGTTTTCTTATGATCCGACTCCGGATGGTGATTTATATGCGGAAAGGATTGCGTGGGGCGGCGGAATCGGTTGAGAAAATAGGTTTCATGGGTCGGTGGGATCGGCTGGGTGGACCGGTAGAACCTGTTGCGCGGACCGGTAGAATTGATTGAGTGGGAGATTACCTACGGAAGTTTGCTGGTAATTGTTGAGTAGGTAAAATATTTGAAAAAAGGTGATGACATACCTATCAAACGGTTAAAATGCAAAATCAGTAGGTAGTAAACATGCAAAAGAGCCAGAGTGCTACCTACGGAGCACCGATCAAAGCAAGCTGGTAGGTAATCGATGGAAAGTGTAATTATTCAAGCTATGCCAGGAAGAACGCAAGTCAAAGAGCGCATGTTAAAGAGAGCAAATCAAAGAACGCAAGTTAAAGAATGCGTGTATTTAAAAAATATCAGAAGATATCTCCGGTGAAATAGTGTATAATAAAGAAAATGAGAAAGGAGATCGTGGGATGAAATCAACAAAGGAAATTATGGATGAGCAGTTCTCTGATGAGATTCGTTATCAGGAAAGGTCGCGTCTGCTGTTTTTTGGACTGCCCTGGACATTTACGAAATACACCATCACAGATGCTGTGATCACTACCAACAACGGACTGTTACATACGACAGAAGACGACTGTTATTTGTATAAAATACAGGATGTGAGGCTGGAGGAAAGCCTCATTGAGCGCCTGTTCTCACTGGGAACAGTGGTATGTTATTCCGGAGATACCACCAATCCCACCTTTAGTTTAAAACACATCCGCCATGCAAAAGAGATCAAAGGATTTCTTCTGAAGGCATCAGAGGCCGCCAGAATCCGGCGCAGAACCCTGAATATGCAGGATATTTCTGCAGATATGGCAGATATTGATATTGAGGACTGATGTCCTAAAAAGAAAAGCTATACCCGGTTGTAGAGATCAGGTATAGCTTTCTTTTTTTTAGGTTATGTTACATGACGAGTTATAAAATGTGGCAGCTTTTTTACTGTGGATCAGGAACTCCCTACATCATGGAAGAACCTCCTGTTACGATCCAGCAGGACAATACGGCTGCTAAAAAGGCGCCGGTACAAACATTTCCTGTGCGGCGATAGGTATAGGTACAGATCATATCGAGTGTTCATAACCAACCTGAGAGTTGGATGTGGACACTCGATTTCTTT
>CAMEWP010000007.1 GCA_945946605.1 uncultured Pseudobutyrivibrio sp. | reverse complement strand
TAAGCGAGGTAACCATTAAATCCGGTATCGATCAGGTGGGCTGGAAGAATTTTAACGGTTCTGTTGTTGGTGAACCCGTTGTGGAAATGAAAGACATCAACACCAGTTATGTATCCCTTGTATTCTACTATCAGGTCATGCGGACGGATGAAGCCGGAAGTACTCATCGTTATCAGGTAGAGGAATATTTCAAGGTCCGTTATTCGGCAGAACGGATGTATCTTCTGGATTACAGCCGTACCATGGAAGAATATCTGAATCAGAGTCATCTGCAGGATGACGCAGAGGGCCTGTCCCTGGGCATCACCGGCAGCAATCTTTCCTATCTCTCCAACGAGACCGGAAGCATTGTAAGTTTTGTCCAGGCCGGCGAATTATATGTTTACCATCGGGATAACAGTGAGTTAACCAAGGTCTTTAGTTTTATTGACGGCAACCCGGACGATGCAAGAGCCAATTACCGGGAGCACGATATCCGTATTTTAAATATGGATGAAAGCGGCAATATCGATTTTGTGGTTTACGGCTACATGAACCGGGGAGATCACGAGGGAGAATGCGGTATTGATCTTTACCATTACGACAGTTCCACCCATCAGGCAGAGGAAGAGATTTTTGTAGCTACCACCAGTTCCTATCAGATCCTCAAAGCCGGTTTCAGCGAACTGATCTACAAAACTTCCTCCGGAAACTTCTATATTATGATGGGAGGCTCCCTGCTGGAGGTAGATCTGAAAACACTGAAAACAGAAGAACTGCTGTCCGGCATGACCCAGGATCAGTATGCTGTATCCGATTCCGGCAGAAGAATTGCCTGGATGGAAGAAAGCGGCATGAGCCCCCAGCTTACAGTTCTGGATCTGGAAACCGAAAAATCCACTGTGATCAAAGCACCGGAGGGACAGCTGATCCGCCCCTTAGCTTTTCTGGATGAAGATTTTGTTTACGGCCTTTCTTACAGCACAGATGTCACAAAGGACAGCGCAGGCTCCGCTGTTTATCCTATGTATCAGCTTCGCATCGCCGATACCACCAGCATCGACAAAGATACCGATACCTTCCCATTGGTAAAGGAATATCAAAAGAACGGCTGTTATATTATGTCCGTATATCGTCAGGACTATACCCTGTTTCTTGGCAGGGCTCAAAAAAGTGGGAACAGCTATATTTCCATTGATAACGATACCATCAAAAACAGCAGCGGAATTTCTGCCGCACCGGTAAATCTGACCTTTCGTTCCGATGCCGTATCCGGACAGATCAGTATCCTGCGAATGAGCGGATCCTCCGAAAATGCCAACAGTTTTTCCAGCAAGAAGGCCGGATTGATTCCTGCCGGACCGGCCAAATCCATCCTGGCGGATCTGGCATCACGCACCGAAACCTATTATGTCTACGTGGGCAGCAGAGTCACCCTTGCCACTGACCGGCTGTCAGAGGCTGTTATCGCAGCTGACAGCGATATGGGCATCGTCATCGACAGCAAGCAGCAGTATCTCTGGAAACGAGGCAAAAAGAGTTCCCGCAGCCCTCTTACCGGCCTTGCGGTTGGCTCTCTTGATGCATCTTCCAATGCTTCCGCCGGATGCCTCAGCGCCATGCTGGTCCGGGAAGGTGTCAATGCAGAAGTCCATCAGCTGTTAGACCAGGGAGACAGTCCCTACAGCATTTTAAAGAGCACCCTGAAAGATAAGACCGTGTTGAATCTTACGGGCTGCAGTCTTTCCCAGGTACTGTACTATGTGAGTCAGGGCAGTCCGGTCTATGCCAGAACCGGCACAGATGAGGCAGTTGTCATCATAGGGTACGATACCTCTTCCATTACGGTTTTCGACGGAAATACGCACAAGAACCGGCGGATCAGTATGCAGGAAGCCACCTCATTGTTCAACAATGCCGGTAATATCTTTATCAGTTATATCGGTAAGTAAAACCATGAATCCCAGGTCATAAAAGATCAAAAAAGAAGGAGCAAAAGCCTCTCAGTATGAGATGACTTCTGCTCCTTCTTCTGTTACAAGAACCTGATATTCCCACTGGGCCGATGGCATACCGTCCAGTGTATATACTTCCCAATGATTTTCCTGATCCGTATAAATCTTCTGCGTTCCCATATTTACCATAGGTTCGATGGTAAACATCATTCCCGGAACCATCAGCATTTCTTCTCCCCGTCTGGTATTGTAACCAACCCAGGGTTCCTCATGAAATTCAAGTCCAACACCGTGTCCGCCGATCTCCCGGACTACAGTATAACCATGGGCGTGGGCATGCTCGCAAATAGCTGCTCCCACATCTCCTAAGAATCCCCAGGGTTTTACCTGAGCCAGTCCCAGTTCCACACATTCCTTTGCCACATCCACCAGCTGCTTCTTTTCCGGGCTCACATCCCCCAGACAGAACATTCTGGAAGAATCGGAATAGTATCCACGATAGATGGTGGACACATCCACATTGACAATATCGCCTTCTGCTAAGACAACATCCTTTGATGGGATACCGTGACATACCTGATCGTTCACCGATGTGCATACACTCTTAGGGAATCCCTCATAATTCAAGGGAGCCGGTATTCCTCCCATCTTCTTTGTCAGATCATAAACTCTCTCATCGATCTCTTCCGTGGTCATACCCACATGGATGTGTTCTGCTATGTCATCCAACACCGCAATGTTAATTCTGGCGCTGTCCCGGATTCCCTGGATCTGTTCCGGTGTCTTGATCATATCATGGGTGGGAACCATATGTCCCATCCTTGCATAACTCTCGATCCGCTTGTCAAAAGCCTCATGGCACTGCTTATATTTTCTTCCGCAGCCGCACCAACAGGGATCATTTCTTCCTATTTTCATTCTGGTACATCTTCTTTCTCTTTATAATACTCGTCGAATGGTAATAATCTTTTTATTATCCACGGAACGGTTATTGGTGATTCCGGCAGCTGTGCTCTGGGCTTCCACAATCTTACCGTTTCCTGCATAGATCGCTACATGCCCCGCATAACATACAATATCCCCGGGCTGAATGCTGTCCCGGCTCACTTCTTTTCCCACATTCCGGAAGGTGTAGGATGTCATTCTTCCGCTCCATGTAATGCCGAAATGCGCAAATACATACTGAACAAAACCGCTGCAGTCAGCTCCTGTGTTAGGATTGGTACCTCCCCACTTGTAAGGCTTTCCCACAAAGGTATTGGCGTAAGATACCACTGCGGAGCCGCTGACTCCTGTGGTATAGCCGGGATTCTTACTTCCTCCCGAGCTATTGGAGCTTCCTCCCGAGGAGTTGTTACCTGCATTATTTGCAGCCGCCTGCTCCTGACGACGCTGTTCTTCCTCTCTTCGCTGACGCTCCAGTTCCGCCTGTCGGGCTGCCAGAGCCTTTGCTTCCGCGATCTGATCATCGTAATCGTCCATCTGCCCTTCCATGGTAGCAATTTTGGTGTTAAGGGCATTCTTCTTGGCACTAAGCGAAGACTTCTGATTTTGCAGATCTGCCTTCTCTTCCTCTAAGCCTTCCTTCATCATCTGGATCTCTGCCTTGGTTGCCTCATAATTTTCCAGCAGATTCCGGTCGCTGGCATAAATGGAGTTTACATATTCCAGCCGGTTCAGAAAATCAGCAATGCTTCCGGACTCCAGAAGAATTGCCAGCACATTTTTGTTATCATTTTCATACATATACTGGATGCGGATCTTCATGGCAGCATACTGATCGTCCACTGCCTGCTCCGCCACCACAAGTTCTGCCTCGGTGGCCTGGATCTCGGCCTGATTGGAAGAGATCTCCGACTCCAGTTCATTAATATCCGCCAACAGTTCCACCAGATCAGAATCCAGTGCATCAATCTGTTTCTGCAGTTCCTTCTGTTCTTTTTGCAGCTGGCTTACAGACTTTGCCGCCTCTGTATTCAGGGTACCTGCCTGTCCCAAAAGCAGTGATGCTGCCAGTCCCAGGGCGATACCTTTATGCCAGGGGAAGTGTTTCTTATTTCGCATCATTCGTTGTTTCATAAGGAAGCTCCTCTCCGTTTTCTCCTGTTTCTTCCGCCAGAAACGGGCGGTTCAAAAAATTTCTCCATTTATAATAATACTGGTATTCCCCGGGAAATGCAACCCAAAAAGCGGATTCCACTCCCGGAAGAAACTGGCATTTTTAAATAGGATTCATCTGGGGAAGCACGCTTTTGGTGATGAGAAGTTTCTGCCCCGGCATCAGCACATCACTTTCTAAATGATTACTTTCCCGCAGGCTGTCTACTGTGGTATGATTTTCCCGGGCGATGTCCCATAAACTGTCATCTTTCTGTATGATGTATCCGATCATGCCGGGCCTCTCCTGCAGTTTTTGTAAATCCATTTCCCTCTCTTCCACACTGCAGAGGGCAGATATGTTTTCCCTGGCAAATACCATCATATTCAGCTGTATCTCACCTCTTAAGGCAGCATGGCGGGCATCCGCAAGATTTACCTGAAGATGATCGATGGCTGTAGTAATTTCCACTCTGTCCCCGGTCTGTATTCCCCTGGCTTCCAGGATCTGGGTAAAGGGAAATTTTTTGCTGACCCGGGACAATGGAAGGTCATCATCTGCCGTAATACAGAGAAATTCCACCGCCACTTCTCCGGAAATTTTAACGCCATCTTCCAAAATTTCGGTCTGATGAAGATGAACGGTTCCGTGAACACCGCACAGATAAAGCACTTCATCCGATTCCTCCAGCTCCATGTCTCCGGAAATCTTGCACCGGGCATCATTTTTGATCAGAACCTGTTCCACCACAACCGGCTCCCGGGAAAGCACCAGTTCTTTGGAGAGGGAGTACATATCTTCCACGCAGCTGCAGACCTCCTCCTTCCAGAGGGAAACTTCCAGTTCCGCATCCACTTCCAGACCGATCTGACGCAGTTCTCCGTCACCGTCCTCCTGAAGCTGAACCAGGGAACGGATATCCCAGATCCGCACAAGAAAATGATCTGCTCCATCTTTGGTCTGGCAGGGAACGACACTCTTCACCGGCACACTGGTCTCGTACCAGGTAAAGGGTGCTTCATCCATGCCCTGATACAGCAGACACACCCGCACAATACCACCGATCTCCACTCCATCTCCCATCAGACGGGTGGACACCTGTTCCATGGTCACAATATCCCAGAGCAGTTCGTTGCCGTTTGGTTTTTCTTTGGGCAGAGACAATTCCTGCCGGATCCGAAAGATATCCTTTTTGTTTTCCACAAGCTGCAAAAGCTCCCGCTGACTTTTCTTTATCTCATATCCTTCCTCCGGCGCTACATTGCTGCAAAGTGTGGCATCCTGCATCTGCCTTGCCTCCGCCGAAAATTCCACAATACTGCGCAGGGACAGTTTTCTGGAGTTGATGACACTGATCCCCGGATCTGCCACTGTGGCCTTTACCAGCACCGGATCCAGTTCTTCCACCCCCTCCATGTTCAGTTTTTCCCGAAAGGGAATTTCTCCTGAAAGACTGCTGATCATCCGATCCGTTCCTTCTCCCCGGTACAGCACGGCAAACCGGATCTTTCCCTGGACAAACACACTTTGGGAACTGACTTTGATCTCCTCTATTTCAAGTTCTCCCCTGGTATCGATAAGTTTTACGATGTCCGGCTTATAATCCGGCAGATTGTAATCGTCTTCCACCGTTGTCTGGATGTAGGCAGACGACTTCCTTTCGTTTTTATGTATATATTTTTTCTCCAATTCCATAAAAAAACCCCTTGGCTTGCTTTTATATCACATCATATTGCAAACCAGGGGGCTTTATGCTCATTGTTATAAATTTATTTTCTGCCGCAGCACTGCTTGTATTTCAGACCGCTTCCGCATGGGCAGGGATCATTGGGATATACCTTCTGGGTTGCACGCTTCTTCGGTCCCTTCACTGCTGTATCATCTTTATTGGTACCGGTCACCTTAGCGACTTCCTCACGTTCCACCTTCTTTTCAATGCGGACACGATACAGCATCTGCACCGTCTCTGTGCGGATGGCTTCATTCATGGCATCCATCATCTCATAGCTGGCTGCCTTATACTCATCCACAGGATTTCTCTGGGCAAATGCCTGAAGACCGATTCCCTGACGCAGCTGCTCCATATCGTCGATCTGCTCCATCCACTTCCGGTCGATAACCTTCAGCAATACTACCCGCTCCACTTCACGGAAAGCTTCCGGATCCGGGAATTCTGCCTCTTTTGCCTGATAAAGGGCTTCCGCTCTGGACTTCAGTTCCTCCGCCAAAGCTTTTTTCTTTTTCAATCCCGCCAGTTCTTCTCTTGTCACCGGTTTCATGGGGAATACTTCACGAAGCATACGGTTCAGCTCGTTTAAATCCCAGTCTTCCGTATCCACTTCATCGCTGGCAATGACACCTACAATATCATCGATCTTACTATGGATCATATCCATAATATTATCCCGCATATTTTCGCCTTCCAGAACACGGCGTCTCTGGGCATAGATCAGTTCTCTCTGTTCATTCATCACCTGATCATACTCCAGCAGGTTCTTACGGATGGCAAAGTTATTGCTTTCGATCTTCTTCTGCGCCTTCTCAATGGCATCACTGAGCATCTTATGCTGGATCTGCTCGTTCTCCGGCACACCCAGGCTGTTAAACATACTGATGAGCTTCTCAGAGCCAAACAGACGCATCAGATCATCTTCCAGGGAAATAAAGAACTGGGATTCACCCGGATCTCCCTGTCGTCCGGAACGGCCTCGCAGCTGATTATCGATACGGCGGGATTCGTGACGCTCTGTGCCCACGATCTTCAGTCCACCGGCTGCCTTTGCCTCCTCATCAAGCTTAATATCGGTACCACGGCCTGCCATATTGGTGGCAATGGTAACAGCTCCATGACGGCCTGCCTCTGCAACGATCTCCGCTTCCTTCTCATGGAACTTGGCATTCAGTACATTATGAGGGATTCCCTCCCTCTTGAGCAGTCTGCTGACCTCCTCGGAAATATCGATGGTAATGGTACCTACCAGAACCGGCTGTCCCTTGGCATGGGCTTCCTTTACAGCCTCAACCACCGCATGATACTTCTCCTTTTTGGTCTTGTAGACCGCATCTTCCAAATCCTTCCGGATCACCGGCTTATTGGTGGGGATCTCCACAACATCCATGCCGTAAATATCCCGGAATTCCTGTTCCTCTGTAAGTGCTGTACCGGTCATACCGCACTTCTTGTCAAATTTATTAAAGAAGTTCTGGAAGGTAATGTTGGCAAGTGTCATACTCTCACGTTTTACCTTCACATGCTCTTTTGCCTCAATGGCCTGATGCAGACCGTCGGAATAGCGGCGTCCCGGCATGATACGGCCGGTAAAACTGTCCACGATCAATACCTGATCGTCTTTTACCACATAATCCTGATCCCGGAACATCAGATTGTGAGCACGCAGTGCCAGGATAATATTGTGCTGGATCTCCAGATTCTCCGGATCCGCCAGGTTCTCGATATGGAAGAATTTCTCCACCTTATCCACACCCTGCTGGGTCAGGTTCACAACCTTGTCCTTTTCATTGACAATAAAATCTCCGGTCTCTTCCTGCTCCACACCCATGATGGCATCCATCTTGGAAAATTCCGGCAGATCCTCACCACGTTTCAGCTGGGTGGCAAGCACATCGCACATCTCATAGAGTTTTGTGGATTTGCCGCTCTGACCGGAAATGATCAGCGGTGTCCGGGCCTCATCGATCAGTACCGAGTCCACCTCATCGATGATGGCGTAATGCAGACCTCTCTGCACCAGCTGATTCTCATACACCACCATGTTGTCTCTCAGATAATCAAATCCCAGTTCATTATTGGTAATATAGGTAATGTCACACTGATATGCCGCCTGGCGTTCTTCCCTGGTCATATCATTCAGCACAACGCCGACCGTAAGTCCCAGGAACTCGTGTACCTTTCCCATCCACTCCGCGTCACGCTTAGCCAGATAATCATTGACAGTGACAATGTGAACACCCTTGCCTTCCAGGGCATTCAGATAAGCCGGCAGTGTGGATACCAATGTCTTTCCTTCACCGGTCTTCATCTCGGCAATACGGCCCTGATGCAGGATCACACCACCCATCAGCTGTACACGGAAGTGCTCCATGCCAAGAACTCTTCTTGCGGCCTCCCGCACGGTAGCAAAGGCTTCCACCAGAAGATCATCCAGTGTCTCACCAGCTGATAGTCTCTCCTTAAACTCTATCGTCTTATGCTTTAACGCTTCGTCGGACAGTGCCACCATCTCATCACGCATGGCTTCGATCTTGTCAACGATGGGCTCGATACGCTTGATCTCCCGCTGACTGTGTGTCCCAAACATCTTGTCTAATAATCCCATGAAAATTCTCCTTCATATGTTGTTCCGCAGCCGGCACTTTCTGCCCTCTGCGTCCCGAATAGTACCATTTTAACACTCTTTCCCATAGGGTACAATGCGGATTTTGTAAACAATTTATAAAACATGATGCCTGCTGCCATAGCACAGGGGAAGCTCCAGGGAATGCGCTTCCAAAAGCCCCTGATCCGAAAGGATCTCTTCTGCTTTTCCGTCTTTCACAATTCTGCCCTGATCCATCAGGATCACACGGTTACAGGTGTCCAGAATAAAATCCAGATCATGGGAGGCAATGATCTTCAGATGTTCAAATCCGTTTAAAATATGGATCAGATTTCTCCTGTTCTTCGGATCCAGTGCCACCGAAGGCTCGTCCATTAAAATAATATCCGGCGTCATGGACAGGATCGTTGCAATGGAACAAAGCTTTTTTTCGCCTCCGGAAAGTTTGTAGATGGGTTTATCCTTCAGATGCGTGATCTGTACCATCTCCAGTGCCTGCATAACTCGACGGTCCACCTCCGGCTCCGGAAGGCCGTAATTTCGCGGTGCAAAGGCCACATCATCATATACATTTGACATAAAAAGCTGGCTGTCGGAATCCTGAAACACATAACCGATTTTTTGCCGGATCTGGGTCAGTGTCTCTTTCTGTACCGGAATTTCTTCCACACGGATGCTTCCCTCAAAATCCGTCTGCAGTCCCACTAGAAGCTTCAGCAAGGTGGACTTTCCCACACCGTTGGCACCGATAAGGCCGATGGCATCATGCTCTCCTGCCAAAAAAGAAACCTCCTGCAACACAGGGTGTTTTTCCTCATATGCAAAGGAAAGATCTTTCACTTCAATATGTATATGGCTCATTCTTTTCCCCTCTCCCTTCTTCCTATACAATCTTTTTACATAGACTTCTTATACAAACAAACTGCCCACATACTCCAACACAGGAAACAGCCGAAAGATCAGGATCACTGCTGTCCAGATCAGCAAAAATGCCAGATCCTTTCCCAAAAATCCCACAGATTTTCCGCAGTAAAACTCACCATGATATCCCCGGAGGCACATACTCTCATACAATTCCTCCGCCCGGTCCATACTGCGCAAAAGGAGCTGTCCCATCATGGATCCCCAGGCTTTCACATGAACGCCTTTCTGCCCCGGCGCCCGCAGCGCATATGCCTGCATCATCCGGTCCGTCTCCTTCAGCAGCACTGTAATATACCGATAGATCAGAAGGATCTGTGTCACAAAGACTTTTGGAATATGGATCAGCCTCATGGCATAACATATGCTTTCAATAGAAGTGGAAGCAATGAGCAGATAGGTGGCCAACACCGTAAAGATCCCTTTCAGCATTAAAGTCACCATGGAGATCACGCCGCCGGAAATTGCAAAACTTCCCCAGCAGATCAGAATCTCCCTGTCAAAAAAAGGATTGAAGATTCCTGCCACACATACCAGGGGCAGAACGATCCGCAGCCGGTGGAGAGCCTCCCTTACAGAAAGTTCCCCCATCTCAAACAAGAAAAGCGGATAGATCATCATTCCAAGGAGTCCCGTCAGCTGATATTTGGGGAAGGATACCACCACCGCAATGTAAAAAACCGTCAGGAAAAGTTTGACCAGCGGATGTATCCGATTCACCCACTGGTCCCTCTGCGCCAACTCTTCCATGGTCTGTATTTCTCTGATCGCCCGACTAATCTTACTCATCTCTGTAAAAATGATTCCTTCCCTTCCGATTTTTTCCGAAAAAGCCGGAAGATCCAGCAGATTCCCACACACACTGCAGCCACAACCCCGGCGCCTACCACGCCGGAAAAGGATGTCCCCGCCGCACTCTCAGAGCCGGAAAAACCATAGTCCGGAAGCAGGGATGTGGCACTCTGGATCTCATCCGCCTTATCATAAACCGCCCCATCTGTCTCTAACTCTTCGGTGCCTGCCACCTGCTGCATGGACCATTCCAGCCCATCCGGGAAAGCAGATGCTGCCAGAGACAGACCGCCTGCCACCAGAAGAGCTAATACGGCAAGCGTGATCACTGTCCGGCGGAAAGAAAATCTGCTTGTGGATGTTCCTTCTTCCGATACCCCCCACAAAAGTTCCGGTCTCGCCTCATATACAAACACCAGAACCGCCGCCGTGATAAGGCCTTCCACCAGGCCGATGGCCAGATGGATGGGCTGCATCACCGCCACAAAAGCTCCAAAGGGCAGTTCTGTGATGCCAGAAGTCAGAGTTTCCAGTGTAACAGAAAAAGAGCCAAGCTGCAGGGTCAGCACACAGCCAATGATGGAAGCTGCCGCTATTTTCCCCCGGGATGCCCCTTTTTTCATCATGGGGCGCCAGATCAGTAGCGCGCCAAGAAAACACCCATAAAATGCCATATTCCAGATATTGCACCCCAGCGCCAGAAGCCCCCCGTCTGCGAACAGCAGGCACTGCACCAAAAGCACACCGATCATGGTAAGAAAACCGGCATATGGTCCCAGCAATGCAGAAAGAAGCACGCCTCCGCTCAAATGTCCGGAAGCCCCTGTTCCCGGAATGGTAAAATTGATCATCTGGGCCGCAAATACAAAAGCCCCCATCACTCCCATAACGGGAATCTTTTTGGGGTCTTCTTCCTTGCGGACTTTCTTTATGGAATAAGCTGCTGCCGCTGCAGAGCACACATACATGGTGCCTGCCACCGCCGGAGCAACCAGAGCATCTGCCATATGCACAGTGATATCCTCCCTTTTCCTGTTTTATTCTGCCTTCACTTTAACAGAAAAAAACGGGGTGGCACAAGCCACCCCGGGGGATATTTTTACGGATATTTTTGTGCATATTTTTATGCGTTTACAATCTTTCCGGTATAGAGCTGATAATACTTTCCGCCCTGAGCCATGAGTTCCTCATGATTTCCCCTCTCAATGATCCGTCCCTGATCCATTACCATGATACAATCGCTGTTGCGGATGGTGGACAGACGATGGGCAATAACAAAGGTGGTCCTTCCTTTCATCAGTTTATCCATACCGTCCTGAACGATCTTTTCTGTTCTGGTGTCAATGGAACTGGTAGCCTCATCCAGGATCAATACCGGAGGATCTGCAATGGCCGCCCGGGCAATGGCCAGAAGCTGCCGCTGTCCCTGACTTAAATTGGCTCCGTCTCCTGTCAGCATGGTGTCATATCCCTGGGGCAGCCTGCGAATGAAACCGTCCGCATTTGCCAGTCTGGCTGCTGCTCTCACTTCCTCGTCTGTGGCATCCAATTTGCCGTAACGGATATTCTCCGCTACGGTTCCGGTAAACAGATGGGTGTCCTGCAGCACAATACCCAGGGAATGACGCAGGTCATCCAACTTAATCTTGTTGACATTGATGCCGTCATACCGGATCTTTCCATCCGACACATCGTAAAACCGGTTAATAAGATTGGTAATGGTGGTCTTTCCTGCACCGGTGGCTCCCACAAAGGCAATCTTTTGTCCCGGTTGGGCATACATCCGGATATCATGCAGTACGGTTTTGTCCGGTGTATATCCAAAGTCTACCCCGTCAAACACCACATCCCCTTCCAGTTTCTGATAGGTGGTGGTACCTTCTGCCTTGTGGAAATGCTTCCAGGCCCACATGCCGGTATGCTCCTTTGTCTCCCGGATCTGTCCGTTTTCTTCCTTAGCATTTACCAGGGTCACATAACCTTCATCCACTTCCGGTTCCTCATCGATCAGACGGAAAATACGCTCTGCACCTGCCATGGCCATCACAATAAAATTCATCTGCTGGCTCACCTGGTTGATGGGCATATTAAAACTCTTGTTGAAGGTCAGGAAACTTGCAAGGCCACCCAGGGTAAATCCTCCCACACCGTTTATGGCAAGAAGTCCTCCCAAAATCGCCACCAGCACATAACTGATATTACCGATCTGCGCATTGGCCGGCGCCAGAATGTTTGCATATTTGTTGGCATTGTAAGCGCTGTCAAAGAGCTGGTCATTCAGTTCGTTAAATTCTTCAATGTTCTCTTTCTCATGACAGAAAACCTTTACCACCTTCTGACCATTCATCATTTCCTCAATTTCACCGTTTACCTTGCCCAGATCCCTCTGCTGCTTTGCAAAATATTTGGCGGAACTGCCTCCCAGCTTACCTGTAACAAGCAACATAACACCCACCATGGCAAGGGTCAGCAGTGTCAGCGGTATATTCAGCCGGATCATACATACCAGCACACCCACAATAGTGATGACACTGTTGATGATCTGGGGTACACTCTGACTGATAAGCTGACGGAGAGTATCGATATCGTTTGTGTATATTGACATCACATCTCCGTGGACGTGAGTGTCAAAATAGCGGATGGGCAGATCCTCCATGTGGGTAAACATATCGTCCCGGAGATCTCTCAAGGTTCCCTGGGTCACGTACACCAGGATCAGATTCTGGGCAAAGGATGCCGCTACACCCAGTGCATAGAAACATCCTACCCGGAACATGGCGTGAAGCAGCGGGGAAAAATCCGTACTGCCGCTGTTTAACATGGGCATAATATAATCGTCGATCAATGTCTGCATAAACATGGTTCCCTGCAGACTGCACAAAACATTGGTAATGATGCAGGCCATCACTGCGATCATCTGGATGGAATAGCGGCCAAACACATATTTCAACAGTCTTCCAATGGTGCCCTTATGTGCCTTAAAATCCAATTTTTGTCCTCTGGGGACATTTCTCGGTCCTGGCATTACAATTCCTCCTTTTCATCAAAATCTCCGCTTCCTCCTCCGGTCTGGGATTCATATACATCCCGATAGATCTCGTTGGAAGCCAGCAGTTCCTCATGGGTGCCAAACCCGCTGATCTTTCCCTCATCCAGCACCAGAATCCGATCTGCATCCTGTACAGAGGAAATTCTCTGGGCAATGATCAGCTTGGTTGTTCCCGGGATCTCTTCCCGGAACGCTTTGCGGATCTTAGCATCTGTAGCAGTATCCACCGCACTGGTACTGTCATCTAAGATCAGCACCTTTGGTTTTTTCAGCAACGCCCTGGCAATACAGAGTCTCTGACGCTGTCCCCCTGACACATTGCTTCCGCCCTGCTCAATATGGGTATCATATTTCTCCGGAAAACGCTCAATAAATTCGTCTGCACAGGCATGGATACAGGCTCTGATGCAGTCTTCCTTTGTGGCATCCGGATCACCCCAACGAAGATTTTCCAGGATCGTACCGGAGAAAAGCACATTATTCTGAAGCACCACTGACACCTGGTTACGCAGGGTTTCCAGATCATACTGACGCACATCCTTTCCGCCTACCTTCACGCTGCCTTCCGATACGTCGTAAAGACGGGAGATCAGATTTACCAGGGTGGACTTGGCACTTCCGGTTCCGCCTATAATTCCGATGGTCTCGCCGGATCTGATGTGGATATCGATATCGCTGAGCACATACTCCTTGGCATTCTTTCCATATGCAAAAGAAACATGATCAAAATCAATGGATCCATCTGCCACTTCCATTTCCGGAAGAGCCGGATTCTTAATGGTGGGTTCCTCATTCAGCACCTCAGCAATTCGCTCCCCGCTGGCAACGCTCATGGAGATCATAACGAAAGCCATGGACAGCATCATCAGGCTCATAAGGATGTTCATGCAATAGGTCAAAAGGCTCACCAGCTCCCCGGTGGTAAGTTCAGATCCCACGATCATATGGGATCCCATCCATATGATCAGAAGCATGCAGGTATAAACGGTACACATCATCAGCGGGTTATTGAAGGCAAGGATCTTTTCCGCCTTTACAAACATCTGATAAACATTTCCGCTGGCTTTCTGGAATTTCTTCTTCTCATATTCTTCTCTTACATATGCCTTCACCACACGGATACCGGAAATATTTTCCTGCACACTTGCATTCAGGTCATCATACTTTTTAAATACCACATCAAAGATCTTCTGCACCGTAAAAATAATGGCAAACAGTGCATTTCCCAGTACGATCACCGCCACAAGATAGATGGTGGCCAGGCGGGGACTGATGTAAAAGGACATGCACATCGCCACGATCATACTGGCCGGTGCCCTTGTTCCCATACGGATGATCATCTGAAAAGAATTCTGCAGATTGGTGACATCCGTGGTCAGACGGGTCACAAGACCTGCCGTGGAATACTTATCCAGGTTCTCAAAGGAATAGGTCTGGATCTTTGCAAACATGGCCTTCCGCAGATTTCTGGCAAATCCCGTGGAAGCTCTGGCTCCGTATTTTCCGCCCATCATACCTGCAAAAAGTCCTACCCCTGCTGCCAGCACCATGAGAAATCCCACTTTATAGATATGGTTCATGTCGCCGGCATTCACACCGTCATCAATAATGGATGCCATCAGAAGCGGTACCGTCATTTCCATGGCCACTTCCAACAGCATAAAAAACGGTGTTAAAATAGTGTCTTTTTTAAATTCTTTAATCTGTGCTGCCAGTGTTTTTAACACGTTTTTTCCTCCTGTATCGTCTCTTTTTTATGTTTTTTATCCCCGGGAAAACCCTCCAGCAGATTCTGCCGCATCTGGTTAATGGTCTTCATAAAAGATGCCATCTCCTCCGGGGAAATGTCCCCCTGGATCTCCCGTTCTACCTCCAGAATAAACCTCTGGGAATCCCGATAAAACTGCTCACCGGCTGGTGTCAGAACAATCTTCTTCAGCCTGGCGTCATGTTCCACACCAACCCTGGTAATATATCCGCTCTTTTCCATAGCCTGCACCACGGAAGTCACCGTAGACTTGGACATATGAAATTCCTGCTCCATGGTCTTCTGATAAATTTCCCGGTCTCTGTTGTGATAAAGATAATCCATCATCCATCCATGGCTGGCTGTGATCTTATCCGCGCCGTTTTCCATGCTTTTGATAAACATGGCCCGATCGATGAGGCGGGAAATCTCCCGGACTTGAAAACCTACACTGTTTTCATTTCTCATGTCTCCTCCTTTCCCGGAAATGTTTCGGAATTCTTTTATTTTGTTCGATCTTGGACAGTCCGAATGCGAACAGTCCGAACTCGAACTATTTACGTTTTACTCTGTCACAGTTATTTGTCAAGACTTATCTTTTTTTGCTTTTTTTGCTTTTCTTTCGACATTTTTGCTCACATGTTGCATAAATGGATAAATCTGATTATAATGAGTAAGATAAGGCTGTGAATTTGCAGTTACATTTTACAGTTATATGGAAGAAAAAAGGAGAATTTACTCATGGAACACACCAGTACGGATCTGCGGGTGAAACGAACCCTTCGGTCCATCCGCAGCGCATTTTATCAACTTGTAATGGAAAAAGATTACGACGATATCTCTATCACAGATCTGACCAATCTGGCAGAGATCAACAGAAAAACATTTTATCTGCACTATTCTTCCCTGGATGATCTGGCAAATGAGATCAAAGAGGAAATTGTTTCAGACATTTTGGAAAAGATCAGAAAGGACGCCGAAAACCTGGATGTTGCCGGCTGTCTCCACCGGTTTTATCACTACCTTGAGGAATGTGACGGTGTAAAACAAAAACTTCTCTGCGATCCCCATTACCACTTTTTCTACGAGGATGTAACAGATGCTTTACTGAAAACTCCGGCATTTCAGCCCTTCTTCCAAAAGACCAGATATCCCGAGGTGGTCCGGTCTTATACCATGGCCATCACCTTTATCTATCGAAACTGGGTCAACAGCGGGCGCACCATTCCTCTGGATGAACTGGTAAATTACGCCAATACTCTGATCCTGCATGGATATGACGGGGCGTTGGCACAGCAGGAACAGCAGGAACAACAGAAAAAATAAGAAAAATAGGAAACATAAGAGCAGCTGTAGGAAATCTACCGCTGCTCTGTCTTTTTTGCCACTTTTAACAGCATGTCTGCCGTCTGTTGTGGCTCCGTGATCATCAGATCATGCCCTGTGTCTATCACCATGGCATCCTCCATTCCATCCGGGACACATCCCATCATCATAAGACCTTCCAGTGTCTTTGCAGTATGAATGTGGGTACTTCCGATCTTCGAGGCAATATCCGGCTGTTTCAGATAAAGTTTGTCCGTAAAACTGCGGTAAGGATGGGGTGTCAGATGCTCCCTGGCAAAAGCAATGTCTTCCGGCTTTGTAAGGCCAAGAAAAGCCAATGTCTCATCATCAGGATAAAGACAGATCTCCACACCGTCTATGATCCGGGGTACACTCACCGCCGGAACAAACCGTGCCATAGGCTGGGCATCCAGCAGGTTCTGTCCGTCAGCAGGATGCACGGCATCCAGATACACGATGTGTCTGATCCGATCCGGCACACGGTCCGCCGTTCCTGTGATCACCATTCCTCCGTAACTGTGCCCCACAAGGATCACATCCTGCAGGTTTTCCTCCAGAATAAATTCCACCACAGCATTCACATGATCCTCTAACCCTGTGTCCGGTGTCAGCTCCATGGCCCGTTCACCAATCCCGGGAAGGGACAGGGCATAGACGCTCTGCCCAGCATTTTCCAAAAGCTGTTTTACCAGCCCATAACACCAGGCGCCATGTCCGCCCCCGGGAACCAGCACAAAAACAGCTGTTTCTTTTTCCTTCTCCATTTGTTTACCCCTCTCTTTCTACCCCTACGACCTTTCCATTCCATTCTGCAATATGCCCCGTTTGACGCAGCACATCTAACTCAACACCGTGTTGATTTCTCCCCTAAATTAAAGTATAATAATGTTCCATCAGGATTCCCAAATCACAATACCATCATGGAGATGACATAGGAAAGGAACTTCGCTATGAACAAAGAGGGAAATCAGCGCGGAACAGATACCAGAGAAAGACTTACGGAAGCCTTTCTGACACTGCTGTCCCAGAAGGACATCAGCCGCATCACCATCCAGGAAATCTGTGAAAATGCCCAGGTCAGCCGCACTGCTTTTTACAACCACTACGAGGACATCTACGATCTGCTCCATAAATGCGGAAAAGAGATCACTGCCAAGGCAGCTCTCTCTTTTTTTGGTGCCGACGGCAACTGGAATGAATACAGCCGGGATGGTTATCTCCGCCTCTTTGAGTTCATTCAGCAAAACCGCAGTTTTTACCTTTATTTTCTTCGTCAGGGAAGCCTTTCCCGCATTATTGCAGAGGATATGTCAGCCAGGCCCGGCAGATCTGTCCGTCAGGAACAATACCGCAGGATCTTTCACAGCGGAGCCATCAACGCAGTGCTCCTCTGGTGGCTGGAAGGCGGATGCGTGGAATCCCCCGAAGAACTGCTTGCCATTATCGAAAGGGAATCCCGTTCCGGCCTTCTGACATAATATCCTATGCTTTGCTTTTATTCTTACTCTGCGGGGCAGATACCAAAATAGTCATCTGCCGCCTCCCGCAGACAGGCTCCAATATAATTTTCCATATTCATGGGAACGGTACATCCCGGGGCGAAGATCAGCCGGTCTCCCGCCTGACGATATGCCTCTTCCATCCGTTTCTTCAGAACAGGAAGGATCTGATTTCTGTCACAGGACGCCAGGTCCATTCTCCGGTCAATTCCTCCCATCAGGATCTTGTCTGTTTTTGCCCGATAATCCCCAAGAGAAACGCCGCTTACCAGATCTTCCCAGCTCACTGCCTGTACCGGGTAATCCAGCACCTCATCCATCATCAGATTCTGTGTGCCATGCACATGCACAATGTTAAACCAGGTGCGGTCCTTGATATGATTCAGTATCCGCAGATCATATTTCCGAACAAAGCGCGCATGTTCTTCCACTGTCATCAGATCTGTGGTGGCAAACTGATCTCCCAGGAAAATACCGGAAACCCCGGCCTGGACCAGGCCATCACAGTAATTTAATGTAATGTCCGTCAGACGATCCAACACTTTTTCCATTTTTTCCGGATGATTGCGCATCTGGGCCAGCACCATGGCCGGGCGGGCAAAACCGCCGCTCATTTCTGAGGCCATGGCCAGAGGATCCATCACTGTGGCAACCACCGGACGTTCCTGTCCAAAACAGTCCACCATTTTCTTTGCCAGTTCAATCTCCCGGCCCAGGGCACCGCTGGTGCCACTGATATATTTGATATGATCCCAGTCACTGATATCATTGATGGGATATCTCTTAACCGTATGATAGCTGTTTCTGGCATTTTTCCATTCAATCTCGCAGTCAAAATCCTCGATAAAATGGAACTGATTGGGCTGAAGTTTCACAATATCCAGTCCGGTACTCTGATAGTATTCTTTCAGATACCTGGGGTAAACCACCGGATCCCGCTCGATCATGGGTTTGTGTGACCAGGCAGCCACCGGCACCCGATCCGGTTTCTCATTATGGATCATTGCCAGAACTCTTTCCTTTGGTGTCATTCTGTCATCTCCTTCCCTGCGGAACTAAACGTTTCCAATCGTTCAAAGGTTTCTGCGTAAATCGCAGATGCCTCCAAAAGAACAGACAGTCTTACACATTCATCCGGTCCGTGAGCACGTCCATGCCCTTTCGGTACAATCTCAAACATGGCAGGATCCGGCCGGCTTCCCATTCCATATCCTAAAGCATCCGGCAGTTCATTACAGTAGGTTCCTCCCGGAAGGATCACCTTAGGCTCCTGCCGTCCTGTGATCTGCTCATAGGCCTCCATCAGCGCTTCCGTCATGGGGCAGTCCGATGGTGCCATGTGGGAATCCTGTTTTTTGAGGATCGTCATTTCCCACTGATGTTCTTCACAGAAATTCTGCAGCTTTGCAATGAGATCTGCCAGTTTTACCGATACCGGTATCCGGATATTAAAATGCAGGGTGGGCTTTTTTCCCTCCTCTAAAAAGATCCGGGTAGCCACACAGGTCAGAATACCCGATGCCTCATCCTTAGCCTGAACTCCCATGTACTCTCCTGTATATCCATGGCACATTTCCGCCATTTCCTTCCAGAGAATACGGTCCGCTTCATCAATATTTTCTGCTTCCGCCAGTGCCTGGCACAGCACAGATATGGCATTTACACCATTTTCCGGCATTGCGGTATGTGCTGCCACTCCTTTGGCAAGGTATTTTTCCCGTTTTCTTCCTCACTGACGCTTAAGGTTTCCCTGAGCGTGTTGTCTCCTGCAGCGTACTGCTCTCCCAGCACTGCAAATGCTTCTGCAGGCACCGCATTATCCGCGGTTCCTCCCTGCAGATAACGCACATCACCTTCAAATCCCCTTGCAGACTGCAGGTTGATGGACATAAATCCTTTCTCTCCAACCGTCACCGGCCATGCACTGTCGCCTACCAGGGACCATCTCGGAAAACGAAGGCCTTCCTCCCGAAACCAGATCACATCCTGCATACCGGTTTCCTCACTGCATCCCACATACAGGGACAGTCCCTGCTTCATTTCCACACCCAGGTCTCTGATGCAACGCATGGCTTATAAGGAGGCCAGTGCCGGTCCTTTATTGTCCGTAACGCCCCGGCCGATGAGCCATCCTTCTTTCTCCTGCAATGTATAAGGATCCTGCAGCCAGCCCGGTCCTGGCGGCACCACATCCAGATGATTCCAGACGCCGATGTCCTCTCCGTTTTCTTCTTTATAAATGATGCGGCCTACCCGGTTGCCATAATTATTTGTCTCAAACCCGTACTTTTCTCCCAGGGTCAGCATTGCTTTCAACACTCTGGCACAGGGTTCCCCAAAAGGTGCCTCCCGATCTTCCGGTTGCTGAACGGACACGCTGGGAATAGATACCAGATACCTGAGATCTTCCACATATTCCTGGGCATGCTCCTTCATCCATACCTTATATTTTTCTTTCATATGAGCCTTCTCCTTCCGTTGTCATTCCCCCAATTGATTCTGTTCTTAATTGCGCTTTGGATTCAGGGGGTCTTCACGAAGACCGGCCATGATCTCAATACCGGTTCCATAGTCAGCAAAGATCAATGCTCCGGAAACATAGGAAGCCATCTGGCTGTTCAAAAAGATCAGTACCTATGCCATCTCCTCAGCCTTAGCATTGCGTCCGGCATATCCGGAAAATGTGCTTGAGGTTCCTTTTTTCACATCCTGTCCATTATTGTCTTCACTGCCGAATGCAGTAGCCGTATCTCCCGGCATCAGACCATTGACACGGATTCCCTTTGGCCCATACACTCCCTGCAGTTTTGCGATAAGGTAATTTACTGCCCGTTTTGTATATACATAGGCAAAACCGCCGTTGATGCCTGTCAGACCGGTTGCTTCGATTGCTTCCACAGTGGCACCGTATCCTTCGGCATTAACCACATTTAAGTAACTTCTCTTGTTTTCCTCTTTTTCCCAGGACACACCGATGGCACTGGATACAATGGCAATGGCACCGTTATCCTTCATTCTGTCCACAAGCAACTCTTCACAGATGTATTTATTTGCTACCAGATTGATCTTTGCAACGGTCATAAAGGGCAGAGTAGCGCCTCTTAATCCGGCCACACCAAAGAAGCAGTCGATCTTCTCCGGCAGTTTCCGGAATGCCTGGTCAATGGAATCCTTGTCACTGAGATCCACATGGATGTATTCCTCAATACCTTCTAAGGCAACCTCCCTGATATCAAGGGCATACACCTTTGCCCCCAGCTCCACCAGCATTTTGGCTGTAGCTTCTCCCATACCAGATCCGGCTCCGGTGACAACACAAATCTTATCACTGTAATTCAAGTACTTTTCTGTCATTTTTTCGCTCCTTTTCCTGTAAATATTTCCCTGATTTTTCTCGTGATTTCAGTATATTCTCCCAAAAACCAAAGTACAATTTACAATAAAGGCACAAATGTAAAGATAATGAAGGAAGCAAAAAAAGCAGCAGTAACTTTTTTACTGCTGCTCTGCAATCCTTGCCGCCAGATCCTCCAGATATTCCCACCGCTCCATCTTTTCCTCCAGAAGCTGTGACATACTCTCTTTCTCTTTGGACAGCCCATTCAGTTTTACATAATCCCTGGAAGCCTTTACCATCTCCTCTTCCAAAAGCGCCAGTTTTTCTTCCAACGCCTCAATGTCAGACTCTATGGTCTCATATTCCCTCTGCTCAGCAAAGGTGAATTTTAATTTTTTCTCCCGGGAAGCTTTGTAGGCTTCCTTCCCTGACAAAGTTTTCTCTCCGGCATCCTTTTCCTTTCCGCTGTCCGGCGCCGCTGCTCTCACATCTTTCGATGGTTCCCCGGCCTTGTTGATGTAATCCGTATATCCGCTTTCAGACTGCACCAGCCGTCCCCCATCCTCAAACGCAAACATCCGCCTTACTGTGCTGTCAAGTAAATAACTATCGTGGGACACGATGATAACAATCCCCTGATAATGATCCAGATAGTCTTCCAGAATAGTCAGGGTGGATATGTCCAGATCATTGGTGGGCTCATCCAGCACCAGCACATTGGGTGCTTCCATCAGCACCCGCAACAGGTTCAGCCGCCGCCGTTCTCCGCCGGAAAGATTCCGGATCAGCCCATACTGCTCCTGAGGCGGGAACAAAAACCGCTCCAGCATGGCAGAAGCGCTGACCAGTCCATCCTCTGTCCGGACATATTCCGCTGTGTCCCGGATATAGTCAATCACTCTCTGCTCCGGATCCATGGCAGTCAGCTGCTGGTTCTTGTTGGTCATGCGGGCTTTCTCGGCTGCAGATGCCATGGTGATCTCCTGGGAATAATATCCGATGCGGATGGTCTGCCCCACTGTGATGCTTCCCTGGTCCGGCTCCACCTGCCCGATGATCATTTTCATAAGGGTGGTTTTCCCGCACCCATTGCAGCCCACAATACCGATACGGTCATTTTTCAGAAAAGTATAGGAAAAATCCCGGATCAGAGTCCTCTCGCCGTAACTTTTCCACAATCCTTCCACTTCAATGGTGGTATTCCCCATACGGGTTGATAAAGATCCCAGTTCCACCGCGCCATCCGTCTGAGGACCTTTCTGATTTTTCAGATCCTCAAAGCGCTCCAGCCGGGCCTTCTGCTTGGTGGACCGGGCTCTGGCGCCCCGTTTCACCCATTCCAGTTCCACCCGAAGAATGGACTGGCGCTTTCGCTCCGCCGCAAGATCCATCTCTTCCCGCTGGGTCTTCAGTTCCAGAAAGCCGGAATAATTGGTCTGATAACTGTAAATGCTGCCCTTGTCCACCTCCACGATCCTGTTGGAAACGCTGTCCAGAAAGTACCGGTCATGGGTTACCATGATAAGACTTCCCCGCCATTTCTTCAGATATTCCTCCAGCCAGGCGGCCATGGCGTGATCCAGATGGTTGGTGGGCTCGTCCAGTATCAAAATATCGCAGGGTTTCAAAAGCACCTCTGCCAGTGCCAGCCGCTTTCTTTGTCCGCCGGAAAGTTCCCCAATCTTCTGATCCCACTGATGGATCCCAAGAGTCAGAAGCATATTTTTTACTTCTCCCTCCATATCCCAGTGAGCTGAGGTCTGGACTTCCTGCAGCGCATGCTCCAGCACACAGGCATCCTCCGGGAATTCCGGTGTCTGGGGTAGAAACTGGATCACCACATGATTTGCCACGGTCCGCTTTCCCTGATCCGGTTCTTCCAGCCCTGCCGCCATCTTAAGCAGCGTGGATTTGCCGGTTCCGTTGATACCGATCACGCCCACCTTTTCCCCTTCCTGCAGGAAAAAGTCTGCATTTTCAAATAACATCCGCTCTGAATATGATTTTGTAATCTGTTCCAGGGACAATAAATTCATATCTTTATACCGCCTATCTTACTGATATTTTCCCATTATAGACGATTTTGTGCCGTCAGCATACAAAAGATTGCAAAACAGCGGAGAAATTTTTATACTGAACCTACGAAATAACAGATAATAAATAGCAGATAGCAATGGAAACCATCCGGAAAGGAGCCCTCTGTATGGATCAATATCTCTCGAAATATGCTTCCCCTCTCGGTAATATCATGCTGACATCTGACGAACAATGCCTTACAGGTCTGTGGTTCGAAAACCGGATGCATCATCTTCCGAAAGGATCCCACACCTATATCTCCCGGGAAACACCGGTGCTGCGCCAGACAAAAGACTGGCTGGACATTTATTTTTCCGGCAAAGAACCTCCGTTTTTTCCTCCGCTTCATCTGACGGGGTCTGATTTTCAAAAAGAGGTCTGGGAGATCCTGCGCAGAATCCCCTATGGAAAGACCATCACTTACGGGGATATCGCTGCCGAAATCGCCCAAAAACGTGGAATTAAAAAAATGTCGGCCCAGGCCGTGGGCGGTGCTGTAGGTCACAACCCCGTCGCTGTCATCGTCCCCTGCCACAGAGTCATGGGAGCAAAGGGCAACCTTACCGGTTATACCGGCGGCATAGATCTTAAGATCGCATTGCTGAAACTGGAACAAAAATAAAATGCTTTTACTTTCTTCTCATAATAAGGTATATTAAATAGAAAGCAACTGCTGGGAATTTCACTTCCCAAATTTATAAATGTTAAGGGGTAATTATGAAAAACCAAAGAGAATCTTTTAGAAACAAATGGGGATTTATTTTAGCCTGTATCGGATCGGCTGTAGGCATGGGAAATATCTGGATGTTCCCCACCAGAGTGTCCATGTACGGCGGAGGCTCTTACCTCATTCCTTATTTAATTTTTATGGCACTCATCAGTTTTACCGGCGTCATCGGTGAAATGAGTTTTGGCCGCGGAACCAGATCCGGCCCGGTGGGCGCCTTTTCTTTTGCCTGTGAGAAAAAAGGCTCATCCCGTCTGGGAACCTTGCTTGGATATATTCCTGTTTTAGGATCCTTGGCTCTGGCCATCGGCTACACTGTGGTTATGGGCTGGATCTTAAAATATATGCTGGGCGCTTTCTCCGGAGAGATCCTCTCCCCCACAGATATGGATGGTTTTGGTGCCTCCTTTGGCAGCATGGCCTCCTCCTTTGGCAACAATGGCTTTCTGACAGCAGCTCTTATTATTGGTATAGCCATTCTCATGTTCGGTGTCAGCAAAGGAATCGAAAATGCCAACCGTTTCATGATGCCGGTATTTTTCATCCTGTTTTTGATCCTGGCTGTGTATGTTGCCTTCCAGCCTGGCGCTATCGACGGTTATCGTTATATTTTCCGTGTGGATCCTGCTGCACTGGCAGATCCCGAGACATGGATCTTTGCTCTAGGGCAGGCCTTTTTCTCCCTTTCTGTTGCAGGTAACGGAACACTGATTTACGGTTCCTATCTCTCAGATGAAGAAAATATTCCTGCCGCTGCAGGAAGAGTGGCCTTCTTTGACACATTAGCTGCCCTTCTGGCATCCCTTGTGATCATCCCGGCCATGGCCACCACCGGTGCTCAGCTGAATCAGGGAGGCCCCGGTCTGATGTTCATTTATCTTCCGGCGCTGTTTCAGTCCATGCCCGGCGGCCGTATCATTGCCATTATCTTCTTTGTGGCAGTATTTTTTGCCGGCCTCTCTTCTCTCATCAACCTGTATGAGGCGCCCATTGCCACCTTACAGGAGAAGCTTCATCTGGGCAGAAAAACAGCCTGTGCTTTGATCGGAGGTCTGGCTCTTGTTGTTGCTCTTTGCATTCAGGGAGTCGTCTCCGGCTGGATGGATGTGCTTTCCATCTACATCTGCCCATTGGGTGCCGGACTGGCCGGAATCATGCTCTTCTGGGTATGCGGCAAAAAATATGTTATGTCCCAGGTAAACAAAGGAAGACAGCGTCCTTTTACGGAGAAATTTTTCACTGTTTCCAAATATATTTACTGTCCCATCTGTTTTCTGGTACTGATCCTTGGAATTCTGCTGGGAGGCATTGGCTGATATGCCAATGCTCCCAGGCATCAAAAAAAGGACTTCCACATCTGTGGAAGTCCTTTTTTTATCGTCGATGCGACAGGATTTGAACCTGCGACCTCTGCGTCCCGAACGCAGCGCTCTACCAAACTGAGCCACGCATCGATATGCGGTATTTTTACACTGCTTTCCTATATTATCACTTGGCGTGGCATTTGTCCAGTATTTTTTTCAGTTTTTTAAAAATAATTATCCCTGCTCCCCTTTACTACTCAAAGGATTGCTGCGTTTTTCAAAAAACTGGTTGTTATCAATCCTAGCCCGGTTACGGTCATTATACAGACTTTTCTGCCGGATCTCCTCCACAGTTTCTTCCATTTCCTTTTGGAGACTGTAGTTATCCATCGCCTGATCTGTCCGTTTCTGTTTCTTTTTCTTCAAAAAAAATGCTACCTCCAATCCGTCCCGGGATGGCAAATACGCCATCCTTTAAGGACAAGTTTTTCTGGAGGTAGCATATGTAATTTAATCGAGAATCATGCGCATGCTTCCGTACATTCCCGCATCATTTCCCAGTGTAGCCAGAAGGATCTGGGTGTCTTTGCAGGCATGGAATGCATAGTTGCGGAAAGGTTCTTCAATGGCATCCAAAAGGATCTGTCCTGCCTTGGAAACGCCGCCGCCGATGAGGATGGCTGCCGGATCTACCACTACGCAGATCTTTGCCAGTGCTGCCGCCAGCATGCTGCACACTTCCTTCACCACATCATTTGCCAGACGATCTCCCTCTTTTGCCGCATCAAAGACATCCTTTGCTGTGATCTGATCTGCCGGAATCTCTCTCAGACGACTGACAGAACTGTCATTTGCCAGCATGCGTCTTGCATATCTTGCGATTCCGGTAGCTGATGCATACTGCTCCAGGCATCCGAAATGTCCGCAGCCGCAGGCTTCCAGTTCCTGCTCATTTACATTCATGTGTCCGATCTCTCCTGCTGCACCGTGGGCACCGGATACGATCTTGCCGTCAAGTACCACACCGCCACCGATACCGGTACCAAGCGTTACCATGATGACACTGTCAAATCCTTTGCCGCTGCCAACCCAGCTCTCGCCCAGGGCTGCCACATTGGCATCATTTCCTACGCGAACCTTCAGGCCAACCAGATCACTTAATTCCTGTGCCACCGGTTTCACGCCCCAGCCAAGATTTACTGCACGGTTCACAACGCCGTCCTTGCTCACAGGTCCCGGAACTCCGATGCCGACACCTTCCACCATATCTTTTGTCAGGTTCCGCTCCACCATCTTACTGTGAACGGCTGCTGCAATATTCTTTAAAATGTTCTCCCCGTTATTGCTGGAATCTGTAGGAATCTCCCATTTTTCCAACAAGGTACCGTCTGTCTGAAACAATCCGATCTTCGCGGTAGTTCCGCCCAGATCTACGCCAAATCCGTACTCTTTCATTTTCTTCCTCCAATCATCACATGCCTTCCGGCTGAAAGTTATTTCCATTTTAACATAAATTCTATCCGATAGTAAAGGTCAGTTCTGCGGCATATTATGTATTATGATTCCCTCTGCACTTCCCGTTGCAAAATTCTCCCGAATCCGCTATTCTGTTCCCATGAAACCACAAAAAGACTCTTATATCAACATCAACCATACAAATACGGATCTTTACCAACACTGCACCCTTTGTCCCAGGGCCTGCGGTGTAAACCGCCATACCCAAAAGGGGTTCTGTGGCTGCGGTGACGAGATCAAAGCTGCCAGAGCGGCACTTCATTTCTGGGAAGAGCCCTGCATCAGCGGGTCCGGCGGCTCCGGCACCATCTTTTTCTCCGGCTGCACGCTGAAATGCTGTTTCTGTCAGAATTATACCATCAGTCAGGAAAATTTCGGTGAGACCATCTCCTCCGGGCATCTGGCGGAAATCATGCTGCGTCTTCAGGAACAGGGAGCAAAAAACATCAGTCTTGTTACCGCCACGCAGTATCTCCCTTCCATTCTTCCGGTTTTAGACTCCGTCCGGCCAAAGCTGCATATCCCCATTGTCTATAACTGCGGAGGATATGAGTCCCTGGACACCTTACATATGCTGGAAGGATATGTGGACATTTATCTGCCTGACCTGAAATATTTTTCCCCGGAACTCTCCCAGGCTTACTCTAAAGCGGATGACTATTTTGCCCAGGCATCTCTGGCTATCCCAGAAATGATCCGCCAGACCGGTGCTCCCGTGCTGGATGAAAACGGACTTCTGCGCCGGGGAACCCTGATCCGCCATATGGTGCTGCCCGGACAGCGAAAGGATTCTATCAAGGTGCTGCACTGGATGGCCGACACCCTTCCCAAAGACAGTTTTCTTCTGAGCCTGCTGAGTCAGTACACACCTTTTTACCACGCAAAAAATCACCCGGAGATCAACCGCCGGGTGACTATGTATGAGTATCAGAAAGTGCTAGATGAAGCCCTGTCTCTGGGACTTACCCAGGGTTTTATGCAGGAGCGTTCCAGCGCCCGGGAGGAATACACACCGCCCTTTGATCTGGAAGGGATCCGCTGAGATCCCTTTCCCGCATCACTCGCAGTTATACTCCAGCCCCATCTGCCGCCTGCACTCGTCCATAATATGCATGACATCAGAAGTTGCCTTGAGGGGAACCATGCGGCTTTCCTTCAGGCCTTCCCGAATCTCCGACGCCACCGTGTCAAACTCCGGCAGATAGGTGATCAGTTTAGGGCCTTCCTTAAACTTCTCATTCTTTCCCTGTCTACGGATCAGTTTTGCACGGTTAAAGGCATGGTACATGTTCGCTCTTATTTCTCCCTTATCTCCCCTGATGCGCATCTTTTCAAATCCCTTCATATCTACAATGGAGGCGCTGATCTTTACCACAACCCCATCTGCAAAGGTCAATTCGATATCCTCGGAAAGGTCAATGCCGCCTTCCAGCTTTCCATCACACCGGATCTTCGTGGGCATGCCAAACAGCCGGTATGCGTAGGTAATGGGATACACAGTAATATCAAGAAGCGCTCCTCCGGCCCGCTTGGGATCTGACACCCTCTCCGCGTAGTTGATGGATTTCATATGATAGGTGAAACTTGCTTCCGAAACCTTGCCCAGTTCGTCGGACTTCACCCAGGAAAGCACCTGATTGGCCGCCGGGGCAAACCAAGTCCACATGGCCTCCGCCAGATACAGATTTTTCTCTTTCGCCAGCGCAATGAGTTCGTCGGTCTCACTGGCCTCCACTGTAAAGGCTTTTTCGCAAAGCACCGGTTTTCCCA
>CAMEWP010000006.1 GCA_945946605.1 uncultured Pseudobutyrivibrio sp. | reverse complement strand
ATCATGTCAGCGAGCTGGTGGATATCAGTGAGGAGGAGAGAGCAGCTTTTATGGAGGATGTGGCTCAGACATCCCGGGCTATCCATGCAGCTTTTGGACCCCAGAAGGTAAATTACGGAGCATACGGTGATACCGGTTGTCATCTTCATATGCATCTAGTACCAAAGTATACTGACGAATTTGAGTGGGGCGATGTGTTTGCCATGAATCCGGGCAAGACCTATCTCACGGATGAGCAGTATCAGGAAATGATAGAAAAGATCAGGGTAAATCTCTAATGAGTATGGGAAAAAGCACGGGAAACAGTACAGAAAAGTGTACGGGAAAAACCTGGCTCCGGGCAGTGGTTTATGTGAGTGGCATGGTGCTTCTGGCCTTTGGTATCAGTCTGAATAAAAAGACGGGGCTGGGAGTATCTCCCATTGTCTCGGTGGCAAATGCCATATCTGAGATCTGGAAACTGAATTTTGGAAATACCACCTTTGGGCTGTATGTATCTTTTGTGGTGGTGGAACTGCTGGTACATATGGGAATCCGCAAAAGAGAAGGCTGGAGTTCGTCGCAGCTGTGCCGGATACTTCTGCTGGACCTCTGTCAGGTGCCCATCAGCCTGATCTTTACCAGGGTATTGAATCTGTTTGAGATGGTGATCCCCACCTTCTCGGAAGAAATGCCGGGCCAGTTCTGGGGAGGCATGGCAGGAAGGCTGATCCTTTTGGTGATTGCTGTCATTGCTACAGGTGTAGGTGTGGCACTGATTCTGGATGCAAAATGGATTCCCAATCCGGGAGACGGTATTGTGCAGGCACTGGCGGATCTGTTTCGCAAGGAAACCGGCTTCATGAAGAACTGCTTTGACTGTGGATGTGTTACCGTCACTGCAGTGATGTCCATGCTGTTGGCAGGCCATCTTCTGGGGCTTGGCATCGGAACGATCCTTGCCATGATCGGGGTAGGCCGGACCATTGCAGTGTTTAACAAATTTACCAAGTCCTCCATTACCATGGCGGTTGGGACGGCATAACAGGTTCCTGGTTAAAATTTATTTCTGATATTTGCTGACGAGATGAACCTGTTCTAACTCAGTTGCCTGCTGGATCTCTTTCACCGCCGAGAGAGCAGCTGCCTGATGCTCTGGCATACGGATGCCGATGGCATACAGCGCAGCTGTTATAACAGCATCGTTTATGGAGTCCATCTGACTGAGAAACTGGTCGGTATCCCTGGAGGTCTTCTGTGGAAGTTCCATCAAAGCAGAAAGGATTCCGGCATAAATGGCGGTCTCATATTCTAATTGTTCTTTTGGTGTGTCTTTGTGAAAGGGATCGTTCCGGTACAGCATCTTTTGGTCTTCCAGCATGACTTTGTGCATATCGATGGTATCTGTGTGGATATGTTCCAGAATATGGATCAATTTCTTATTTTCCCGGTAAAATCTGCCATAAGCCTGGATCAGCCAGCTGTTGCGGCCGGCATAATCGGAAGCGGTGTAAAGCCCTGCGTCCGGATTGTCATAGGTATTTTTCTTAAAATCATGGAATTTCTCCAGATACTCCTGATAAAAAGATTCTGCAATTTCATATTTATCCCGGTAGTGGGCATAAAAGGTATTCCGGGAAACGGGAGCTTCCTTCAGAATATCTGCAATGGTGATCTGTTCAAATTTCTTCTGCTCTAATAATTCCACAAAGGCATTGCGGATGGCTTTGTCGGTTCTCTGGTACTGTAATCCTTCTTTCATCTTCCGATTCTCCTTTCTCTAACTGCATTCTACTATGATTGACCACAATAGTCAATTTTCGAACAATTTATATAAAATAGTCAGTGAATGACGCATGGTGTTTTTCTGACCGTGGCATTTTTGCTGCTGGTGGGATAAAATTCAATCATCAGAGCAGATGCGGTCTGTGGATGAAAACATCAGGGCAGATGTGGTCTGCAGGAGAAAGGATGACAGGAGGAGAAGAAATGAAACGACAGGATGTATTGGACCGGTTAGGTTTTTTTACACCGGAAATCAAGAAAAAGAGAGTGATCGTACACAGTGATATAGCAGCGGAGGCGGATGATCAATTTGCAGTGGTTCATCATCTGCTGACACCAACAGAGGATGTGCGGGGGATCATTGCTGCAAATTTTGAGTGGAAATACCGAACTCATCCAAGGCTTGCGGCTGAGGCCGGACAGAGCACGGAAAAAAGTTATCAGGAGGGAAAGACACTTCTGGAACTGATGGAAATTGATGATGTCCCTCTTCTTAGGGGAGCGGCAGATTACATTGCAGATCCGGAGCATCTGCCGGAGAGCGAGGGGGCAGATTTTATTATTCAGGAAGCCATGAGGGAGACAGAGGAGCCTTTGTATATTGCTCTGCAGGGAACCCTGACAGACCTGGCCATCGCATATCGGAAAGAGCCAAAGATCGCAGAACATATTACAGCGGCTATCTGGATCGGCGGCGGTGTATATCCCAAGGGCTGTGAGGAACCCAATCTGCAGCAGGATGTGTATGCAGCCCAGGTGGTGTTTGATTCGGATATTCCTCTGTGGCAGATCCCCATGAATGTGTATGGAAAAAGTTTTCTGTCTTTCGCTGAGCTGATGACCAAGGTAAAACCCTGCGGAGAGATCGGAAAGCATCTGGTGGATACTATGTTTGCGGTAAATGACTGGTATGGAAAGGTGCCTCTGCGCCTGGAATTCCCTCATGGGGAGGTGTGGTCCATTGGAGATCAGCCTACGGTATCCGTTCTTTTGCAGAGTACCACCGGAAGCAAATTCCACTATGAACAGGTGGGGATTGCCGATGACATGACCTATGTAAAAAAACTGGAAAACCGCCCCATTAAGGTGTATGATGATATTGACATGCGGCTGACACTGGAGGATTTCTACGCGAAACTTCAGTGCTGCTTTAAGGATCCTTTCCGGTAATCAGAGGGAGAAGATGCCCATCTGCTTGTGAAAGGTGTCTGAAAAATGACTTCGTGAACAAAATCCCAGGCGTTCTGCTATGGCTTCCAGATCCAGATCTGTGGTGGCCAGAAGCAGGGCGCCTTGTTTTATTTTACGCTGCCGGATATATTCTGTCAGGGCAGTGCCGGTTTCTGATTTAAATTTCCGGGAGAGATAATAGGTGCTGTATCCGGAGAGAAAAGCCAGTTCTTTTATGGAAAGCTTTTCCTCCGGATGCTGGTCGATATAATCTATACAGGATTGTATTTCCGGGGAAAAATGATGATCCTGGTGCTGGATGTGGTAAACTTCTTTGGTGTACTGACGGTATGCCATAGACATCAGGGAGGTTAATTCTAAGGCAGAACGGTTCTTTTCTATGCTGCCGATATAACGGTCTGCCATGGCATAGGAAACTTCCGGACCAAGACCTCCATCGATGGCGGCATTGGCACACTGGGAAATAAAAATAACCGCAGAATCTTTCATTGCCCGAAGAGGAACCCTGATCCCGGCAGCGTTGGTGGGAAGAAGGCAGAAGTGGACAGAATCACTGCTGTTTCTTTTTTCCAGATAAGACAGATCCCCCAATCGAAGATGTTCCATCAGACCACAGAAATTTTTATGGGTGTCCCGATACAGGGCAGGAGCAGTTTCCGTGGTTTCGTCCAGTTGCTGATCCACCAGAAACTGCAGATCTTCATAGGACAAATGACGGTGATTGACGCAGTAATCAAGCATCAGTGCCAGTTGGCCAAATTGTTTCTGGAAAATGATGGGAAGCTGTGTGATCACCCGGATCATCTGGTGTTTTACACTGAATTTCATACCATTTTCTTCATAACTTCGGAAAAAGACTTCCAGCTGATCTTCCTGAACGGGAGCGTAGAGAACCGGCCCCAGGAGATGGACCCGGCAGAGTACTCCATTGTTTTTTTCAAAGACAGCAAACCAGGACAGCCCCATATAGGTTCCAAGGGCGTAAGGTGCATCCTGAGAATCGCTGTAAAGAAGGGCTTTCTCGAAAAATCCGCAGCGGAAAAACAGGGTGTGCAACAGGTGTTCATGAGGACAATCGCTGTACAGAAGATTTCCCTGTGTATCATAAGTCCAGTTGTAAAGATGATCGATAGCCTTTGTCATTTCCCGGAACAGAGAAAGATTTTGATGGGTATCGGTGCAGTTTTCGGTTTTCATGGTGATCCCCCTGTAAAACAGATCTTGTTCTCATGATGTTTGCTTTGTGATCTTTACGAAAATATCTTCTTTTATATTACTAAAATATGAACGGAAAAGCAAATATATAAATGTACGAAGTTCTGAAAGGAGATTAAGATGATCATAAAGAAAAACTTGAAGTGTCAGCAAGAAAAGGAGGAGAAGGATGAATATTTACTGTAATCCCATCAATTTCAGCTACAAGTACCAGTTTAACGGAGCCAGGGACGGAAGTGTTGTGGCATCCAGGGAGGCGGCAGATCCTTCCATGATCTGTTTTAAAGGAATGTATTACATTTTCCCATCTATGACGGCGGGGTTCCTCTATAGCAAGGATCTTGCACACTGGGAATTCCAGGGTACAAAGAGTCTGCCCATCTATGATTACGCGCCGGATGTGCGGGTGGCGGGAGACTACCTCTATTTTTGTGCATCCAGCCACGAGTACGGGGGGTATTACCGTACCACAGATCCTTTCAGCGACGAGTATGAGCGCATAGATGGAGCGTTCCCTTTCTGGGATCCGGACCTGTTTGTGGATGAAGATGAAAAATTTTATTTCTACTGGGGATCTTCCACCACAGAACCTTTGTATGGTGTGGAACTGGATCCGGAGACCATGCAGCCGGTGGGAGAAAAGGTGGAACTTTGTGCCGTTGATACGGAACAGAAGGGCTACGAGAGAAATGGAGAAAATCATGTACCTTCCCACAGCCCGGAAGAGATTCAGGCAATTCTTGCCATGATGGATGGGCAGAATATGCCGGAATCCGTGAAGGAAGCAGCCAGAAACTATATCATGGAGCGTCCTTATATGGAAGGTGTGTGGGTGAATAAGCATGACGGCAGATACTATCTCCAGTACGGTACGCCTTCCTCCGGCCACAATATTTACGGCGACGGAGTGTATGTCAGTGACCAGCCTTTAGGACCTTATACCCTGGCACAGAATAATCCATATTCTTACAAGCCCGGCGGATTTCTTCCGGGAGCGGGACATGGATCCACAATGGAGGATCTTGACGGGGATCTCTGGCATGTTTCCACCATGCGGATCTGCAAAAACCATAATTTTGAGCGCCGAATCGGTATGTGGCCGGCGGGATATGATGCCCAAGGTGAATTGTTCTGTAATCAGAGATACGGAGATTGGCCAATGGATGTGGATGACATGAAAAAAGATCCCTGGGCTGATCCCAAGTGGATGCTGCTGTCTTATGGGGCAAAGGCGCAGGCTTCCTCTGTGGCAGAGGATAAAGCCGTGGTAGATCCCCAGGCTGCCATGATGGGCAAAAAGGAGCCCACCATCACAACCTATGATCCGTCCAATGCGGTGGATGAAAATGTTCAGACCTGGTGGAAAGCTGCCACATCCCAGCCAGGCCAGTGGCTGCAGCTGGATCTGGGAAATGTGTATCATGTACATGCCCTTCAGGTAAATTTTGCAGATGATGATTTCCAGCCGGAACTGCCGGAGGGATTTGCATTGACAGATGCGCTGATGCAGCAACGGTGGATTGATGAGGTGCCTCAAAAAACCAGGTGGCTTTTGGAGGGGTCTGTGGATCAGGTGTCCTGGTTTGTTCTGGAAGATAAGCGGACTGCTGAAACGGACCTGCCTCACGATCTGGTTGTGACAGAGGAAGGAAAGGATCTTCGTTACGTGAGACTTACCGTGGAAGAGCTTCCCTATGGTCAGACAGCCTGTGTTTCCGGGCTCCGGGTGTTTGGACTGGGAGACGGCAAAAAGCCGGAAAAAGTATGTGGTGCACAGGCGCAGTTGCGGACACCTCTGGATCTGGATGTGACCTGGGATAAAAATGAAGAGTCGGCAATTGGATATGTGGTAAACTGGGGCTTTGCTCCGGAAAAACTGTATCACAGTTATCAGGTGTTTGATACAAAGGTATCTGTGGGAGGACTGGTCAGGGATCAGGCCATCTATCTGCGGGTGGACGCCTTTAATGAAAACGGCATTACAGAAGGTGATGTCATAAAGGTGCGGTAGAAAAGGCACGATATCAGTACGATCCGTTCGGCTGGATCCTTGTAATAAAGCCGGACAGCAGGGAGGCGATTTCCTCCGGTGATTGTCGGTAACCCTGTATGCCCCACTGCATGATGATGGATGCAACCCCGCCGGAAGCAAAACATTCCATGGCATGGTCTTCTAAAACAGAATCCAGGGAAGTCGGATGTTGGAAGGTACTGTAGAAGATGGGCAGAAGGTCTGCACCCATATTCAGATACAGGGTAAGCAGTTCCCGGTGATCATAGTAAGTTCGGCAGGATCTTAATACCTTCTGGTAAATCTCTGTTTCAGGGGAAACATTTTTTTCGGAAGATGTTTTCCCTGAAGTTTTTTCTTCTAACGTTGTTCTGTTGTAGGATGGCATACAGTCCTTCACCAGATCCCGGATCTTTTCTTCCAGCACGTCAGCCGGTATTTTGTAATATTTGTAAAAGGTGGTGCGGTTGATCTTTGCCTGTCGGCATAAAGCAGAAACGGAAATCTGCTCCACAGGCATTTCACTGCTGAGTTCTGTCAAAGCCTGCAGCAGGGCTGCTTTTGTGTTCTGTATTTTCTTGTGCTCTTTTTTCTCATAGTCCATAACAATATTCCTTTTATTCCTTCTTTTCATAGTTGATCATGGGATTTTTCGCCGGTGCGACTGGCGGCAAAACAACATATTTTGGCAAAGTTGTTGCGGTCCTCTTCCGACGGTGAAAATGCCCTTGAAACCTTGTGATTAGCATTATATAATCAGACAAAAATAAAAGCAACAGTTGTTTATTTCGCAAACCTTAAAGGAAACATATGCCGGATTCTACACCGGATCCTATAGATAACAGGTATGCGGATAGGAAAGGAGAAGGAAGTATGTCACAGCAAATGGATTTTGTCAGAGAGATGGTAAGAAAGATGAGTGCCGGAATGTTAAACACCGGAGATCTGGATGTGGAAAAATGCCGCAGGGTGTTGGGACAGTCATATGCCAATGGACAGGCAGTACCAGGGGTAACTATTGAAAAGACAGTGTTTGATGGTGTGGAAGTATCCTGTTTTGTGCCGGAACAGAAAACCAGTGAGAACATTATCTACTATGTACATGGAGGTGGCCTGATCACCGGGGACCGTACTACAGCAGAACCCTATGCATCAGAACTGGCACTGCACTCCGGCTGTATGACCATTGCCTGCAGTTATCGTCTGGCACCAGAAGATCCCTTCCCGGCAGGATTTGATGATTCCTATCAGGTGTATAAATATCTTCTGGAGCATTATCCGGAAAGCAAGGTCAGCCTCATCGGAGATAGCGGCGGGGCATACCTGTCACTTGCTATGGCTATCCGGGCAAGAGATGAGGGCATTCGGCAGCCGTCAGCGGTGGTATTGAACAGTGTGGTGGCTGATATGTCAGGAGCGATCCTTCGTCATAACACGGAAGAGGAAACCACAGTATCAGTGGAAGGATTAGAGGCCCTGAAAGAGATTTATGCCGCGGCGGAGGATCTGACCAATCCTTATGTTTCACCGATTTTGGCAGATTATCACGGGCTGTCACCTCTTCGTGTGATATACGATGAGGGAGAGGTGCTGGCAGTGGACAGTCTGGAAGTGGCAAAGAAGGCAAAAGAAGCAGGATGTGAGGTGGAAGTCCAGTCTTATAATGGATGCTTCCATGCTTTTACCACCACAGGAAGCGGAACGCCGGAAAGTGCGGAAGAGATGAAAGAGTCCATCCGGTTTATGAAAGAACATATGGAATAATTCATGTAAGAACCCGTTGGGAAATAAGCAAATAGAAAATAAGAAACATTCCGGATCCTCTGTCGCAGCGTCTGTATCAGATTCTGCCACAGAGGATTTTTGTTGTGTCAGGAATGATATTGCGCAGGGCGGGGGATATGGAGTAGAATGTTTATAGCAGTTATTTGACATTTACAGAGGGTTATGAAAATGGATCATGAACATGAGGTGGTGGTGCCCCGGGAGGGCATGCCGTTTAAAATTGATATTTTTGAGGGATGCAGCGGTAATTATACCAGGGAGGCTCACTGGCACAATTCTGTGGAGATTTTTGCGGTTTATGAGGGAAGCCTGGAATTTTTGTTCCGCAACAGAAAGAGTGTCATTGTTCCGGCGGGATGCTTTGTTATCATAAATCCCAACGAACTCCATTCCATCCATGCGGCGGAGAGGAACGATTCCATATATCTGCAGATTCCCCTGAGTGCCTTTGAACATTATCTGACAGCGGATCATTTTATCTCGTTTCGGAAGAGAAAGCCCGGGGGTGAAAAGGATGACAGATTTCGGGCAGACAGGGAACTGGATGAGCGGGAATGGGAAGATATTGGAACACTGCAGGAACAGCAGATGTTGGATCTGATGCGCAATGTTTATGAGAAGGGAAAAGAGAAACCCACGGGCTATGAATATGAGATGCTGCGGGACTTTTACCAGAAGATACATATCGCCAGGAAGAACCGGATGCCAAGCAATACCAGTCCTCCAAAGCACTGCAGCGGCTTTCCCCCATCACGGAGTATATGAAAAAGCATTATGCAGAGGAACTGTCCTTACATTCCCTGGCGGCCCAGTTTGGATATTCACCGGAACATTTATCAAGAATGTTCCAAAAATATGCCTTTATGAATTACAAATATTATCTGTCCAGTATTCGCCTGGAGCATGCCATGGAAGAGATGCAGACCGGGGAGAAAACCCTTAGTGAGATTGCTGTTTCTGTGGGATTTTCCGACAGCAGAGCCATGGCAAAAGCCTTTGTGAAACATTTTGGGATGCTTCCCAGTGAATATTTGAAAATATCAAAAAAATGATATTGTCATATCAAGAATCATGTCGAAGAAGTACGGGGTATCTGATAGAATAAACTCAGATGATTTCGCCAAATGGGGGACGGTGTCTGCAGGGGCAGGATCGCCCAGGGGTATGGCGGAACAGAATAATGAGAAGAAAAGGAGAAGTGTAAGATGAATAACATTCCAGAAGCTAAAATTGGTGTGGTTGCAGTCAGCAGAGACTGTTTCCCGGAGAGCCTTTCCGTATCCAGAAGAGAGGCTTTGATGAAAGCCGTAAAGGAGAAGTATCCGGAACTTGATGTGTATGAGTGCCCCATCTGTATCGTTGAGAGCGAGATCCATATGGTACAGGCATTAGAGGATATCAAGAAGGCAGGATGCAATTCTTTGGTTGTATACTTAGGAAACTTTGGACCCGAGATTTCAGAGACCCTGCTTGCAAAGCATTTTGAAGGACCGAAGATGTTTATTGCAGCAGCTGAGGAGACCGGAGATAACCTGATCCAGGGCCGTGGCGATGCATATTGCGGTATGCTGAATGCCAGCTACAATCTGAAGCTTCGTAATGTAAAGGCATATATCCCGGAATACCCGGTAGGAACTGCAGAAGAATGTGCAGATATGATCGCTGAGTTCGCACCGATCGCAAGAGCTATCGTAGCAATTTCCGATCTGAAGATCATCAGCTTTGGCCCCAGACCGTTGAACTTCCTGGCTTGTAACGCTCCCATCCATCAGCTGTATCAGCTGGGTATCGAGATCGAGGAGAACTCTGAGCTGGATCTGTTCGAGGCATTTAACAAGCATGCCGGAGATCCCAGAATCCCGGAAGTTGTTGCCGATATGGAAGCAGAGCTTGGCGAAGGCAATAAGAAGCCGGAGATCTTAGAGAAACTGGCACAGTACGAACTGACCTTAAAGGATTGGGTTGAGGAGCACAGAGGCTATCGCAAGTATGTTGCCATCGCTGGAAAATGTTGGCCTGCATTCCAGACGCAGTTTGGTTTTGTTCCCTGCTATGTAAACAGCCGTCTGACAGGACAGGGTATCCCGGTTTCCTGCGAAGTTGATATTTACGGTGCTCTTAGTGAGTTTATCGGAACAGCTATCAGCCAGGATGCTGTTACCCTTCTTGATATCAACAATACTGTACCGGCTGATCTGTATGCTGAGGATATTGAAGGTAAATTCGACTATACCCAGAAAGATGTATTTATGGGATTCCATTGCGGAAATACCTGCTCCAGAAAACTGGGCGTATGCGAGATGAAGTACCAGATGATCATGGCAAGAAGCCTTCCCATCGAAGTGACCAACGGAACTCTGGAAGGAGACATTGCACCTGGAGATATCACATTCTTCCGTCTGCAGTCCACATCCGATGCAAAGCTTCGCGCTTACATTGCACAGGGTGAAGTTCTTCCGGTTGCTACCAGATCCTTCGGTTCCATTGGTATCTTCGGAATCAAGGAGATGGGCAGATTCTATCGCCATGTACTGATCGAGAAGAATTTCCCGCATCACGGAGCAGTGGCATTCGGTAATTACGGCAAGGCACTTTACGAAGTGTTCAAGTACATCGGTGTTCCGGTGGAAGAGATTGGATACAACCAGCCGGCAGGCGTTCGTTATCCTACTGAGAATCCGTTTGCATAAGACATTTTGGGAAGCCTCTCTCATCTCTGAGGGAGGCTTTCTTTTCACACTGTGCACCGCAGAAACTTCCGGTAAATATCTTTGTAAGTATATCGGGTTTCTTTGATCCTTTTTTCTTTTTGACCGCTGATTGTCATTGGGTATTTCCCGCCCTGCCCCGGCAGGATGTTTATGATCGGTATTCGTTCCATGTTTGACATTTGACCGGCAGGTGTTCGCCCAATAAAAGACAACGATCTGGCCGATTTCGCAGCTGTCTTACGGGCGCGCAAGTGAGGCGATCGCAGTTTGGCAAAGCACCGATCCATTGATCGGTGACGCTTGCCAAACAAAGATCATATCCACCGAACGGGCGCACCCTTAGACAGCAAAGAAATTGATGCCATGTTGTCTTTTATGGGCGGACACCACCGGACAAAAGTCAAAGCAGGGACCGGATACCGAAACCTACCTGCTGGGGCAGAGACTGGGAAATACAGCCAACGCCAATCAATGCTTCGCAAAAAGAAAAGAAGGATCCAAAGAAACAGGTATATTTCAGATATAGATATTTACCAGAAGTAATGCGTGCACGATTGTAAAAAGAAAGACGAGGGAGAGAAGATATGCTTTACATAGGTGTTGATTTAGGAACATCAGCTGTAAAACTACTGCTGATGAATGAAAAAGGCGAGATCCAGAAGATTACTTCAAGAGAATATGATCTGGAATTTCCCCATCCGGGCTGGTCACAGCAGAATCCTTATGACTGGTATACCCAGTCCATGGATGGTTTGAAGGAACTGCTGTCAGAATGCGATAAATCTCAGGTGGCCGGTATCAGTTTCGGCGGACAGATGCATGGCCTCGTGGTATTAGATGAGGAAGATCAGGTGATCCGACCGGCTATTCTGTGGAATGACGGACGGACCATGAAACAGACAGAGTATTTAAATACCGTCATCGGTAAGGACAAACTGTCTGAGTATACAGCAAATATTGCTTTTGCCGGTTTTACAGCACCCAAGATCCTCTGGATGAAAGAGGAAGAACCAGAGAATTTTGCAAGAATCTGTAAGATTATGCTGCCGAAAGATTACCTTGCTTATCGTCTCAGCGGAAGTTTTTGCACAGATGTGTCAGATGCTTCCGGTATGCTGCTGCTGGATGTGAAGAATCGCTGCTGGTCCAAAGAAATGCTTGAGATCTGCGGTATCACAGAAGAACAGCTGCCAAAATTATACGAGAGCTACGAAGTGGTGGGCACACTGCTGCCGGAGATTGTTGAGGAACTGGGACTTTCTACAGATGTTAAGGTCATTGCCGGAGCAGGAGATAACGCGGCAGCAGCCGTTGGAACAGGAACCGTTGGTGACGGACAGTGTAATATTTCCCTGGGTACTTCCGGAACATTGTTTATTTCCAGCAAGAAATTTGGTGTGGATGAGAATAATGCGCTGCATTCCTTTGACCATGCGGACGGTACTTACCATCTGATGGGATGTATGCTTTCTGCGGCAAGCTGCAATAAATGGTGGATGGATGAGATCCTTCGGGATACGGACTACGCAGGAGCTCAGGCTGAGATTGGCGAACTGGGTGAAAACCATGTGTACTATCTGCCGTATCTGATGGGTGAGAGATCTCCCCACAATGATCCCCAGGCAAGATCTGTATTTATGGGAATGACCATGGATACCACCAGAGCAGACATGGTGCAGGCAGTGCTGGAAGGTGTTGCTTTTGCACTGAGAGATTCTCTGGAAGTTGCCAGAAGTCTTGGTATTCCCATGGAGCGTACCAAGATCTGCGGCGGCGGTGCCAAGAGTCCGCTGTGGCGTAAGATTGTGGCAAATGTGCTGAACATGAAGGTGGATGTGATCGCTGTAGAGGAAGGTCCTGCTTTAGGCGGCGCAATGCTTGCAGCAGTAGGATGCGGTGAATATGCTTCCGTGGAGGCGGCTGCAGATGCTATCGTAAAGGTTGTGGATACGGTGGAACCGGATCCCGAACTTGTGGAAAAATATGAACAGCGTTATCAGACCTTTAAGAAGATTTATCCGGCACTGAAACCGATTTTCCCCGAGGTATAATTGGTAGGATGAGGTATATCAATATCGTAGAATGTGGTATACCTATGCCGTGAGATGATGAATCATGAAAAGGAGTAAAGGAGGGCGTCGCAGATATGTGATGCCCTTTTTTAGGCCATTTTGGTGGACTTGTAATTTGAGTTGGTGGATTTTTACGTGGTGGAAACTGAGGGAAATACATATTAGAGGCGAGTCGAGGGGGATTACATATAGGAGGGCTTGAATTGAAGAATTATATGTAACGAAGCCACGAGAAGAGGCCCATCTGAGAGGTGAACAGAGGAAGATTACATATAGGAGAGTTTAAATTGAAGGATTATATGTAAGGAAGCCATGAGAAGAGGCCTATCTGAGAGTATGAGCCGAGGAAAATTACATATAAGACCCCGTGATTTGAATAATTTATATGTAAGGAAGCCATGAGAAGGAGCCCATCTGAGAGGTGAACTGAGGAAAATTACATATAAGAACTCATGATTTGAAGAATTATATGTAAAGTATATGAGACGCAATATGGAAACTGATAGAAACTGACCGAAATAGACATGAAATGGACATAAAACCAGTACGGCACCGACACATAACAGAAACGAACTTGTTATGAGCCCGCCTGTTGCGATTTCATATTGACAATCACAAAGGTTCTGTGATATATAATATAAAGGTAGATATAACTAACCGAAAGTGCATTGGACGAACTGATTGATATTTTCGGCTGTATCTGCCATACTATAGGATATATAACAAGACGATAGATGTTATCAAATTTTATCATGGTTGGGAGGAAATAAATATGGAAATATTACATGTAACACAGGCAACATTTGAAGAGCAGGTATTAAAAGCAGATAAGCCGGTATTGGTAGACTTCTGGGCTACCTGGTGCGGTCCCTGCAAGATGCAGGCACCGGTATTAGAGGAACTGGCAGCAGAGGTGGATGATGTGGTTATTGCCAAAGTGGATGTGGATGAGAATCCGGATCTTGCTATGAAATACCGCGTAATGTCCATCCCTACACTGATGGTATTTGCCAACGGGGAGCCGAAAGCTACAGCCGTTGGACTTCAGAGTAAGGGTGCGCTGAAGCAGATGTTGGGGAAATAAATACAGGAAAATTCAGAAAAGTACAAAAATAAGTGCACAAATAAATGTACAACTCAGTGAAAGAAAAGCAGAATCCTGTTTCCGGAAGGGGGCAGAACTTCTGCTTTTTTTGTGAGACATTTTTATGTGAGACGAGATGCAGTTTCCGAGGGCAGACAATGTTTATATTTTTTGTAGACTTTACTGAAATACCGGTAACTGCTATATCCCAACATATCCGAAATCTCTAACAGGGAATAACTGCGGCCGGAGATCAGACTTTCCGCGATATCCATTTTCATGGTATGGATATAATCTGTCAGTGTCATACCTACTTCCCGATGAAAATTTTTGGAAAGGCCGGTCCGCTCTACACCAAGATGGTGGGCTACATCCGAAGGGGAGAGAGGCTGATATTTCTGCGTATGAATATATTCCACGGCTCGCTGGATGGTATAAGAGTAGGAGTGAAGATTATAACGGTCATATTCTTTCTTCATGCGACGAATAAAGTCGGCGGAAATATCCTTTAATTCTTCTGCGCTTGTGGCCTGTGTAATGGCAATAAAAGTTTCCTTCTTGTGATTCTCCGTAATATTGGAAGGAATTCCCGCCTGGCTGAGGGAGATTGCGCATTCCGAAATGTGTGAGGCGATGTATAATTTTAAAACATCAAGATCAAATGCCACATAATCTAACAGTGTCTGGGTGAAAGCCTGATCCTGCAGCTGTTCATATTCTGCAAAATTTCCGCTTCGAAGGGGCTCTGTGGCTGCAAGCCCATACTGCAGCATGTTTTTATGGAAATCCTGTTCCTGTTCAGCTTCTAAAAGTCGCTGGTCGTGCAGAACATCTTTTTTTCGATTGTCTTTTGTTTTTTCTTTCATAAATAGCCCCCTGGATTGCATATTCATACGCACACATTCACATACATTCAATTCCTGCAAATTATATCACAATTTTGCACGAATAACCACAATATCATCATTGCAAAACCATAAATGAGAATAAAATAGGGAAAATAAGGAAGATAAAATTTAAAACAGGGGTATTAATGGAAGGAGAAGAAAATGAGAGAGAATTACCAGGTGCCGTTAAAGGTACGGAAGAATGAAAATGGTCCTACGCTGGTTATGGCTGAGGATTCCGGAAAGGGGTTTCTGGAAGCTGATGGCTGCGTTTTTAAAGACCTGGCCGGGGACGGCCAGCTGCATCCCTATGAGGACTGGCGGCTGACTCTCCAGGAGAGAGCGGAGGATCTGGCGGGAAGGATGAATCCTGATCAGATGTTAGGTCTGATGCTTCACACACCTCAGCAGATGCTGCCGGGATACAGTAATCCGTATCTTGGACTGGCAACCTACGATGGAAAGGTTTATCGGGAAACAGATGGCAGTGTGCCGGTTTACGCTATGACAGATCAACAGAAGAAGATGGTGGGAGAAGATTTTATCCGTCATTATCTGCTCTCTGTGACTCCGGATGCACACGGCAGCAGCTCATGGGTTAACCAGATGCAGGAAAAGGCCGAAGCAGCACCTTTCGGCGTTCCGGTAAATATCAGTACAGATCCACGGCATGGATGTACAGCTACCGATGAGTTTAACTCCGGAGCAGGCGGAGCAATTTCCCATTGGCCGGAAAATATTGGAATGGCGGCTACCTTTGATCCGGAACTGGAACGGGAATATGCCGGCATTGTGGCAAAAGAGTATCGTGCCATGGGTCTTACCACAGCCTTATCACCCCAGGTTGATATCGGAACAGAACCCCGATGGGGCAGATACAGCGGAAGTTACGGCGAGAGCAGCCGGCTAGCTGCAGACATGGCCCGGGCATACTGTGATGGGCTGCAGACCACAGAAGGAACCGAGGACGGCTGGGGATCAGAAAGTGTGGTTGCCATGGCAAAGCATTGGCCGGGAGCCGGTGCGGTGGAAGCAGGAAGAGAGGCCCATTTCCCCTGTGGTAAATATGCGGTTTATCCAGGAAATAATTTTGAAGATCATCTGATCCCCTTTACAGAGGGAGCCTTTGATCTGAAAGAAGGAACGAAAAAGACAGCGGCTATCATGCCGTCTTACATCATTGCCACAGATCAGGATCCGGAAAACGGGGAAAATGTTGGTATTGCCTATAACAAATATCTGATCACTTCGCTGCTGCGCGAAAAATACGGATATGATGAAGTGGTTTGTACCGACTGGGGTCTGACCGGAGACATGGGACCCATGAATCTGATGATTGGTGGAAAGTGCTGGGGTGTGGAAACTCTCACAGAGACGGAACGGATTTACAAGATCATTGAAGCCGGCAACGATCAGCTGGGAGGACTGGCGGATATTGATAAGATCCGCGCGGCATATCAGTATGGAGTAGAGCAGCAGGGGCAGGAAGCAATGGATCAGCGGATCCACCAGTCAGCTGTCCGTATTCTTCGGAATATGTTCCGCCTGGGACTTTTTGAAAATCCTTATGCTGACACAGAGAAAGCCAATGATCTGGTTGGAACTGCCGAATATTGTGACGCAGGATTTGAGGCACAGCTGAAATCCATCGTGATGCTGAAAAACCGCGGAGGTGTGCTGCCTCTGGCAAAGAAGACAAAGATCTATGTGCCGAAACAGTATTCCCCTGCCGCTATGAACTGGATGCGGATGATGGATCCTGAAATCAATGAAGTGCCTGTGGCAAAAGAAATTCTGGAGAAGTATTTTACTGCGGTTGACCGGCCGGAAGATGCGGAGGCTGCCATTGTGTTTATGCGTATGCCGAAGCAGGAACGGGTAGGAATGGACAGCGGCTACAGCGAGAAAGATAAAGAAAATGGCGGTAATGGATATATCCCCATCACCCGTCAGTATCGTCCATATGTGGCAGAGTACGCAAGAAAAGAAAGCCTTGCCGGAGGAGATCCCAGGGAAGACTTTACCAATCGTTCCTATCTGGGCAAGAGTGTGACCTCTTATCAGGAGGCGGATCTGGATGCTTTGATGGATACAAAGAAAGCTATGGGAGATAAGCCGGTGATTGCCTGCATCAGTTCTGATGGACCTATGGTGGTGTCCGAATTTGAAACAGAGGCAGATGGTATCTTCATGGGCTTTGGTGTGACCTATGAAGCATTCCTGCAGCTGATCGCCGGTGAGGCAGAACCTTACGGTCTGCTGCCTTTCCAGATGCCGAAGGATATGAAGGCAATGGAAGAGCAGAAAGAAGACCTTCCTTTCGATATGGAATGTCATGTGGACAGTGAGGGTAACACCTACGATTTCGCCTTTGGTATGAACTGGGATGGTGTCATTGCGGACGAGAGAGTAAAAAAATACAGATAACGGGGACAGTCCCTTTGCCACGAGGGGTGTCCCTCTGCCATGGAAAATATGATGCCAGGTCAGAAATTTTTATCTCTGACCTGGCATTTTTTTACTTGACAATATACCCCGTGGGGGTATATGATGCGGAGTATAAGAAGGAAAAAAGAATGAAACAATACCTGGTGGGAGGAACATTTATGGAAGAGCAGATGGCATGCTGCTCCTGCAAGAAGAAGGAGCGCAGTGAGAAAGAATACAAGGATCTTATCAATCGCCTCAGCCGCATCGAAGGCCAGGTGCGGGGGGTAAAGCGGATGGTGGAAGAGGATGCTTATTGCATTGATATCCTGACCCAGGTTTCTGCCATCACATCTGCACTGAACAGTTTTAACAAGGTTCTTCTGGCTGAGCACATTAAAACCTGCGTGACAGATGATATTCGTGCCGGTAAGGACGAAACGGTAGATGAACTGGTGGGAACGTTGCAGAAATTGATGAAATAATGAGAAGAAGGAAGAGATCATGATAAAATATGATGTGACAGGGATGAGCTGCGCTTCCTGCAGTGCCCATGTGGAAAAGGCAGTGAGCAAAGTGGAAGGTGTGGAGACGGTGACGGTAAATCTTTTGACCAATTCCATGAATGTGGAAGGCACAGCCTCCCCGGAAGCAGTAATCGAAGCGGTGAAACACGCTGGATATGGTGCCAGTGTCCAGACCGGCGGAGGAGAGAAAAAGGCAGGGATGCCGGAAGGCTCCGGGGAAAAGGCGTCCGAAGGGGGAAAGTATGATTCCTGGCATAAGGAATTTGCAGGGATCCGAAATCGTTTGATCGCATCCCTGATCTTTTTGATCCCTCTGATGTATGTCTCCATGGGCCATATGATGTGGGGATGGCCGCTGCCGGCAGTGATGGCAGATAATCATGTAGCAATGGGATTGTTCCAGATGCTGTTTACCATCGCCATTATGGTGATCAATCAGAAGTTTTTTATACAGGGATTTGCCGGATTCTGCCATGGGGCACCGAATATGGATACTTTGGTTGCCATGGGATCGGGAGCGGCTTTTGGATACAGTACCTATGCGCTGTTTGCCATGACTGACGCCCAGATGCGGGGAGATGCCCAGGGAGTTATGGAGTATATGCACGAATTCTATTTTGAGTCGGCGGCCATGATCCTTACACTCATCACTGTGGGCAAGATGTTGGAATCCTATTCCAAAGGCCAGACTACCAATGCCCTGAAGAGCCTCATGGCGCTCCGGCCGAAACAGGCGGTTCTGCTTCGGGATGGACAGGAGATTGCCGTTCCTGTTGAGCAGGTAAAGGTTGGCGATCTGTTTGTGGTGCGACCCGGGGAAAGTATTCCGGTGGACGGCGTGATCCGGGAAGGGGAGAGCGCTGTGGATGAATCAGCGATTTCCGGTGAGAGCATTCCTGTGGATAAAACGGCAGGGGATGAGGTGACGGCGGCAACCATCAATGCTTCCGGATTCCTGACCTGTGAGGCAGTCCGGGTGGGAGAAGATACCACACTCTCAAAGATCATCCAGATGGTGACCGATGCAGCTGCAACCAAAGCTCCCATCGCCAAAGTGGCAGATAAGGTTTCCGGCGTTTTTGTGCCGGCAGTGCTCCTGATCGCAGCGGTTACTGTGGTGGTATGGATACTGGCAGGACAAAGCTTTGGATTTGCACTGGCCCGGGGAATTTCGGTGCTGGTGATCAGCTGCCCCTGCGCTCTGGGACTGGCAACCCCGGTAGCTATTATGGTGGGAAGCGGTCTCGGGGCCAGGAGAGGAATCCTCTTTAAAAATGCAACGGCGCTGGAAACAGCCGGAAAGACCTGCACAGTGATACTGGATAAGACCGGAACCATTACCCAGGGAAAGCCCAGGGTGACAGATGTGATCTGTGGGGAAGGAATTTCGGAACGGGAATTTTTGCGGAAGGCCTGTGCCATTGAAAAAAAGAGTGAACATCCTCTGGCAAAAGCTTTGACGGAATATGCGAAAGAAATGGGAATGGAACTTCCGGAGACCACAGAGTTTGCAAGTTACAGCGGCAACGGAATTTCCGCGGCGGTGGAAGGCTCTGTGGTTTACGGCGGCAAGATGGAATGGATGGAAGAAAGGCTTGGGCAAAACCGGCAGGATCTGAAGGAATTTTCTAAGAAGCATCATCTTCCGGATCTGGCGAAAGAAGGAAAAACCCTGTTGTTTTTTGCAGAAGAGAAAAATCTTCTGGGAGCAGTGGCGGTGGCGGATGAGATCAAGCCGGAGAGCCCCAGGGCCATTGAAGAAATGAAGCAGATGGGGCTTGAAGTGGTAATGCTCACCGGTGACCGGAAAGAGACTGCGGAAGCCATTGGCCGCAGAGCCGGTGTGGACAGTGTGATCGCCGGTGTGATGCCGGATGAAAAGGCGCATGCCGTTGCGGAATTTGCAAAAAATGGTCAGGTGATGATGGTAGGCGACGGCATCAATGACGCCCCGGCGCTTACCGGAGCAGATGTGGGGGTTGCCATTGGCGCAGGAACAGATGTGGCTATTGACGCAGCGGATGTGGTGCTGGTGAACAGCAAACTTTCCGATGTGCCGGCGGCCATCCGGCTGAGCCGGGGAACCCTGCGCAACATTCGCCAGAATCTGTTCTGGGCATTTATTTACAATGTGATCGGAATCCCGCTGGCAGCAGGTGTGTGGATCCCTCTGTTTGGATGGGAGTTAAATCCCATGTTTGGTGCGGCGGCCATGAGCCTTTCCAGTTTCTGCGTTGTGACAAATGCGCTGCGACTGAACTGGTTGGATATATATGATCCCAATAAATTTAAATCGGGAAAGAAAAACAAAAAGGGAAACAACAAAGAAAATAATATAGAAAATAACAAGGAAGACAGAAAGGAAGAAAAGAAAATGACAGAGAAGAAAATGACCGTAAACGGAATGATGTGCCCTCATTGTGAGGCAAGTGTAAAGAAAGCTTTAGAGAGCATTGACGGCGTGACAGAAGCAAGGGTCAGCCACGAGGCAAATGAGGCGGTAGTGATCCTGGAGAAGGAAGTTTCGGATGAGACTCTTACGGCGGCAGTTACTGCTGCAGGATATGAGGTGGCCGGTATCCGGTAGCGATTTTTGACACAAAGAAAAAACGGCTGTTTATCTGTAGAAACAGCACATGGGAGTATGCTAAAAAAGATTGGCATGCTCCTTTTTGTGTGCTATTATTAGGGGAGTGAAATGCGGGGCGGGATCAGGTTCTGCCCCGTATCTGATACGGATCAGAAGAAAAGGAGATGTAAAATGATCAACGAACAATACAAAGCCATGCTTGGCGCAAAGTCTGTCATTCGTGAACTTAGCGAGTACGCTACCGCCAGAGGAGCAGAGATCGGATATGAGAATGTGTTTGATTTTTCCCTGGGTAATCCCAGCGTGCCCTGTACAAAGAGTTATACCGAGGCTGTGATCAATATGCATGAGACCATGGATCCCATGGCTCTTCACGGATACAGCCCTTCCCTTACCATTCCCTCTGTCCGTCAGAGTGTGGCTGACAGCCTAAACCGTCGGTTTGGTATGAATTATAAGATGGATCATATTTTTATGACCACAGGAGCAGCAGGGGCTATTGCCCATGCCCTTCGTGCTGTGACAAAGCCGGGAGATGAAGTCCTGACATTCGCTCCCTATTTTCCGGAATATGGTCCTTATGTCAGTGGAACAGGAGCAGTGTTAAAGGTAGTTCCGGCCAATACCGTGGATTTCCAGATCAACTTCGATGCATTTGAGGAGATGCTCAATGAAAATGTCATGGCAGTTTTGATCAACACACCGAACAATCCTTCCGGTATTGCTTACTCTACTGTCACCATTGAGAAGCTGGCTTCCGTCTTGAAACGCAAGCAGGAAGAATACGGACATGATATTTTCCTGATCAGTGATGAACCTTACCGGGAGATCGTGTTTGAGGGAGCGGATGCTCCCTACCCCAGCAGATTTTATGACAATACCTTAAGCTGCTATTCTTTCTCAAAGAGCCTGAGCCTTCCGGGAGAACGTATCGGCTATGTGGCTGTTAACCCTGCCTGCACGGATGCAGATCTTCTGGTTCCTATCATGGCACAGATCAGCCGGGGAACAGGACATAATTGTCCTTCCTCCTCTGTTCAGCTGGCAGTGGCAAAGGTCATCGACGATACCAGCGATCTGTCTGTTTATGAGACCAATATGAATCTTTTGTATGATGCCCTGACCCGTCTGGGATTCGAAGTGGTAAAACCCGGCGGTACCTTCTACATTTTCCCCAAGGCACTGGAGGAAGATGCTGTGGCATTCTGCATGAAGGCTAAGAAATACGATCTGATTCTGGTTCCTTCCAACAGTTTTGGTGTGGAAGGTTACTTCCGTATGGCATACTGCATTGACACGGAAAAGGTAAAACGCGCCATCCCGGCACTGGAGAAATTTGTCCGGGAAGAGTATGGCGTGAACGCATAAATTTTTTAAATACTGGGTGCAAAAGTATAAAGATATTATACGAGGAGGATATATTATGGATTTCACACAGGAATATAAAGAAAAACTGGTATCTGCCGATGAGGCGGTAAAGATCATCAAGTCCGGAGACTGGGTGGATTATGGCTGGTGTACCGGCACACCGGATGTGCTGGATCAGGCCCTTGCAAGAAGAACAGATGAACTCACCGATGTAAAACTGCGGGGCGGAATTCTGTTAAAGCCCCTGGCTGTATTTGAGCGGGAAGATGCAGGAGAGCACTTCTGCTGGAATTCCTGGCATATGGGAGGACTTGAGCGTAAGCTTATCAACCGGGGATGTGCATACTATGCGCCCATCCGTTATTCCGAGCTTCCCAGATATTACAGAGAGCACATCAAGCATGATAATGTAGCAATGTTCCAGGTGGCACCCATGGATGCTCATGGATATTTCAATTTCGGTCCTAACGCCTCCCACATGATGGCTATGTGTGAGACAGCAGACCACATTATTGTTGAGGTAAATGAAAATATGCCCCGCTGCCTGGGTGGATTTGAAGAGGGAATCCACATTTCCAAGGTGGAATATATCGTAGAGGGCAATCATCCGGCCATCGGTGAGCTGGGCGGCGGCGGAGCAGCCACAGAGGTGGATCAGGCTGTTGCAAAACTCATCGTGGAGGAGATCCCCAACGGAGCATGTCTGCAGCTGGGTATCGGTGGTATGCCGAATGCAGTGGGCAGCATGATCGCAGAGTCTGATCTGAAGGATCTTGGTGTACATACAGAGATGTATGTGGATGCCTTCGTGGATATTGCAAGAGCTGGCAAGATCAACGGTTCCCAAAAGAACATTGACCGTTATCGCCAGACATACGCCTTCGGTGCAGGAACCAAGAAGATGTATGATTATATGAATGAAAATCCGGAACTGATGAGTGCACCGGTGGATTACACCAATGATATTCGTCAGATCAGTGCGCTGGATAACTTTATTTCCATTAACAATGCTGTGGATGTGGATCTGTTTGGACAGGTGAACGCAGAGTCTGCAGGATTGAAGCACATCAGCGGTGCCGGTGGACAGCTCGATTTTGTGCTGGGAGCATACCTGTCAAAGGGAGGAAAGAGCTTTATCTGCTGTTCTTCCACCTTTACCACAAGAGACGGCGAGCTGAAGTCCAGAATCGTGCCTACACTGGCTCCGGGATCCATCGTGACAGATACCCGGTCCAATATCCATTACCTGGTTACCGAGTATGGAAAGGTCTGCCTGAAGGGTATGTCAGCCTGGGAGAGAACAGAGGCCATCATTTCTGTTGCCCATCCCAAGTTTAGAGATGAGCTGATCAAAGAAGCAGAAAAGATGAACATCTGGAGAAGAAGCAATAAATAGTTTTTGATTGTCATGGGAGGTCGCCTATGCAGAAACATTTGGAACAGGAATTACAGTATCATTTACAGATCCGTCCCGGTGATGTGGGTCGGTATGTGATCCTTCCGGGAGATCCCAAGCGATGCGCCCGTATTGCGGAGCATTTTGATGATGCCCATCTTGTGGCGGACAGCCGGGAATTTGTGACATATACAGGATTTCTGAATGGAGAAAAGGTCAGCGTGACATCCACCGGTATCGGTGGACCCTCCGCTTCCATTGCCATGCAGGAACTGGTGCGTTGCGGTGCGGACACCTTCCTTCGGGTGGGAACCTGCGGAGGCATGGATTTAGATGTGAAGGGCGGAGATATCGTTGTGGCTACCGGTGCCATCCGGATGGAAGGCACCAGCAAAGAGTATGCGCCAATTGAGTATCCTGCCATTGCGGATATTGAGGTGATAAATGCTCTGATCCGGGCAGCGAAGAAATGCGGTTACCCCTATCATGCCGGCGTAGTCCAGTGCAAGGATTCTTTTTACGGACAGCATGAACCGGAGAAGATGCCTGTTTCCTACGAGCTGCAGAACAAGTGGGAAGCTTGGAAACGTATGGGATGCCTGGCTTCCGAGATGGAATCTGCAGCGCTGTTTGTTGTGGCAGATTATCTGCGGGTGCGCTGTGGATCGGATTTTCTCGTGGTGCATAACCAGGAGAGGGATCAGGCGGGACTTGATAATCCTGTGGTATACGAGACGGAGGCTGCCATCGAAGTGGCGGTAGAAGCGCTGAAGATTTTGATAGAGGAAGATAAAAAATGTTGTTAACTGTTATAGTGTGCGTGATCGCAGGTCTTGGAGCCGGTCTTGGTACCGGTTTTGCAGGCATGAGTGCAGCAGCGGTAATCAGCCCCATGCTGATCGCTTTTTTGGACATGGATCCTTATCAGGCAGTGGGAATTGCTCTGGCCAGTGATGTTCTTGCCAGTGCGGTATCTGCCTACACCTATGGTAAAAATAAAAATCTGGATATTAAAAACGGTCTTGTCATGATGTTTACGGTAATGATCTTTACCGCAATATCCAGTTATGCCGCATCTTTTTTGCCCAGCAGTGCCATGGGCGGAATGTCCACTTTCATGACGGTTTTACTGGGAATTAAATTCATTGTAAAACCGGTGATGACAACCAAAGAAAACATGAATGCAGTGGATCCGAAGAAACGGGTGATCCAGTCCATCCTCTGCGGTGCAGTGATCGGATGTATCTGCGGACTTGTAGGAGCCGGCGGCGGTATGATGATGCTGCTGATCCTTACCATGGTCCTGGGGTATGAGTTGAAGACGGCAGTGGGAACCAGCGTGTTTATTATGACATTTACCGCATTAACCGGAGCTGCCAGCCATATGGCTCTGGGCGGTATGCCGGATATGACCGTACTGATCCTTTGCGTGATCAGCACTCTGGTGTTTGCTCGTATCGCAGCGGCCCTGGCAAATAAGTGGCCGGCGAAGGTATTGAACCGGGCTACCGGTGTGGTGCTGGTGGTGCTTGGAGCAGCTGTTATCGCAGTAGAATATCTGTTGTAGATCATAAGAAAAAATAGCATAAGGAAAAATAAGAAGAAAAAAGCCGGGAAACGGCTTTTTTCTTTTGCTCGAAAATGGCCGAAATCCGGAGCTTTGCCGGAGATCTGCCGGTTGCATTCTGGGATGATAATGGGACAGCTTATCTGATATTTTTTTAGTGAAACATAGTTTTTGATAAAGAATGCAGAAAAAGAAACAAGAAAGGCAGGTAAAGATCTATGGAAAAAGATTACTTGACCATCGGGGTATCCACCCGGGCCCTCTTCGATATGGAATTTGAACACCGGATATTTTTAGAGCAGGGAACCAGAGCCTATGTGGAATATGAACTGGAACACCAGGATGAGATTTTAGCACCGGGACCTGCCTTTCGCCTCATGGAAGCATTTCTGGCACTGAATCAAAAGGAAAAGCCCCGGATGACAGAGGTTGTGATCATGTCAAAGAACAGTGCGGATGCATCTCTTCGAATCTTTCACTCCATAGAGCACTATGGGCTTGATATCACAAAAGCGGCACTGACAACAGGGGCATCCATTGCGCCTTATCTGAAGGCATATCATGTGGATCTGTATCTGTCCTGTGATGAGGAAGATGTGCGGCGGGCTTTGGACAGCGGTGTGGCTGCTGGTCTGATCCTTCAGGGAGAACATAACAGACAGGAGGCCATCCATCAGATCAGGATCGCATTTGACGGAGATGCGGTGCTTTTTTCCGATGAGTCGGAGCGCTTTTTTCAGGAGGAAGGGATGGAGGCTTTTTGCGTGCGGGAAAAGGAACAGGCCAGAAATCCCCTTCCCAAAGGTCCTTTTGCCGGTCTTCTGATGGCGATTTCCAAGATCCAGCAGCAGTATGCGCCGGATCGGGTGCCTATCCGTACGGCGCTGGTAACAGCCCGGAGCGCACCGGCCCACGAGCGGGTGATCCGGACACTGCAGGCCTGGGGTGTCCGGATCGATGAGGCTTTTTTCCTTGGAGGAATGGATAAAAGCCTGGTGCTGGAGGCTTTTGGTGCCCATATTTTCTTTGATGATAATGAGACAAATGTAAGGGATGCATCCCGGGTGGTATTGTCTGCCCGGGTACCGGGATGGGAAAGGAGTGCATAAAGGAAAAAGATATGGTATAATAGCTCCCGATGCAGATTTTTATGTGCAAATATCAGGGAGCGGGGAAGTTATGGCAGCGGAGAAAAACCATACACAGCAGAATATAGGACAATCTGTTTGTCCGTACCGGAAACTTTGCGGCGGATGTACCTACACGGAGATGTCCTATGAGGAACAGCTGAAAGAAAAACAGAAGTGGGTGAAAAAACTTCTTGGAGGCTATGGCAGGGTGGAACCCATCAAAGGCATGGGTTATCCTTACCATTACCGCAATAAGGTACATGCGGTATACGGGCAGAAACGAAACGGTCAGATCGTCTGCGGCACTTATCAGGAAGGAACTCACAGGATCGTGGATATCGGGGAATGTCATATCCAGGATAAGATTGCCACAGAGATCATTCTGGATATGAAGGACCTGATCCGGTCTTTTAAGATCAAACCCTACAATGAAGATACCGGGTATGGTCTGTTTCGTCATGTTCTGGTGCGGAGAGGTTTTGCTACCGGTCAGGTGATGGTAGTGCTGGTGCTGGCATCTCCCGTTTTCCCCTCAGGCAAGAATCTGGTAAAGGCGCTGGTGAAGAAGCATCCGGAGATCACCACGGTGGTGATGAACATCAATGATCGTCAGACCAGCATGATCCTTGGCGACCGGGAAAAGGTGCTTTACGGTAAGGGCTATATTGAGGATGAACTGATGGGATGTACTTTCCGTATTTCGGCAAAGTCCTTTTATCAGGTGAATCCGGTCCAGACAAAGCATCTGTATCGTACAGCAATTTCCTATGCGGGTCTGACCGGAAAAGAGAAAGTGCTGGATGCTTACTGTGGAATCGGAACCATCGGTCTCATAGCGGCAAAAGATGCCGGAGATGTTGTGTCGGTGGAACTGAACAGGGATGCTGTCCGGGATGCCATTATCAATGCAAAGACCAATAAGATCTCCAATGTGCGGTTTATCTGCAGGGATGCCGGAGAATACATGGAAGAGGCAGCCCGGCGGGGAGAGAAATTTGATGTGGTGTTTATGGATCCGCCCAGAAGCGGCAGCAGTGAGGCTTTTCTGCGGTCTTTAAAGATCCTGTCACCCAGGAAGGTGGTTTATATTTCCTGCAATCCGGAGACCCTGGCCAGAGATTTAAAAAGTCTTTCAAAAGATTATCGGGTGGAAAAGATCCAGCCCGTGGATATGTTCCCCTTCACAAATCATATAGAGTGCGTGGTTGCACTACATCGGGTCGATATGTAAGAATCCTTGATTTTAGGCACTTTGAGAGGCATATGATGTTCTCGCAGAGTGATAGAAAAACCTACAAAAAGGCGATTTCGGACGGGGTAAATGTCTCGATCGTTTTGGATGTGGGGTGTGGAAACACATAAAAGTACAATTTGTAACTGTTCAGAGCCAAGCAGTTTCATCAAAACATACGCGGAATGCTTGCATTTCATAGTATGTTTTTGAATGAAACTATTTGGCGGATACCCACACCGAGGAAATACAAAGTATTTTCGAGGTTGGCTATGAACAGTTACAGTAATTTGAAGTTATTTAACAGAATACGAAGCGTGAAAGACCGTTCATTTTCAAGTAATTGGAGATGAGCGGTCTTTTTCTATTTGCAGATAACATTGGCATAACTGAGTAGAAGCTATTCTACCGGAAGAACGGAGATTGTAATGGAAGAGATAAAGAGTATTAGAATAAGCGAGTTAAAGGACTTTAAGAACCATCCTTTTCATGTGCAGCAGGCCATAGAACTGTGTGCTCTTATGAAAAGTATTGAGGATGAGGGTGTGATTGTTCCTTTACTTGTAAGATCGAATCCTGATGGGGAGGGTTATGAGGTGATTGCAGGACACAGACGAAAGGCAGCAGCACAGTGGGCTGGTCTTGCGGAAGTTCCGGCAGTTATAAGAGAGTTGGACGATAATCAGGCGATAGTGGCGATGGTAGATTCCAATTTACAGCGGGAGAACTTAAAACCAAGTGAGAAGGCTTATGCTTATCGTATGAAGCTGGAAGCTATGAACAGACAGGGAAGAAAAACGGACATCACTTCGGCTCAAGTTGGACCGAAGCCGGAGCGGAGTAATGAGCTACTGGCAAAGCAGGTGGGTGAGAGTGTGGCACAGATTAAGCGGTATATACGGCTTACCCATCTGATTCCGAAGATACTACAAATGGTGGATGAGGAAAAGATAGCTTTTACGATTGCGGTGGAACTATCTTATCTGACGGAGGAAGAACAGTATGAGCTTCATGCGGTTATGGATTTGGAACAGTGTACACCATCTTTGTCGCAGGCAAACCGGATGAAGCGAATCAGTCAGTCCGGTGGTCTTGATATGGATGCAATGTATGAGATTTTGGAAGAGGAAAAACCAAACCAGAGAGAACAGATTAAGATACGGGCAGATAAGCTGGCACAGTATTTTCCGTCAGATTTTACACCAAAACAGAAGGTGGAACTGATTGAAAATCTGGTAAAGGAATGGCACGCGAAACAGGAGTACAGCAAGCAGGAAAGTTTTGGCAACAGCCGGGACAGAGCAAGATAAGAGAATGGAGGTAGCAGTGATGAGTAATGAATTATCAGTTTTTGAACAGATGGGCGGAACTTATATCGAGAAAGATGGAATATATTATCCGAATCTTTCAGTGTGGCAGATGCCGGAACGCATTGAGACTGGAAAGTACGGATTACTTTGGATTTCTTATATGAAAGAGCACCATCCGGACAGATACCGCCATCATATCAGAATGGGACTGCTTCAAAGAAAAGCGGCAGAAATCAATGAGGAAGCCTATCAGATGTTAGACACAATAATGAATCAGTATCTACAGAAGCATAAGCCTGAAAATCCTAATTCCACAATGGAGATGTGGAAGCTCAGGGAACAGGCAAAGCAGACCGCAGAGGAGGAAGTGTATGAGACAGTCGTTTACAGATTTTACTAACAGACAAGTGGGTGGAAGCATTTGTGCCATTACCCACAGCAGGACAGGAGATAACACAGTTTTGAATGCCGGTACAGATGCCGGAGAAAGAGAGGAATTTATGACAGAGAAGATTAGGGAATACAGTATGAATGGAGCATTGATAATCGGTATAGATAATGGTTACGGAAACGCAAAATCAGCCAGAAGATGCTTCAAGACGGCGGTTACAAGATATGACAGTGTACCCGTGTTAAGCAGGGATTATATCGAGTACAACGGTGCTTATTATGTAATTGGAGAAGGCAGAAAGGGCTTTGTGGCAGATAAGCAGACGGATGACGATAATTATGTGCTGACACTGGCTGCCATTGTAAAGGAATTGGAAACAAGAGGAATGACGGATGCAGTAAATAAGGTGAGAATTCACCTTGCGGTTGGACTTCCTCTAAAATGGGTGCAGGCACAGAGAGAGGATTTCAAGAGGTATATGCTTCGAAACAACAGGGTGAAGGTAGGATATAAAGACAGACTTTATTATATTGAATTTGCCGGATGTACGGTTATGCCGCAGTGTTATTCAGCGGTGGCAGAGAATCTGAAAGATTTTGCAGGAGTTACCCTTCTTGCAGATATTGGCAATGGTACCATGAACCTGATGTATCTGAACAACGGCAGACCGATGGAAAGCAAGGCATGGACTGAAAAGCTGGGCGTATTCCAGTGCTTTCAGAAGATTCATAACATGGTGCAGGACAATACCGGAGACAATATGATGGAGGATGTGATTGATAATATTCTCCGTACCGGGAAAAATGATTTGCCGGAGCCTCATGCTTCGTTAGTGGAAAAGGCGATTTGTGAGTATGTGGATGAGATTTTCCAGAAGATGCGTGATCATGAGTATAATGAGAGACTGATGAAAGCTTACTTTATGGGTGGAGGTGCAAGGCTGGTTGAAAACTTCGGCGAGTACAATCCTGAAAATACAGTCTTTAACCATGATATCCGTGCCAATGCAAAGGGCTATGAGTATTACTGCTATATGCTTTTAAGACATCAGGAAAGAGCAGACAGAAGGTAGGTGAGTCAGAATGAAGAAAGAGTGCAGAAATCACAATATCCGTTTCGGTATGGGTGATGAAGCAGCGGTGCAGGCGTGGGAATGCCTGCATTCCGCAGAAGTGAAACAGGATTTTAAGTCGCAGAATGCTTTTGCGGTGGCTGCGATTAATGATTATTATGAAAGACATCTTGCCAAGAAAAACGATCCATATCTGGAGAGCAGGGAAAAGGAGGATGCCTTTGCAGAAAGGCTGGTGCAGACCGTGGAGAAGAAGCTGCTTTCCAATCTTCCGGCACTTGCAGCCATGTATCAGATGCAACAGCAGGCATTTTTTCAGGCAGGACTGCAGGCTGGTGGGATAATGCCTTATCCGTATCAGCAGGGAAATCCGCAGGCTGTGACACCGTCGGCAGGAAAGCCATTGATGGAACAGGAAAGTGTCTGTGAGCAGGCAAAAGATTCCAGGGAAGAAGAAATGCCTGAGCCGGAAGAGAATGAGTTTCTTGATTACTCGTTTGGTGTGTAAATTTTTGAAAAGGAGTTGATATTATCATGGAAACGGGATATACTAATAGTGTAAGGAAAGTAAGGAATACATTACACTTTAAAGGAGGTTTTGATATGGAACTTGCTAAAGTAACATCAAAAGGTCAGGTAACAATTCCGGTAGAGATTCGTAGAAAACTTGGGATAAAAAACGGCGATAAAGTGCTTTTCATGGAAGAAGGTGGTCGTATATATATGATGAATTCCTCGATGGATGCATTCAGGGAGGCACAGAGGGCATTTGCAGGAGAAGCACAGCAGGCTGGCTTGAACAGTGAAGAAGATGTAGTTCAGATGATTAAAGAGCTCAGGCAGGAAAGCGTGGTGAAGTAAATGCGGATAATGCTCGATACAAATGTGTTGATTTCAGCATTACTGTTTCCGAGTCAGAAGTTCAATTCCATTATGGAATATATCTTTGCGGAACATGAACTGGTGCTTTCTTCATATGGGTCAAATGAAAAACTAAATTCTAGTTTAGAATGATTTGACCTCGTATTTTCGAT
>CAMEWP010000005.1 GCA_945946605.1 uncultured Pseudobutyrivibrio sp. | reverse complement strand
TCCTCTTTAAACTCATTGCGGAACCACTGGTTGATCTTATTCTTCGCCTGGGTGCTCTTCACCAGTTTCAGCCAGTCACGACTGGGTCCTCTGGAATTCTGGGAAGTGATGATCTCAATCCGGTCACCGTTCTGGATCTCATAATCGATGGGCACCAACTTGCCGTTTACCTTTGCTCCCACCATGCGGTTGCCCACTGCCGAATGGATGCTGTAGGCAAAATCAATGGGAGTTGAGCCATTGGGCAGATTCTTTACATCTCCGGAGGGGGTAAAACAGAACACCGTGTCGGAAAACAGGTTCAGATCGCTCTTCAAAAGGCTCATGAATTCCTTGTTATCGGACATGTCCCGCTGCCACTCTAAGATCTGGCGAAGCCAGCTTAACTTCTCCTCTTCCTGGTTGATGGTGGCACCTTCGCCGCTCTCTTTATATTTCCAGTGGGCTGCGATACCATACTCAGAGGTACGGTGCATGTCGTATGTCCGGATCTGGATCTCAAAGGGAGTACCGTTGGGTCCGATGAGGGTAGTGTGCAGGGACTGGTACATATTGGGCTTTGGCATGGCAATATAATCTTTAAACCGCCCGGGGATAGGGGTATACATTTCATGGATAACACCCAGCGCCGCATAACAGTCTTTTACCGTATCCACAATGATACGAATGGCAAACAGATCATAGATCTGGTCAATAGTCTTGTGCTGATTCACCATCTTTTTATAGATACTGAAGAAATGCTTTGCCCGGCCCTCAATCTTTGCTTTGATGCCGGCATCTGCAATATGTTTGGCCACTTCCTCTTCCAGGGACTTGACATATTCCTCTCTCTGGGCCTTGCGCAGGGCAACCTTTTCCACCAGATCATAATAGGCCTCCGGCTCCAGATATTTCAGGGCAAGGTCATCCAGTTCCACCTTGATCTTGCTGATACCAAGGCGCTGTGCCAGAGGAGCATAGATCTCCATGGTCTCCTTTGCCTTCTCCCGCTGTTTTTCCGGCGGCATATATTTCAGGGTACGCATATTGTGAAGGCGGTCTGCCAGTTTGATCATGATCACACGGATATCTTTTGCCATGGCCAGAAACATCTTACGAAGATTTTCCGCCTGGACTTCCACCTTATCCGCATCGTAGGACAACTGTCCCAGTTTTGTGACACCATCTACCAGAAGTGCCACCTCATCGGAGAATTCCGATGCGATCTGCTCCTTTGTCATAACAGTGTCTTCCACCACATCATGGAGAAGACCTGCCACGATGGTCTCCTTATCCAGCTCCAGATCCGCAAGAATAATGGCAACGCAAAGAGGATGAATGATATATTCTTCTCCGGATTTGCGCACCTGTCCCTTATGGGCATCCCGTGCAACATGATAGGCTTTCTCGATCATGGAGATGTCCGCATTCGGGTGATATTTATGGATCCGGTCGATCAGTTCATCGTATAACTTCTCAGGCTCCACAAAATCCTCGGTCTGTACTAACCCTTCATTTTCCTTTTCCAAATCCTCTTCTATCTCTTTGATCTGCTTTGCGGAAATGTCTGACATGGTAGTTCTCCCCTTCTTGCGTACAATATTTTACTTATTATAATAAAAATGCTACGGAATTGCAATGCGGAAGGTGATGGTATCTTCCTGACTTTCTTCCCTGACAAAGCCAAGTTTTTCCAATAATCCCACAGATGCCCGGTTCTTTTTGTGCACTCTGGCAAAGATGGAGTGGATTTCCAGTTCCCGGGCAGCATACTGAAGGATCCCTCTGCACACTTCTGCGGCGATCCCCTGACGCTGATTCTCCGGATGGATCACATACCCCAGCTCCGCCTCACCGTCACGGCACCGCTCGTTTGTCTCTATCCCGGCTCTCCCTATGATCCGGCCGGTTTTTTTATCCTCCACCAGCCACATGCCGTATTCAAAGAATCCATACATATAATGAATATAATCTCTCTGGTATGCTTCCTCTTTCTCTTTCGTTTCATGAAGGGGCTGGATATAATCCGTCACGGATGGCTGTGCATAAAGATCCCACAGCGCATCCAGATCTTTCATGGAAAATTCCCGGACCACACACCTTTCGGTGGTAAAAATAGTCCAGGGAATCCCCTTCTGCCGCCGGAAGATCCTGTCATAATCCCGGTAGGACAACTCTTCCGGCTTCTGAATAACATAGGGAATGGCATAGCTTTTTTCCATTCCTTCTGTCTCCTGCAAAGCTACTGCCATTCCCTTTTTTTGTAATTCTTCTAACAGTTCGGCATCTGTTGATATCACTAACATGGGCCGTTCTGTCCATAATATGCATTTGCCCCGTGTTTGCGGTAGAAATGTTTGTCACGGATGCAGTCCGGAGCTTTCTCCACCTTGGGGTTTACCTGTTCTGTGAGAAGCGCCATCCGGGCAACCTCCTCCAATACCACTGCATTATATACAGCCTGATCCGCATCTTTTCCCCAGGTAAAGGGTCCGTGATTCTTGCAGATCACTCCCGGTGTATACTCCGGATTCAGTCCACCCTCCTCAAAGGTTTCGATAATGACACTTCCTGTATTTTTCTCGTAGGCCTCATCGATCTCCTGGGGTGTCAGGTTTCTGGTGCAGGGAATACTTCCCAGGAAATAATCCGCATGGGTAGTGCCGTAAAGGGGGATATCCCGTCCGGCCTGGGCCCAAGCTACCGCATAGGTGGAATGAGTATGTACCACACCGCCGATCTTTTCATATTTTTTGTAAAGTTCGATATGGGTGGCTGTATCGGAAGAAGGCTTATATCTGCCTTCCACCACATTTCCCTCAAGATCTACCACCACCATATCCTCCGGTGTCAGTTCCTCATAGGAAACACCGCTGGGTTTGATGACAAAGAGTCCGCTCTCCCGGTCAATTCCGCTGACATTGCCCCAGGTGTAAGTCACCAGACCTCTTTTTGGAAGTTCCATATTTGCTTCATATACCTGTTTTTTTAACTCTTCTAACATGATATTTATCTCCTTTTACCCTTCTCATCTATCCTGCTAAATCTATCCTGTCAAACACATTTACCGCAAATGATCTACCGCTGCTCTTTCCACAGCCAGACCTGCTTTGTAAGTCTCCATAAACGCGTCAAAACCTGATACCATTTCCGGCTGCGGCTCTTCCATTTCGCAAACTGCATCTGCAAATACCTCCTGCTCCAGATAATCATCCAGGGTGATCTCCTCCTGGCGCATCATATAATTTGCAAGGATCGCCATGCCCCAGGCACCGCCTTCACCGGCTGTCTCCATCACGGCAATGGGTGCGTCGCAGGCTGCTGCCAGAACACTCTGTCCAACCCCTTTCGTCTTAAACAATCCGCCATGTCCGGTGATCCGGTCGATAGCCACCTTCTCCTCCTTCAGCAGGATATCCATACCTGTCTTCAATGCTCCCAGGGAGGTGTACAGGTGGGTGCGCATGAAATTGGAAAGGTTAAAGGCTGCGTCAGGCTGGCGAACGAACAGCGGGCGTCCTTCCTCAAATCCTGTCACATGTTCACCGGAGAAATAATTGTAAGCCAGCAGTCCGCCGCAGTCTGCATCCCCCTCCAGTGCCTTGTTGTATAATTTGCCGTAAAGATCATCCATGGACACCTCTGCTCCAAAGAGATCCAGGGTTTCCTTAAACAGATTCACCCAGGCGTTCAGATCGGAAGTACAGTTGTTGCAGTGCACCATAGCCACCGGCTCACCGGTAGGTGTGGTCACCATGTCGATCTCCTCATATGCTTTGGAAAGAGGTTTCTCGGTAACTACCATGGAAAATACGCTGGTACCTGCCGATACATTTCCGGTACGGACCTTTACGCTGTTGGTTGCTGTCATACCGGTTCCCGCATCACCTTCCGGAGGGCAAAGGGGAATTCCTGCACAAAGCTTGCCGGAGGGATCCAGTTTTCTTGCTCCCTCCTCCGTCAGTACGCCGGCATGTTCTCCTGCCACCTTAACGGCCGGAAGGATCTCTGCCAGTTTCCAGGGGAATCCCTTGTCTGCCACCAGCTCATCAAAGGAAGCGATCATACCGGTGTCAAACTGTTTTGTCTTGCTGTCAATAGGGAACATACCGGAAGCCTCGCCTACTCCCAGCACCTTCTCACCGGTAAGCTGCCAGTGGATGTAACCGGCCAGTGTGGTGAAAAATCTCACATCCTTTACATGCTCTTCCCCCTTCAGGATCGCCTGATACAGATGTGCGATACTCCATCTCTGGGGAATGTGAAATCCAAATACTTCTGTCAGTTTCAGGGATGCTTCCTCCGTCATGGTGTTACGCCAGGTACGGAAGGGAACCAAAAGTCGTCCTTCTCCGTCAAAGGGCATATAGCCATGCATCATAGCGGAAAATCCGATGGATCCTAAGGTGGTCAGTTCTGTCTGATATTTTGTCTGCACATCTGCTGCCAGTTTGCGGTAACAGTCCTGCAATCCTTCCCAGATAGCATCCAGGCTGTAAGTCCAGATACCGTCCACCAGCTGATTTTCCCAGGAATGATCCCCCTGAGCCAGGATCTCGTTCTTTTTATTTACCAGAACCGCCTTGATACGGGTAGAACCAAACTCGATTCCCAGTGCGGTGCTGCCTTCCATGATCTCTTCTCTTCTTCCCATGTCACCTTCTCCTTTTTCCCACTTTTTCTTTTAAAAAACAAAACTTTCAAAAAAACAAAACTTTCAAAAAAACAAAACTTTCAAAAAAACAAAACTTTCAAAAAAAACAAAACGGAGAATATCTCCTGCGCACAACAGATATTCTCCGTCCATTTCTTATAATCTCTATTATCTTATAAGTTGTACGACAAGCCAGCCTTACCTTATGGATTTACTCACCAAATACTGCTTTATAGTCTGCCTGGAATCTTGCGATACCTGCATCAGTAAGCGGATGCTTGGTCATCTGCTCGATGACAGAGTAAGGAACGGTAGCGATGTCTGCACCTGCCAGTGCACAGTTGGTCACATGTACAGGGTTGCGGACGCTGGCTGCAATGATCTCTGTCTCATATCCATAGTTATCAAAGATAGTAACGATGTCTTCGATGAGAGAAACGCCATCCTGATTGATGTCATCCAGTCTGCCTAAGAAAGGTGAAACATAGGTAGCACCTGCCTCAGCTGCCAGAAGTGCCTGGTTTGCTGTAAAGATCAGGGTCACATTGGTCTTGATGCCTTCTGCTGCAAGAACCTTAACTGCCTTCAGACCTTCGATGGTCATAGGGATCTTAACAACCATGTTGGGATGGATTGCTGCGATCTCGCGGCCTTCCTTGATCATGCCTTCTGCATCTACTGTAGTTGCCTTTACTTCTCCGCTGATGGGTCCGTCAACGATGGTGGTGATCTCGCGGATCACTTCGTTGAAATCTCTTCCTTCCTTTGCGATCAGGGAAGGATTGGTGGTAACACCACAGATAACTCCCATGTCATTTGCTTTGCGGATGTCTTCTACTTTTGCGGTATCAATAAATAATTTCATAGTGCAATCTCCTTTGCTCATACCTTTGATAAAAAAATTATAATATTTTTCTTTGCTCTTGTCTTACATTTTTTTGATATTTTAACCGTAATTTTTTATCTGATATTTTATGCTGCGCTTTATTTCCTGCGTCTGCACAATTACAGTTTTTTGATTCTCTCCAGTGCACGCACGGTGTTCTCGTAACTTCCGAAGGCTGTCAGGCGGAAATATCCTTCTCCACTGGGGCCAAAGCCGCTTCCCGGTGTACCCACCACATTGGCATTTTCCAGAAGATAATCAAAGAATTCCCAGGATGTCATCTGTCCCGGTGTCTTCAGCCAGATGTAAGGTGCATTGACACCGCCGAATACCTGATATCCGGCCTCCTTCAGGCCGCTGTAAATGATATGGGCATTCTTCATATAATAGCCAACCTGTTCCTTGATCTGAGCCTGCCCCTCTGCAGAGTATACTGCCTCGCCGGCTCTCTGAATGATGTAGGGCGCCCCGTTGAATTTGGTTCCGTGGCGTCTTGCCCACATACCGTTGAGGGAAACACCGTCACATACCAGATCTTTGGGCACTACGGTAAATCCAAGGCGGACACCGGTAAATCCGGCATTTTTAGAGAAGCTGCGGATCTCGATGGCACAGGTTCTCGCCCCTTCACATTCGTAGATGGAATGTGCCACATTATCCTCAGAGATATATGCTTCGTATGCCGCATCGTAAATGATCACCGCCCCGATCTTATTGGCGTAATCCACCCACTCCTGCAGCTGATCCTTTGTCAGGGTCGTACCGGTGGGGTTATTGGGAAGGCAGAGATAAATGATATCCGGCTGCTCCTTAGGAAATTCCGGAACAAAATTGTTCTCTGCAGTACAGGGCATGTAGATCACATTGCTCCACATCTGTGTGTCCGGATCATAAGTGCCGGTCCGTCCTGCCATTACATTGGAATCCACGTAAACGGGATATACCGGATCGCATACTGCAATTCTGTTGTCCTGGGAAAAGATCTCCTGAATATTGCCGGAGTCGCTCTTTGCCCCGTCAGATACAAAGATCTCATCTGCGGAAATATCACATCCTCTGGCTTTGTAATCTTTCTCCACAATGGCATTGCGGAGGAAATCATACCCAAGATCCGGTGCATATCCGTGGAAGGTAGCAGCATCTGCCATCTCATCCACCGCCTTGTGCATGGCACTGATCATCGCCGGTGCAATGGGCTGTGTCACATCACCGATTCCCAGACGGATGATATCAGCCTCAGGATTGGCCTCGGTAAAGGCATTGACTTTCTTTGCGATATTGCTGAACAGATAACTGCCCGGCAACTTCTGGTAGTTTGTGTTGATCTTATACATATCTCTGCTCCTTTATATAATAATGTATCGTATCTTTCTCTTTTTCCTTTATGCTTCCCAGGGAAGAGCGATCTCCCCCTCAAATACCGTAACTGCAGGTCCTTCCATCATCACCAGATTTTTTTCTCTGTCATATGTGATCTGCAGATGGCCACCTAGAAGTTCCACGTCCACCACATCCTTTGCCAGATGATTCAGGCTGGCTGCCACTGCTGTGGCACAGGCTCCTGTACCGCAGGCAAGGGTCTCTCCGCTTCCCCGCTCCCAGACTCTCATTCGAAGATGCTCCTCATCAATGACATTTACAAACTCTGTATTTACCCTCTTAGGAAATCTCTCGTGATGTTCAAAAGCCGGCCCGATCCTCTCCAGATCCAGGTCTCGCACATCCTCATCCATAAAGATCACGCAGTGGGGATTGCCCATGGAAACACAGGTCATCCGGTAAGTGATACCCTCCACTGTGATGGGTTCATTCACCGCCACCGGCACATCTGCCGTTACGGGAATCTGCTCACACTCCAAAATGGGACTTCCCATATCCACCAGGGCACGCTGTACCCGGCCATCCTCCACAGAAAGATCCAGGGTCTTAATTCCTCCCAGAGTCTCTACTGTGATCCGTTCCTTATCCGTCAGTCCCTTATCATAAACAAACTTTCCTACGCAGCGGATACCGTTGCCGCACATCTCGCCCCGGGATCCGTCCGCATTGTACATTGCCATTTCAAAATCCGCCGCATCTGACGGGTTGATGAGGATCAGTCCGTCGGAACCGATACCAAAATGGCGGTCGCTGACATAAACAGCTGTTTTTTCAATATTTTTCAAAGGCTCTTTTGTACAGTCCACATAGACATAATCGTTGCCGCATCCATGCATTTTTGCAAATTTCACCTGATCTTACCTCCTGATCTTTTATACATCCTGTATGCAGCTGAGCACTGTTTCATAATTCATAGGGCCTCCAAAAAGATCCAGCGCACTTCCGATGGTCACATTTAACCTGCCCTCTCCCAGTTCCTTCACTGTCTCAATATCATCATAATCGGAAATCCCCCCTGCATAGGTAACAGGAATCTTCCCCCAGGAACCCAGAATCCGCACCAGATCCTCCTCAACGCCGGATACCTTTCCTTCCACATCCGCCGCGTGGATCAAAAATTCATCGCAGTAAGCAGCCAGCTTATCCAGCAGTGCAGCATTGACTTTCTCCTTTGTAAAATGCTGCCAGCGGTCTGTCACCACATAGTAATCGTCATCTTTTCTGCGACAGCTCACATCCAGCACAATGTGCTCCTTTCCCACGGCTGCCACCAGTTTTTCCAGGTGATCATAATCGATCCTGCCCTGGGAAAAAATATAGGAAGTCACGATCACATGGGATGCTCCCGCCTGTATAAACTCGGCAGCATTCTCAGCCGTAATGCCTCCGCCGATCTGCAGTCCCCCGGGATATGCCTCAAGAGCCAGCATGGCCTGGTGTTTCGTCTGCTCATAATAAGGACTGTCCTGCCTGTTCAGCATGATCACATGACCGCCGGTAAGGCCGTCCTTGGCATAAAATTCGGCAAAGAAATCCGCATTTCGCTTGGAGACAAAATTTTCCTCCGCTATGTCCCCTTCATCCTGCAGACTGCTGCCCACGATCTGTTTTACCAGACCGTTATGTATATCAATACACGGTCGAAATTCCATTTGTTTGTTTTTCCTGTTCCTTTCTTCCCAAACCATTTCAGATATTTTATACATTCTTTCCTATCTTACCATAAAATCAATGTTATGCAAATAGAAAAAAGCACGGCTGTTCGCGTTGACACACCCATTTTTGTTTGATAAAATATAAAACTAAATAAAATATCAATGAATGATACAACACAGGAAAGAGAGGAAAAAATACGATGGGTACAATTATCGGTGAAGGCATTACTTTTGATGATGTATTACTTGTTCCTCAGTACTCTGAGGTAACACCGAACATGATTGATTTGACAACCAATCTGACTAAGAAGATCAAGCTGAACATTCCTATGATGAGTGCAGCCATGGATACTGTCACAGAACACCGCATGGCGATTGCCATGGCGCGTCAGGGCGGTATCGGTATCATCCACAAAAACATGTCAATTGAGGAGCAGGCCGATGAAGTTGATAAGGTAAAACGTTCTGAGAACGGTGTCATCACAGATCCCTTCTACCTCTCTCCCGAGCATACATTAGAGGATGCCAACAATCTGATGGCCAAGTTCCGGATTTCCGGTGTACCCATCACTGAGAATGGCAAGCTGGTAGGTATCATCACCAACCGTGACTTAAAGTTTGAGACAGACTTCTCCAAGAAGATCAAAGAGTCCATGACCTCAGAAGGGCTGATCACAGCCAAGGTAGGCACCTCCTTAGAGGATGCCAAGGCAATCCTTGCCAAAGCAAGAAAGGAAAAACTCCCCATCGTAGATGATGACAATAATCTCAGGGGTCTCATCACCATCAAAGATATCGAGAAGCAGATCAAATATCCTCTCTCTGCCAAGGACGAGCAGGGTCGTCTTCTCTGCGGTGCCGGCGTAGGTATTACCGGCAACATGATGGAGCGTGTAGAGGCTCTGGTCAATGCACATGTAGATGTTATCGTTCTGGATTCCGCACACGGACATTCCAAGAACATTATCGAAGCTGTAAAGAAAGTAAAGGCAGCTTATCCCGATCTTCAGGTTATCGCCGGCAACATTGCTACCGGCGCTGCTGCAAAGGCTTTGATCGAGGCCGGTGCAGATGCCATCAAAGTTGGTATCGGACCGGGATCCATCTGTACCACCCGTGTGGTTGCAGGTATCGGTGTTCCCCAGATCTCCGCTATCATGGACTGCTACTCCGTTGCTAAGGAATATGGCATTCCGGTAATCGCCGACGGTGGAATCAAGTACTCCGGCGATATGACAAAGGCTCTTGCTGCCGGCGGAAGTGTCTGCATGATGGGAAGCCTGTTTGCAGGATGTGATGAAGCACCCGGAAGTTTTGAACTGTATCAGGGTCGTAAATACAAGGTTTACCGTGGCATGGGTTCCATCGCTGCTATGGAGAACGGAAGCAAGGACCGCTATTTCCAGGAAGGCGCTAAGAAGCTGGTTCCGGAAGGCGTAGAAGGTCGTGTGGCATACAAGGGTTCTCTGGAAGATATCGTATTCCAGATGATCGGCGGTATCCGTTCCGGTATGGGTTACTGCGGATGTCCTACCATTCCTGAGTTACAGGAAAGAGGACAGTTTGTGAAGATTTCCTCCGCATCCTTAAAGGAGAGCCATCCTCATGATATCCACATCACCAAGGAAGCTCCCAACTACAGTGTGGACGAGTAATCTTATCATTCATCTGATCTTTACAATGCAACTGAAAAGCGGCGATACAGTTTTTGCTGTACCGCCGCTTTTTTTATAATTCTCTTCTGATCTTTTTCTATTTTTTCCTATTCTGCTTTTATTCTTCTTTTTCCAACTTCCGGGGCTTTTTCTCCGGGATCAGTTCTTCTTCCTCCCGGAATTTTCCGGCTATAATATCAAAGACACACCAGATACCGCCGCTGGCTGTGGACGCAAAGAAGATCTTTACAATACAGATCACAAGATTTCCCTTTGTAAGTGTTCCGGCCGAAAAGCCCACGATCAGATACCGCACCGGCCGAAACAGCAGCCAGTATCCGCCCACATATGCAGCCAAAGCCGTACCAAACAGGCTTAATCCCACTGCTAATACTTTTTTCAATCCCCTTTTCATATCTACCTCCCACTTTCTTCTGCGGTATCACTGTGAAAAACATCCGCCACTTCTGTAATTGTCATAAATGCATTCTCATCAATGCCATGAACGATGGTCCGCAGCCTTGAAATCTGGAACCGGTTCACGATAAAATAGATCACGGTTTTTTCCGTGCCGGAATACCCGCCTCTGGCCGGCATGATGGTTGCGCCTGTCTCAAAGGTTTCCGTCAAAGCTGCCGTAATCTCCTGCGCCTTGTCCGTAATGATCATGGCACTCTTGGACCGGTCGATACCTTCCACAATAAAATCCACTGTTTTTAAAGCCGCCATATAAGTCACCACAGAATACAGCGGAAGAACCCAGCTTTGCAGGATAAATCCGCACAGTACATACAGGCAGACATTATAGATCATAACAAAGGTTCCCACAGTCATTCCTAGTTTCTTGGCAAAGATCACCGCCATGACTTCAATGCCGTCAATGGCACCGCCGAAACGGATGGTAAGACCGCTTCCCACACCGGAGATCAGACCGCCAAACAACGCACACAGCAAAAGATCCGTCCCTACCATTGGGGAAGACTCTGCCACATCTAACGGCAGCACATCCGTGATCATCCATGCTGCAAGGGAATAAACACTCACTGCAAACAGGGAATACACGGTAAAAGTAACCCCCTGTTTTTTTAAACCATATAAAAAGCAACGGTACGTTCAAAAGGATCAGGAACAATGACAGGGACAGATAGTCCGGCGTGATCTGGGAAATCAGCATGGCCGTTCCCGATATTCCGCTGTCATATAATTTCACCGGCGCCAAAAATACCGTCACACCAAAGGCATTGATGCACCCTGCAAGAAATAAGACAATAAAATTCATACCGTTTAATTGATCCATCACATTTTTGATTTTCTTTTGCATAGTCCTCCTTTTTGTTCAAAGTCTAAAATATCACAACATAGCCCAGTATTCCGCATAAGATTCCAATGGCTGCACCGGCCACCACATCACGGACATAGTGCACTCCACCAAGCACACGAAACACCGCCAGCACAACACCTAAGATCATAAAAAAGAGTCCCAGCCATATATTATGGTCTGCCATGGTCATGGCGATCATAAAGATGGAAAAAACATGTCTGCTGGGGAAACTCTTCCCCTCAGTCTCCTTATGTAACAGCGGCTGGATCTCCAGCTCTTCATAGGGTCTTTTTGCCGGAATCACACTCCGGAACAGGCTGACCACCACAAAGGAAACTCCCGGCACCAGAATGCTGTGATAAAGTTCTGTCCACTGTCTGCTGCAGGCTTCATACACCAACAGTATTCCATAGGATAACATGGTAAACACGGTCAGCACTCTGGTTCCATAACGCAAAATTGTCACGCCGTTGGCACTGCTTTTGATCCCTCTGGTCCAGTTCTCATACTGCTCTTTTGTCATCGAATTCCCTACTCTCCATTTTCTTCAATATAGGCATCCACATCTGCCAAAAACTGCTCCCAGGCCTCCGGATGCTCCACATAATATTTCGGGCAATTTTTTCCTGTTACATCATAGTGACGGATCACATCTTCCGTGGTCAGGTCATACTGGCCGCAAAGCCAGGCTGTCAGATGCACCAGGGACTGATAGGTGGAAGGGTCAAAAACACCTGTTTCATCCGGATGACAGCACTCAATGGAAATGGTATCTGTATTTCTGTCATTGGAAGCATAAGCGATCTCCGATGTGGGAATACACTGAATGATCTCTCCATCTAGCCCCACTATGTAATGACTGCTGGCCTTTGTGTCATGACTGTCCTTCAGGCCCTCAAAATAATTGCGGTTGGCTTCTGCTCCGGTTCCCGGATTTGCCGTATAGTGGATCACGATCCCTTTCACCTTTGGCAGGGAGATCCCCGGGCGGGAGTATTCATTCACTGTCAGATACTCCTCCAAAATCTCCGGTGCCTGCTGCACCGTCTTTTTACCTGCCACCAGTCCGTAAACCCCTCTGACTGCCAGATACAGCAGGGTAATAGCCCCCACCAGTGCCAGAAAGTGAAGGATCAGATCATAGATCCTGTTCGTTCTTCTGTTTTTTGTCAGCTTGCGTTTTCTCTTGTAAGACATATCTCTATTATATACATTGTTGAGGAATTCACAAGTGTCGGGGACGGTTCTTTTGCCATGAGGGGTGTCCCTCCGGCCTGAGATTTGGCCGGAGGGACAACCCTCATGGCAAAAGAACCGTCCCCGAAAAACTACCAGAAATCTACCTGGTCACATCATTGACGAGATTTTCTGTTCCGTCTACGACGCCGTTTGTGACGTCTTTTACGCCGTCACCGACTCCATCCACCACATCATCTACCACATTTCCATTGCCATTGCCATTCCCAGTACCGGTTCCATTTTCATTTTCGATGCCGGTTCCGGTTCCGTTACCTATGGAATCATCCTCATTTTCCACCCCATTGTTGGTGTTATTTTGGTTGGTATCATCCATATTACCATTGGTGCCGCATCCTGTTGCAAAGGCAAATACCAGTACCAGCAGACAGCCCGCGGTAAATAACTTCCATTTTTTCATCACTCTTCGTCTCCTTTGACTGTTGATTTTTTACTCTCCTAGTATGACCCCTGGCCCCACACTTTATACATGGCCGGTCTGTTACTTTTTCATTTTAGGTTTAAAGATGAGAGACGCCAGATAGCCAAACACCAGTGCCGCCGACACCCCCACAGCACAGGATTCAAATCCACCGGCGAAGATCCCGATAAATCCCTGCTCATCCACCGCATCCCGGACACCTTTCCATAAAAGATTGCCGAATCCCGACAGCGGCACCGTGGCACCTGCCCCGGCAAAATCTGCAAAAGGCTGGTAAATCCCCAGGGCTCCCAGTACAGCTCCCACACACACCAGAAGCACCATGATCCGCCCGGGCATCAGTTTCGTTTTTTCCATTAAAATCTGCACTGCCGCACAGATGGCTCCTCCCACCAAAAAGGCTTTCAGATAATCCATATCCCATCACTTTCCTTTCAGACATTTTCTTCGTGTTCCAAAACAACACCATGGGCAATCCCCGGCACATTTTCTCCCTCATGGAAGCTGGTAGTGGACAAAAGTGCTCCGGTGGGAACAAACAGGATCCGTTTCCATTCTCCTTTGATAAGGCGGGGAAGAAAACAGGCAGATAACACTGCCGCCGAACAGCCGCATCCCGAGCCTCCGGCGCAGGTATTCTGGGTTTTTGCATCAAAGATTTCCATACCGCAGTCATAATGCCTGTCTGTAATGTCGTATCCTCGCTGCCAGAGAAGATCAAAGAGGATCTTCTGTCCCACCGCTCCAAGATCCCCGGTGATCACCGCATCATAATCCTCAGATTTCCGCTGAAAATCCTGAAGATTGGCTGCGATCAGATCCGCTGCTGCCGGTGCCATGGCCGCCCCCATATTCATGGAATCTTTGATGCCGTAATCCACAATTTTCCCGGTGGTGATGCCGGCAATACGCACGGGACTTTTCTTCTTTCCCACAATGTAGGCACCGCCTCCGGTTACTGTCCAGGTGGCTGACAGCGGACGCTGATTGGCATATTCCAGAGGAAAACGGAACTGTTTTTCCGCACTGGCAAAATGACTGGAAGTAACCGCTGCCACCCGGTCCGCAAATCCCCCTGCCACACACATGGAAGCCAGGGAAAGGGATTCCCCCGCTGTGGAACAGGCACCGTACAGGCCAAAAACCGGGATCTGAAAATCCATCAGTCCGAAGGTGGTGGCCATGTTCTGCCCCAGAAGATCCCCGGCAAACACATACCGCAGATCTTCCTTTTTGATCCCGGTCTTCCCTATGGCCAGGGTCAGGGCTTCCTTCTGGAGCTGACTTTCCGATTTTTCCCAATTATCCTGTCCAAATTTATCATCATCACAAATCATATCAAAGAGGCTACCCAAAGGGCCTTCTCCCTCTTTTTTTCCCACCACGGAAGCACTTCCCAAAATATAACAGGCCTCCGTATAACGGAGGCTCTGTGATCCACAAATCTGTCCCATTGCCTTCTCCTTTTCTGCTTTGGAGAAAGTATGCGTCGTTTTGCGAAAAAATATGCGTTTATATCATTACATTTCCACCACCCGGTCTGCGATGTTCATGGTGGATTGCCTGTGGGATACCAGCACCACGGTCATATGGATGGATGCGTCCTGCAGGGATTTTAATATGATTCCTTCATTCAGGGCATCCAGATTGCTGGTAGGTTCATCCAGCAGCAGAAACGGGGCATCATGCAAAAATGTCCGGGCGATCCCGATCCGCTGTCTTTCACCGCCTGACAAGGTATCTCCCAGTTCCCCCACCTGTGTATCGTATCCCTGCGGAAGGCTCATAATAAAATCATGCAGGGAAGCTTTTTTTGCCGCTTCTACGATCTCATTTCTTGTGGCTCCCAGCTTTCCCATGGCAATATTGTTTGCAATGGTATCGTGGAACAAATGGGTTTCCTGTGTCACATAACTTTCCATATCCCGGAGTTTTTTGGTTGGGATCTTCCTGATATCCTCCCCGGAAATGGATATCCTTCCCTGATCCACATCCCAGAAGCGCATCAAAAGTTTTAAAAGAGTGGATTTTCCGGAACCGCTGGCTCCATGGATCCCCACTATCTTCCCAGGCTCCAGTTTCATGGAAAAATCGGAAAGCACATCCTCCTTTCCGTAGGAAAATGTTACCCTGTCTGCCTCTGCCCCGGCAAAGTCAGACGCCAAAGATACAGATGGATCATCCGGATCTATGGCATCCTCCGGGACCTCTTCTACCACAGGCTGCTCCTCTAAGATTTCCCAAACCCGCTTGCCGCTTGCAAGAGACTGGTTCAGATTGTTGGAGAGATTGGAAAGAGCCATCACAGGGCCAAAGGATCCCATCACCGAGATCACCGCCAGCAGTAGATCCTCAAAATCCGCATTTCCGCTATACAGCCGGAACATCATGTAAAATAAAACCAGAAAGGAAAAGAAAAGCACTGCCAGATTGGACACACCTCTCTGCTCTCCCTCCAGTTTCGAAAGGCTTTTCTGGATCATGCCCAAATGGGTGGATCTCTGGTTCATATCCGCTTTTCGTTTTTCACCCTTACCATACTGTATGGTCTCATCCAGTCCCCGAAGGGAATCCAGCACAAAACTGTTCATTTCCCCAAAGGCGCTCCGAAGTTTCATGCCAGGCACCGCACCTTGTCTGCCTTTCTTCAGCGGGATGGCAACACCCACCACAAGATATCCGCACAGGGCAATGACACCTGCCCCGGGATCAAACCGCCCGATGAAAAGAACCATGATCAGGGAAGTGAAAAACGCGATGGCAATAGGGGAAATGGTGTGGGCATAAAACACTTCCAGAAGTTCAATATCTGAAGTGATAATGGAAATCAGATTTCCCTTTTGGCGTGATTCCAGCTTGGCCGGACACAGTCTGCGTAGTGCCCCAAAGACCTGATGCCGGATCAGCGCCAACAGTTTAAAGGCAATAAAATGATTGCAGTACTGCTCAATATAATGAAACACCCCGCGGCTGACAGCCAACAGCAACAGCACTCCGAAAAGAGACGGCAGAACCTGTCCCTGGGTCATGATCTGAAGCAGCCCATATCCGGTAAGGATGGTTAGAAAAATGGCACACAGATACCCTGCAACGCCAAAGATAATTGCTGCCCCCATCACCGGGATCAGGGGTTTTACCAGTACGATCAACTGTTTCATGCTCCCACTTCCTTTCTTTTTGTCCTCTGATCCGCAAAACCGTACCCTTCCAGATCGGTCTGATAACAATATAATGTATGGTAATCGCCCTTCTGATCCATCAGGGACTCATGGGTTCCCTGTTCCACAATCCCACCGTTTTTCAAAAAGTAGATCCGGTCCGCCTGCACCACATTTGCCAGACGATGAGAGATCAGGATCACCGTTTTTGTCTTTGCCAGTTCCGAAATGACACCCATGATCACTTCCTCACTTTCCGCATCAATATTGGATGTGGCCTCGTCAAAGATATACATGGCTGTATCGTGAAGCAGCGCTCTGGCAATGGCAAGCCTCTGGCACTGCCCGCCGGAAAAATTGCCGCCCTTTTCCTGGACCTTTGTAAGAAGTCCCTTCTGTGTCAAAAGAAATGCTTCCAGATTTACTTTTCGAAGAGCATCCCAAAGTTCTTCCTGGGTGGCATTCTCTTTTGCCATCCGCAGATTTTCTTCCACCGTACCACAGAAAAGATAACTGTTATGCTTTACCAGTGTCACATGAGACATGAGGCACTGCTCCCGGATCTCATGCAAGGGCACACCGTTTATGGTAACCCTGCCCTGATATCCCGGGTTTCTTCCCATGAGTATGCCGGCGATGGTGCTCTTTCCACACCCGGAAGCCCCCACCAGCGCCGTGTATGTTCCTGCTGCAAATTCCATATGGATCCCATCTAAGATCCTGCGGTCATCTCCATAGGAAAAAGATACATTTTCCAGTTCTGCCGCAATCTGCTCCCCGGAAATCTCTCCTGCCGGGCTTACCTGTTCCGGAAGATCCAGCAGGGCAAAGATCTTATCGCTGGCTGCCATTCCGTTCATGGCGATGTGGAAAAAGGAACCCAGCAGCCGCAGGGGAATAAAAAATTCCGACGCCAGAAGCACGATAGCCAGGGTTCCGGAAAATGCAACATTTCCTTTGCTGTACTCTGTCATGGCGGTGATCATACCTGCCGCCGCACCACCGTATGCGATGATATCCATCACACTGGTGGAATTCAGCTGCATGGTCAGAACCTTCATGGTGATCTTTCGAAAGCGCTGCGATTCCTCATCCATCTCCTTCGCTTTCTGTTCATCTGCCTGATAAATTTTTAAAGTAGTAAGTCCCTGGAGATTTTCCAGAAAACTGTCTCCCAACTCTGTGTAAATGTCCCAGTATTTACTCAGCAGTTTTTTTGCAAATTTCTGAACCGCCACAATGGAAATGGGAATCAGGGGCACACAGATCAGCAGGATCACACTTGCTTTCCAATTTACAAAAGACAGGACAACAAACAATGTCACCGGAGCCAGCAGACTGTAAAAAAGTTGGGGAAGATAACGTCCGAAATAAGTTTCCAGCTGTTCCACGCCTTCTGTTGCCAGCTGCACCACCTCAGAAGTTGCCCTGTGTTCTTTATAGGATGCCCCCAGTTTCAACAGTTTATCGTAAATCTTTTCCCTAAGAACCAGTTTCACATCCACACTGGCTGCATAAGATGCACCTGCTGCCATCCGGTCGCAAAGATATCGCAGCAGCATACCGCATACCAAAACCGTCACTCCACGAAAAATTTCCATTCTCTCCAAAGTCCCGCCAAGAACCGACTCCAAAAGACCTGTCACTGTAAAGATCATTGCGATCTGTGCCAGCAGCGCGATCCACTGCCATAAAACTTGAAACATGATATGTTTTTTTGCATGGGGCAAAAGGCCCACCAATCGTTTTTTTATCATAGTAACTCTTCTTCCTTTTTCTGTTCTTCTTTTATGGTTCCTACTCCAAGCCAAAAATACAGGACATGACACAGCCACACCAACACCAGCAGGATTCTTGCCGCCGGCACATGTGCCATCATAACAAATGCGAAATCCCATCAAAAGGGTAACGGTTGTCACAATCCTCACCTTTGTTTTTACCGTCATGGAACGGTCCTTCACATAGGATTCCAGATGATCATGATACAGTTTCGTTCCTAAAAACCACTGATGCAGACGACGGGAACTTTTTGCAAAGCAAAACAGCGTCAGCATCAAAAAAGGAAAGGTAGGCAAAAACGGAAGCACTGCTCCCACCGCCCCGATTCCCAGACTGAAACATCCCAAAAAGATCCAAATCAGTTTCATTTTTCCTCCCTGTCTTATCACTTCTTTCTTCCATACCCGGTTATCATGGCTGCCATCATCAGCACAAATGCCCCGCAGCCACCCAGTTTATGCAAATGCAAAAACAGTACCTGTTCTGTCAGAAATCCGGTGATAAAAGTGAGCACCATGCAGGCTGTGGCAATCCAGGAAAAAATTCTATGTCTGTTCATGTTGTTCCTCCTTTTTCTCTTTGAAGTAATTTGTAACTTACTTTCGTTAGGATAAACTAACCCAAAAAAAGAAAGTCAACAGGGAAAATGTGGAAACTGCAGAAAATGATCAGAAATGATTGGAAATAAATATCGCCCTATCCACAGAAAATGGATAGGGCGATAAATGAAAAAATGAGGCGAACTATGAGCTTAAATATGATATTCCATGGGATAGGTCAGGTAGCAATGAGGATCTAACTGATCGCTGGTCACATAGCCTGCCGGTGCTGTAAGCAGGGTAGGAATACGGTTTACGATGGTTGCGCAGGTATGTTCTACTGTAGCAGGTTTTACTACATGGAACTCTGTATCCGGTTCACCGGTAAGCCACCAGTCACACATATCCCCGTCATCCAGGCCATATACCTTACCGATGGTTTCCTCCTCAATGGTAATTCCCTGCATGGTCTCAATGGTAACCACAGCAGACATTCCGATGCATCTTCCTGCCTCGATAGTCTTTCCAAGAGTCTCACTGTAAATGTCCTCATCAATGATATAGGGAACATGCTCCTGCTTGATGGATTTAATGGTGAGACCCAGTTTGTTGCACAGTGCCTCACTGGCATTCCATGCATAAGAGGGCTCAAACTCTGCCGGATGAGCGATGGTACTCTCAAACTCCTCCTTTGTAAGGTCACAGCCATGGGCTTTTGCCAGTGCCAGTCCATATTCATCTACATTGTAACTGTATGCACCTTTGATCTTTGTCAGCTTATTGCAGCCGCTGGCAACCATAGCCACCATATTAATCCAGAAGATATCCTGCATACCGGAACCAGTAATGGTGCAGTTATTTTCCTTCGCCAATGCATCCAGACGGTTGATCTGTGCAGCTGCTGTGGTCCAGGGATAAATGGCTTCCTCACAGGTTGTGATCACATTGATACCACGGGACACACATTTTTCTACATGATCGTAAATATCTCCGATAAAGCTGAACAATGTAACGATGGCCACGTCCGCATCGCACTCATCCAGCACTTTGTCCGGATCATTGGAAATGAGAATACCGGTCTTTACCCCCAACTCGGCATAATCCCCAACGTCCATACCAACCACCGCAGGATTTACATCGATAGCTCCAACGATCTGAGCACCATGCTCATATAAATAGCGCAGGGTATATTTTGACATTTTACCGCAGCCATACTGTACAACTTTCACTTTCTCCATAATGAAATTAGCTCCTTCTCCTTGTTGTAATTTCATTGTAAACCCTCCGTTTACATGAGAGTCAAGGGCTTTTTATTTTGGAAAACTGATGGGTACCTGGAGTCTTAAAAACATGTTCCGCTGGTCACTGCAAAACACATTGAACTCCGTCATCACTTCACAGATATAGTCCCCTGCAATCTGATAATTGTTTTGTTTACAGTAGTCCTTCAGCATATTGGCATATGCTATCTCATCATCATACCGATCCAGGTAAATGCAGGCATACATACCGCTGTCTATGGTCTGCAGCACCGCATGGGTATTCTCCACATGCTTGCCTGTGAAAACAAAGATCTTTTCCGCAACAAAATTTCCTTCCAGGAAATCCTCTTTTGCAATGGAAGTGCCAATGTTATAGGAATGGATCTGACTGAAATTTTCCTTTTCCAGAGCTGCACGAAGCCCGGAAAGTTCCGCTTCATAGCCTCTGATATCACTCTCATAAAAGTTAGCGGAACATGGAATCCCCCAGATATAACGGCGGTCTATGTACTCTAAGGCCATGGTGCCGGTTTTGGGGGACTTACGGTAACGCTCAATGGACATAATGGCCCGCTCCACCGCGTCATGTCTGCTCTTCAATTCCCGCATCTGCTCGTGAAGCTGTTCATTTTTTTGTGCCAGAATATCTTCGATCAGCGCCAGGTCCTCCTTTTGCAGAACATCAGCAATCTCCGACAGACTCATCCCCAGTTCTTTCATGTAGGCGATCATATCCAGCCGGGCATTCTAGGAAACATCATAGTACCGGTATCCGCTTTCCGGATTGATGTAACGTGGGATCAGAAGTCCCTTTTCCTCATAAAGCCGCAGCGTGGCAATGGATATATGATTGATCTTTGCCATTTTCCCAATGGATAATAATTCTGTATTCATGGCCGCCTCCCAAACTCTACAGTATCATGAGAGTTTACTTCCCCATTTCCGGCTGCTTTCCTGTTTTTCCCCACAAAAAAAGCTGTTCCATCTGTTCATCCCAGGCCTCGGAAGGACGATAGCGGTCCAACAGTCTCACAAGATAAGACTGCCCCGGATCTGCAGGGGAAAATCCTTCTATAGCCGTCATCACCTGCTCCTTTAATTCCATGGGCGGCGTGCTGCCCTCCGCCGGCAGATCTGTCAGCGCAGCCAGTTTCCCACTGGCATAATAAAACTCATAATTACCAACGATCACAGATGTCTGCATCTCAATTTTGCGTTCAACACTCTGAACTGCCAATAACAAAACCATAGGATCACACCTTTCCATCCAATAAATCCTGCAGGGACACACTCTCCAGATACTGATCGATGATCTGATCCAGTTTGGACCAGAGGGGCAGTGTCAGACACTCCCCGGCCTTCTCACAGACGGTATTCTCATCATCCAGACATTTCACCGGCGCCAGACTTCCCTCACAGGTCTTTAAAATGCCTCCGATGGAATAGTCCTTTGGATCTTTTGCCAGACGATATCCCCCGGACTTGCCCCGCTGGCCTACCACATATCCGGCCTTGTTCAGATTGCTGACGATCATTTCCAGATATTTCATGGAAATGCCCTTCTTCTCAGCCACATCCTTCAGGGAAAGATAGCCTTCTTCCCGGTGAAGTGCCAGTTCTATCATAATGGTCAAAGCATAACGCCCCTTTGTAGAAACCCGCATGGTACTCCTCCTTGCTCTCGTTCTTTAAAATAATTCTATTGATCTATTCATTCCATTGATTCTTTATTGATTTTACTATTATATCACGATTCATAAAAAGGAAAAAGGGCAGTCTTGCAACTGCCCAAAAAAGAAAAAAAGATTACTCAACATTTGACTGTCTGATGATATTGTAATATGATATTGGCATGAAGTAAAGTTCAACCTTTTCATCGACCCGATGAATTTTATTCACCCACGAAAGAAGGTAACATTCCATGACACTTTTATCCTATGAAATTTTCCAGACAGTAATGGAGCAGGGCTCTTTTGCCAAAGCTGCCTCCATTCTTCACCTGACACCATCCGCCATCAGCCACTCCATCTCTGCCATGGAAGCTGAGGTGGGCTGTTCCCTGTTTGCCAGAAGCAAATCCGGAGTAAAGCTGACAAGTGCAGGCTTACAGCTCTATCCCTATATCCAGAAGATCATCACCAGTAACAACAATTTGCAGCAGGCCATCCAGAATCTCAACGGACTCCAGACCGGAAAGGTAAAGTTAGGATGCACCAACACCGTCTGTCTGGCCTGGGTTCCCCACATTATTAAAGCCTTTCAGCAGGATTATCCACAGATTGACATTGAAGTGTACCAGGGTTCCTACTCTGACACCATCAGCTGGATCCGCAACGGTATCATCGATTTTGGCATCGTCTCCCAGGAAGCCAAAGAAGGTCTGCCCTTCCTTCCTCTGTACCGGGATAATCTCATGTGTGTGGTTCCCAAAGGCTACATGCCTGCATATACCCAGTGCATGACCCCGGATGACCTGAAAAACCAGCCCTTTGTGATCCAGCAGGAAAGCTGTGATACGGACATCACCAATTTTCTCAATAAATACCGGCTTTCTGTCCGGGCCAACTGCCATGTATTAGATGACCAGTCCACCATGGCTATGGTGGAATGCGGCGCCGGGATCTGCATCATGCCGGAACTTTTCACAAAGACGGTTTCCTGCAATGTGGATATCTATCCCATCCAGCCGGAACAGTACCGTGTGCTGGGCATCTGCTGCCTGAATATGGAGCTGCTGTCACCTGCTGCCAAGGAAATGGTAAAATATGTGAAAGAGTATGTGACGGGAGAACAGAAATGATACATGCAGTGATATTTGACATGGACGGCGTCATCACAGACACCGAGAAATATTATTATGAATGTTGGCCCAAATCCTTTCACCATTTCGGTTACACTGAGTTTACTCCGGAAGATGCTCTTTTTAAACGCAGTCTCAACCATGAAGACACCTACCGTTGGGCAAGAGAGCGTTTTGGGGAAGATATCCCCATGGATCAGATCCGCGCCTACAACAACAAAAGCGTTCAGACTCTCATCGAAAAATATGGTATTCAGGCAAAGCCCGGCATTGACGAACTGCTTTCCTACCTGAGGAAACAGCATATCAAATCTGCCGTTGCCACAGCCACCCGATACGACTGGGCCATGGAACGGCTGGGGCAGATCGGTCTGGCGGATGCCTTTGACACCGTCATCAGCGCTCACATGGTAAAGCGCGGTAAACCCCACCCGGATGTTTACCTCTATGCCTGCCGGCAGATTGGAGAGGATCCCGGTGACTGCATCGCCATCGAAGATTCCCCCAACGGTATCACTGCTGCCTACCGGGCAGGCTGCCGCACCATCATGGTACCGGACCTGACACAACCCACAGAGGATCTGATGCCCATGCTCTACGGTGTTGCTGACAGCCTGGATCAGGTCATCCCTCTGATCTGACAAACATCCGTCACCGTAAGGCGCTCTTCTTCCACCCCAAACCGTACATCATATCCGCCGTAATTCATGGCATATTCCCGCTTGGAATCCTCGTCATACCCGGGTCTTGGGTCCTGCCGGAGCAGTTCTGTAACGGTACTTCGCAAATCTTCCGGCAGTTTCTGCTGCAGCTCCTCCGGAAAATCCACCAGCAGTTCCTGTTCTCCCGGTTTGGCATAGCCTCCTCCGGCATCCGGATGGGCATCCGTATAGGCAATATAGGGTTTCACGTCATAGATGGGCGTACCATTTAACAGATCTGCCCCCTTCACCACAAGAACGGGACCTTCCGTCTCCGAAAGTTCCAGATGATCCAGCCGCACCGATGACAGGCCGATGTTGTTTGGCCGATAAGGCGCCCTTGTGGCAAAAACCCCCATCCGTTTTTTCCCGCCAAGCCGGGGCGGTCGGACCGTTGCACTGTAACCTCTGCCCTCACTCTGGGAAAATCCCCAGAGCAGCCACAGGTATTCGTATTCCTCAATTCCACGGAAAGCTGCAGGATCCCTGTATTCCCGCTCAAACACAATGCGGGCGGTGGCATCTGCCACCAGCCCGCTTTGTCTCGGAATCCCAAACTTCTGTGTAAACTCACTCTCAATATGGGCAATAACTTGCAATTCCTTATTCATATGATTATTTTCCTTCATAAGTGATCACTGATGCCACATCATAGGCAGATAACTTCTCCCGGCCTTTCAGTCCGGCCAGCTCGATCAGGAAGATCACTTTCACAACTTCGCCTCCCAGTTTCTCCACCAGTTTGGCTGCCGCCTCAATGGTGCCGCCGGTAGCGATGAGATCATCCACCAGAACCACCTTCTGTCCCGGACAGATGGCATCTTTATGAATCTCAATGGTAGCAGTACCGTACTCTAAGGCGTAATCCTGGGATACTGTCTCACAGGGAAGCTTGCCAGCTTTTCTCACCGGTACGAAAGGCTTGCCCAGTGCATATGCGATAGGCATACCAAACATAAATCCTCGGGCCTCCGCTCCTGCGATCACATCAAAATCTACACCGTCTAACAATTTGATCATGGAATCGATGGCCAGTTTCAGGCCCTCTGCGTCCTGCAGAACGCTTGTTACATCACGGAAAATAATTCCCTCCTCCGGGAAATCCGGAATGCTTCTTATGTAGTCTTCTATCTTCTTCATGTTGGAAATGCCCCACTTTCTGCATCCGCATCGATGCCGTTTATCACGGTTCTATGATAGTCGGTTTGCAGACGGATGTCAACACACTTTTACTCTGCCTTGGCAGCCTTCTGTGCCTCGCGCAGTCTTGCATTGTGCTCCTGTACTTCCTCCATCTTTGCTGCATCCAGCGGATAGAATCTCATGGCGATAAGGGTTGCAACCCAACCGATGACAGGCAGACCAACGGTGATAAACATGGTCATTGCAAAGATGGCTGTGGTGCAGGCATCTCCCGGCTGAGGCTGTACAGATACATAACCTACCATGGTCAGCAGTACCGCTACAATAGTATTGGAGAAGGATGACATAAACTCATCAATGAATGCATAGATCATTCCAACGGCACCCGGCATAAATTTTCCGCTTCTGTAAAGCTCGTAGTCAACAATATCCGGAACCAGGGAATTGGTTGTGGCACTTACCATGGACTGGGAAGCGGTCAGTGCGATCTGTACCACTACGAAGAACACGGTAGGTACAACCTTCTGGCTGATCTGTGTAGGATCTGCGATGATCATGAATCCCAGATAGATCAGGGAAAGTCCAACACAGATGGAAGTCCAGGTTACCATGGCTTTCTTGCTTCCGGTCTTGCCCATGATCTGTGTTCCGAAGAATACAAACAACAGTTTCGGAATCATGGAATAGGTAGCAAAGGATCCTGAGAAGGCATAGTTACCGATGACGATACCATAGAGCAGCACACCGATAACATTCTGTCCTGTGGCATTGGTGGCGATCTTATCTGTCACACCACTGATGACATACATCTGCAGCGCACGGTTTCCTTTGATGAGTTCCCACATATCCCTTGGTTTTACATTGTCTTCCTTTGTCTTGTTGGGGAAATTCTCCGGCTTATCTACCGGTGTGATGGCAATGATAGCCAGAATCTCAAATACCACAACAATACTTACCATAACGATAGCCAGTTCCTGCATCATGGCAGTGCTGATGCTGCCGTACTTTGGAATCAGCACCTTGGACAGGTAATTGGAGATAAATGTGCTGACAAAAATAGTGTATACCATCATCCAGCGGAAAATTTTCGGACGCTGTTTCGGATTGGTTGTCAGCACCGGATTACCGGTATGGGTTGCAATGGCTGATGTGGTTCCGCCGATAACATAGGTGAAATTCAGCAGGATATACAGCACAACACTGTGGGTTCCCACACCCCAGAAATAAATTCCAAAGACACTTAGGATCTGTATGGTTCGTCCCACCAGTATCAGTACCCGGACCGTACCGAATTTGGTATGTACACGGTCTGTGATCATAGCCAGGATCGGATCAATGATACCGTCAAACATACGGCTGGCAGTAGCAATGATTCCGGCGGTTGCCACCAGAATTCCATACTCACCGGTAGCAATGTAGCTTACCATGGACATGGCGATGTAAAGAAAATTGCTGGCTGTGGTGTGACAGGGCCAAAGCACTAACTGCCACGGTTTACAGGTAATATAATTTTTGTTCTGAGTCTCGCTCATTCTCCCTTCCCCCTTTGTTCCTTAGTCATATAAGTGCTCATTTGCCATCTTCTCATAATATTTGGCAATGGCGCTATGGTCACACTGTCCCATACCGTCTGCATGGAGATTCTGCAGCATCTCCATCACAACTGCTGTCATGGGAAGCGGCGCTCCCACAGCATGGCCAGTGTCAACTGCGTTATTCAGATCTTTGATATGCAGATCGATCTTAAATCCAGGCTTGGTGTTATTTGCCAGCATCATGGTACCCTTTGCATCCATAACGGTGCTTCCTGCTAAGCCTCCCCGGATTGCTGCATATACTTTGTTGGGATCCACTCCGGCTTTCTTTGCCAGCATAAATCCTTCGGAAACAGCTGCGATGTTGGCTGCTACAATGATCTGATTTGCCAGTTTTGTGGTATTTCCGGCACCTGATGCTCCGCAGTAAACCACATCCGATCCCATGACTTTTAATACAGTAACACATTCCTCAAACAGTGCCTCGTCGCCTCCGCACATAATGGAAAGTGTACCGTCAATGGCCTTAGGTTCTCCACCGCTGACCGGTGCCTCCAACATACGGACACCTTTCTCTTCGCAGGCCTTTGCCACTTCCTGGGATGCCAGAGGTGCAATGGAGCTCATATCGATGAGGATCAGTCCCTCTTTTGCACTGGGTAAAAATCCCTTATCTCCACAGACAACTTCCTTTACCTGGGGAGAGTTGGGAAGCATGGTGATCACCATATCACATTCTGCTGCGATGGTATTGTTGTCTGCTGCCACTGCTCCTGCTGCCACCACTTCATCCACTGCACTCTGATTCAGATCAGAAACCATCAGTTCATGGCCTGCCTTCAGAAGATTCTTTGACATGGGTTTTCCCATAATTCCAAGTCCGATAAATCCGATTTTCATATTAGATTTCCTCCTTTATCTCTCTTTTACCTTATTTTTTCTGTTATTTTTGCGATGACAATACGATGGCATCATAATGGTCCAGTCGATCCAACTTTGCCCAGATCTCACTCCCCCGACGCTCCAGTTCCACGGTTCCGCCGTTTAATGTTTTCGCCTGAAGTTCACCGTCGTTATCCACACTTTCATCCAGCCACTCATCTATCCGGACCTCTAATCCGTAAATTGGAAGAGGCGCCACATAATGATTGGCAAAACATCCGCTGGTATTTACAAACTGAAGGATCTTTTCCTCCTTGGTCCTGCAGATGTTGATCTCCACCATAGGTGACAGTTCCGGTGCGATCTCGGTGATACCGCAGATTTCAAACAACACATCCTGCAGGAAGGAAAGGGAATTCTGATATCCTTCCTTTGCATAGAAGTCTGCTGCGGCAAACGGGATGTAAATGCTCTCCCCTGCGCCGTATGCAGCCTTCACCACTGCCGGCATGGTTCCCACTTCCGTGAAATAGCACCGCTCCGGCGGTCCGAAGGGATGCTCCGGGATCACATGGAAGTACGACTGAGTTCCTTCCCTGGCTTTGATCTCGATCATGGATGCACCCGGTGCAACATAATGGGCCGATGCCGTTCTGGGGAAAAAGCGTTCCTCCCCTTCTCCCAGCTCAAACATGGTAGATTTCATTCCATTCTTTCTTCCCGTAACCGAAACGCCCAAGCATTTCAGGGCAAAGCCCCTGCGGGGTGTATAATTTTCATCCATCATACCGGTGGAAGCCGTAACAATAACTTTACCGCCCTGTTCCACAAAAGCGTCGATCCGGGCTGCTTCCTCATCTGACATCAGGGAAATGTTTCCAAGGATCAGCACTTCCTTTCCTTCCAGGCGATCCGGCTGATCCATCTCGTCCACATAGATCTCATCAAAGGGGATATGGCTCTGGGTCAGCACCCGTACCCAGCCCTGTCCTTCCTTATCCATCTCCAGTCCGCTGTTGCGCACCAGTGCCACCTTTGCATCGGATCGCATGGAAGTATAGAGATCTTCATGGGCCTTATGGAAATCAAAGACACGCTTTGTTCCTTCATACCAGGACATATCCTTGTGATTTCCCAGGTGTCCCATAATATAGACACTGACATTTCCGGAATTGGCCAGGTTCTGCCACTGACGCAGCTCCATCAGTTCCGGGGAAACGCTGATGTGACGATACTGAAAACCGATAAAATCCACGGAATTGTTGTCCGCCACACGAAGTCTTGCCGGACCACTGTCCTTCCTTGCATTGGAAGATGCACTGTAAGGCCAGGCCGGCCGCTTGATATCCGTGTTGGATTCGCTGCGGATGTAATCCAGACCGTTTACGGCAATCTGAGGATTGATATCCCGCACGGTAGCGCGAACTCTTTCCTCATGTTCCTTCTCACACTGCTTTTTGAAGGCCATGTATTTCATCATGGAAGGATTTCCCGGCTGCATGGTTTCCGGCAGTTCCTCCCCGAATCTTTCCCTGAACATGCGCTTGCAGCTGTCACAATGACAGATGCCGTAATAATTCATGTCATAATCCGTTACCAAAAATCCGCTCATGTTACAGAAAACCCCATCAAAGGGAATCTTTGTCAGCACTTCCCGCAGGATTTTATGCATATAGACTTTCTGATAATCTCCGTTGGGGCAGGTGGAAATATCGCCGTTATAATCCACGATCTCCCCTTTTGCCGTGCGGAATGCCCACTCCGGATGTTTTTCATATACCTCTCTGCGGATCTTGGAAAAATCGGTGCGGCAGAACACTTTGATTCCTGCCTTATGACACTCCTCCACAATTTCCGCCAGAGAACTTCCCTGCAGATACTCACTTTTGGGCTGAAAATCCAGTTCTGTGTCGTAACTGGCAATGATTCCCGCCGCGTTCAGCAGGGTAACGGTGGCACCCAGATCTTTTAACTGGGCCACATATTCTTTTGCGTCAATATCCATCATGTCAATCTGCCGCAGATTGGTCTGGATATTCCGCCATGGGTAATGTTCCCACCATTTGCTCATTTTTTTGTATCCTTTCTCTTTTCTTACTTTCCGAAACTTTCCTTCAGTCTCACATCAAATTCCGCCATCTGCTCTTCCGTCACAGGCAGTTTCATCAACTGAAACAGCTGGCGTACTTTGTATTTGGATACCATATGCAGTGCACCTTTGGGCTGGCGCTGCTTGCCACATTCTTCCATAATGTCCAAAAGGGTTTCCGTGGAAGCATCATCTGTAAGGATCGCAGCCACTTTATCGTCCACTCCAAAGGGTCCCTCCGGTTTTTCCACTTCCCCTTTTGCCTTATAAACATCAGCCTGATGCATCTGGTTGATCATGGGCTCACCGGCACGGTAACGACGGACATTTTCCTTCAGGATCTCAATGCTTCGTCCTGTGCGGTCCGGCACCTGAGGTGTGGTATGGGGTGTGATATAAACATTTGGCATATGCCAGAGAGGATTCTCCGGAAGAGGGGGTTCCTCCTCAAATACATCCAGACCGGCGCATCCCACTTTTCCGCTGTTTAATGCATCAATGAGATCCTCTGTTGCGATCAGCGGTCCCCGGCTCATATTTACGATCACCACACCGTCCTTCATCTTGTCAAAAGCCGCCTTATTCAGCATGTGATAAGTATCATCATTCAAAGCCACACAAAGGATAATAAAATCCGACTGTTCCAACAAAGGATCAATGGAATCCCCCTTGTTGCCGCAGAGTTTCTGATTAATATAATCAAAGCCCTCAATATCATACCGGTCATAGGTGATGAGCTTCATTCCAAATGCATGGAGTCTCTCTGATAGCATTTTGCCGTTATTACCCATTCCGATGATGCCCGCGGTCCTGCCATAAAGGCCCTTCCACTGTTCCATTCCTTCCACGCCCCATCTGCATTCTTCCTGGGCATGGATCAGTTCCCTGGTGTGATAACATGCATTCAGCATGAAGTAGACACAGTGTTCTGCCAGAACCGGAGCGGAACGCCCTGCTGCACCGGTAAGAATGATGCCGCGCTCAAAAATTTCCGGCTTGGCGGAATTGTTCAGTCCTGCATGGTCACAGTGGATCCACTTCAGCTTATTCTCTCCCAGGAATCGTTCATCCACATCCATGGGAAGGATTGCCACATCTGCATCCTTTAATTCAGAAACCAGTGTCTCACTGTCACTGTAATTTACCTGAACAAATTCGCTTCCTTCAAAAAGAGCCTTCACTTCTTCCAAGCGATCAGCCGGATACATCAGTGTCGACACTACTTTTTTTATTTCAGGCATATTGCAAACCTCCTTTTCCTTTCTCGTTCTGTTCCCGTTGATTATATTTCATCTGTTCCGAATATATATAACGATTATTTGCTGTTATTTCTCATATTTTGCCATCTTATCTCAATACAACAATTTTTCATAAATTATAGCAATATTTTTATATTCAGGCAGATTTTTTTATACTATAATGAGGGTAAATTACAAAGAATCCAGGAAAGTGAAAAAAATTAAGAAATCTAAGAAAACCAGGAAAGGATGGTGAGATGATGCTGGAAAAGGAACAGCTTTTAGAAGCCTATGAACAACTGACAGGCAGCTGCTATCCCATCTGGGACTGGCGGTTTGATGAGGACTTTCGGGTGATCTCAAGCAATTGTCCCCACGAATCCCTCTACAGCACACTGTTAACAGAAAGTGGTATACGCAGTGCCCTGGAGAAACAGATGATGTCCTCCCCAACGCCTCTTGTTTACATGGAAGAGGCTGCCCTCTGCTGGATCGCTGTTTTTGAGAAGGATTTTTCTACCATTTACATCAAAGGGCCATTTTTTAACAGTTACAATGATCCTGCCAGTTATGCCGACATCTTAAAAGGGCATCATTTTTCGGAAAATATGTGTCAGATCCTGCAGGATTCCTTTTCTGCGCTGCCCGCCATCAATGCCAATGAGGCTACCCGGCTGGCCCTCATGCTCCATCAGGCGGTACACCAGCAGCCCATATCGGAAGGAGACATCCATCTCCGTTATACATCCGGCTGGAACAAGGACCGCAGCGTGGAAACAGACCAGCTGCAGCGTACCAACACCAACTGGCAGATTGAGGACGAACTGTTAGAAAAAGTAAAGCGGGGAGATATGAACCTGTCCGGTCTTCTGGAAAAATTTAACCAGCAGGCTACTCTGGTTTCGGAAGAAGACCGGCGAAATATAGACGCCGGAAGGCAGAATATCAATATGCTTCTCTCCCTGGTTTCCAGGGCGGCGGTGGAAGGCGGTGTACCCCGGAAGACATCCTTTGCCTTAAGTGGCGAATACCGCCGGCGGATCAAAAGATGTACCTCCATGCATGAGCTGACTCTGCTGAGCAATGAGATGCTGACAGAGTACATCCAGCGGGTCAACAGCATGCAAAAATACCGGCAGTGTTCCAAACAGATCCAGCTTTGCTGCGAATATATCAACAATCACCCGGAGGAGAAGCTTACTTTGGAATATCTTGCAAACCGTGTGGGTTATTCTGTTTATCACCTATCCCGGAAGTTTCGTCAGGAAATGGGATGTACTTTGGTGGAATATATGCAGGACATCAAGATCCAGCGGGCCCAGTTTCTTCTCCGAACCACAGAAAACACGGTAGAGGACATTGCCAGCCAGCTGCACTTTGGTTCCAGCGGATATTTTACCAGCGTGTTCCACAAAAAGACCGGTATGCCACCCAGTGAATACCGAAAGAATTACGGGATCATATAATTTAGGAGGAAGATTTTTATGAATACAAAATTACGACAGGATGCAGATCGCATCATAGAAAAAGCCATCACTGCTGTCAAGCCGGATGAGGCAGTCCGCAGATGCCTGCAGGATCAGACATTTTCCGGAAACATTTATCTGGTGGCTGTGGGAAAAGCAGCCTGGCAGATGGCCGACGCCGCAGTAAAATGTATGAAGCAGCCCATCACCGGGGGCATTGTAGTAACCAAGTACCATCACATTATGGGAGAGATCCCCGGTGTTACCTGCTATGAAGCCGGCCACCCCGTTCCCGATACCAACAGCTATCTGGGCACTCAGGCTGTGTTAGATCTTACCGCCGATCTGAAGCCGGAGGATACCGTGCTGTTCCTTCTCTCCGGGGGTGGAAGTGCACTGTTTGAAAAACCTTTGATCCCTACAGAAGAAATGGAAGACATTACCGGCCAGCTGCTGGCCTGCGGCGCTGACATTGTGGAGATCAACACCATCCGCAAGCGCCTTTCCGGTGTCAAGGGCGGACGATTCGGCCAGTGGTGTGCTCCCGCCTCCGTGTTCAGTATCATTTTGTCGGATGTACTGGGGGATCCTCTGGATATGATCGCCTCCGGCCCGGCTGCCCCGGATCACTCTTCCTGTGCCGATGCACTGGCCATTGCAGAAAAATATCAGCTTACCTTAAGTCCCCAGGCCATGGAATGTCTGAACAAAGAGACCCCTAAAGATCTTCCCAATGTAACATCCAAAATCATCGGCAGTGTACGGGAACTCTGCCGGGCTGCGGAAAAGGAATGCCGTTTCCTGGGATATGAGCCTGTTTTCCTGACAGACCAGCTGAACTGCCAGGCAAAAGAAGCCGGCGCCTTCCTTGGCTCCATTGCCCGTTCCCAGGCCGGCACCAGCCGAAATCTGGCCTTTATCGCAGGGGGTGAAACGGTAGTCCATCTTACCGGAAAAGGTCTGGGAGGACGCAATCAGGAACTGGCCCTTTCTGCCGCTGCCCAGTTAGAAGGCCTAGAACAGACAGCTCTGTTTTCCATTGGATCCGATGGAACAGACGGCCCCACAGATGCCGCCGGCGGATATGTGGACACGGACACCGCAGCCACTCTTCGGGGCATGGGAATTTCCATCCCTTCCGTACTGTCTGACAATGATGCCTACCATGCACTAAAAAAGGCCGGAGGCCTGATCATTACAGGCCCTACCGGCACAAATGTCAATGATGTTGCTGTGTTGCTGATCAAAGGGGAGGCCTTATAACACAAGGCTTTCCATATCCTCCGGCACATACAGGTTCCCGGTAAAGAATGGCTGTCCCTCTCTGGTGTAGCGTTCCTTTCTGTGCAGCATATCCTTATCTTCCGTGTGATACAGCACCAGATTCTGCACCCCCAGTTCCTCTGCCAGACGGCAGGCATCCTTTACTGTGGAATGATGTTTCTCATAGGGATGAAAAATATCCTTCTGCTCATCCAGGCAAAAGGCTTCGTGAAGAAGCCACTTGCTTCCCCTTGCATATTCATAGCAGCTTTCACTGCAGGGTTCATCTCCGCAACAGGTCAATTTCTCACACTCATCCAATTCCATGGTAAATCCAAACTGCTTTGCCTTGGTGGAATGGATATCAAAGAAGGTTACTTTGTGACCCAGCAGGTTTTTTTCTTCCCCATCTTCCACGGTTATCAGATGCAGCCGGTCACCGATATATTTTGTCTGTTTTTTGGTAAGAAGCTGGTCTGCCATCTGTCGAAGCAATGCTGTCACCTCTTCATGTGCATAGATCCGCAGTTCCCCCTGATATTTTCCCTGACCCATCTGCTGACACACCATCCGGATCAGCCAGATAATTCCCAACAGATGATCGATGTGTTTGTGGGTCACAAAAATATCATGCAGATCTGACAGCTGCACACCGGCCTTCTCCAGACGGGAAAGAATTTCATTTCCACCGCCGCCGTCCACCAGCAGGGTGCGGCTTCCAACATTGTCATTCTCTGCATATTCTGCGTTTTCTGTGCTCTCTATGTTCTCCTCTGTCAGCAGAAAACATGTATTATAACATTTTGTAACTGTGGCATTTCCTGTGCCAAGCATGGTTAACTTCATGGGTATTCCTCCTGTCATCATTCTTCACGGTGTCTGATTCTGTGTTTGCGGGTGTCCTGCGGTGTCCGGCCAAAAACAACAATGCG
>CAMEWP010000004.1 GCA_945946605.1 uncultured Pseudobutyrivibrio sp. | reverse complement strand
ATTCTCTTATGTGGTATCAATTACATTATTTTTACTCTTTTCAATATAAGCAGAAACGCTTTTGGAGGAATTATTGGTAAGGAACAGATATTTTCCACCGATCTCTCTGATGTATTTCAGTAACGGCAGGGTACCTTCAAACAGATCATTGTCAAGGTAAATCGTCCCGTCCATATCCAGCAGGAATAACTTTTTCTGTTTTAATTTTTCCATTTTTCGAATTCCTTTACTTTCTTTTGCATATGTGTTAATCTTATTACAAATTGCATGATTGCGCAACCAACGGCGCAAAAACTGCTCATTGAGCAAATCAGCCGGTTGAAAACGCGCAAATATAAGCACTTTTGCGCATTTAGGAGGTCACAGATCATGATAAAAGATGAACGCAAAAATGAGCTGTTAAAATTGATCGAAGAAACCGGATATGTCACCGTAAATCGTCTGGCTGAACAGCTCTATACAAGCCCCTCAACTATCCGCAGATACTTAGCAGAGTTGGAACAGATGGGATATGTAAAACGAAGCTACGGTGGTGTGGAATTGTGCGGAGAAGTCATCAACACCCCTGTGAAACTGCGTTTCAAAAAGAACCACAAAGAAAAGGATCTCATCGCACAATAAGCCGCCGAAAGACTCCAGGATAACACTGTCATCTTTATCGACGGCTCTTCTACATGCCTTCATATGATCCCGTATTTACGGCGACGTCAGAATATAAAAATATACACCAATGGTGTGGAGATCTGCTCTCTTCTGGGAGAGGCAGGCCTCTCGGTATATTGTCTTGGAGGTGCGCTGCTGCCCCGCTCCATGGCTTTCGTTGGAGAAGATGCCATCAATGTGGCAAGATCTGTGTACTTCGACGATCTGTTCTTCTCCTGCGGCGGATTTGACAACCATACCGTCACCGACTACTCCGAGTCCGAAGCTCAGCTTCGCCGTGTACTCCTTCAGCAGTCAAACCATAAATACCTGCTGTGCGACAGCAGTAAAGTCGGGAAAACCTTCCACTACATTATCTGCAGAGACAAAGATCTGACGGAAATTATTTCGTGAACTTCTCTTATTTGGCCTCCTTATCATTTGATCAAAAAATAAAAAAGTCTGTATGCTACATGATGTAACATACAGACTTCCTCTTACTTTATTCCATTTCATCTAACTGGTCCAAACGCTCTGTGATGGCATCCAGCACCTGGGCCGGAACCAGTCCGTCCTGATACAAATCCCGGATCGTCCCTTCTGACTCCAGCAAAGCTGTCAGATCCAGCCATCTACCCTTGCGGAATTCCTCATCGAATACAGCATAGGTATCTCGCTGACGAAGAAGCACCGACAACGGCATGTCTTTCTTTTTCATGAAAATCCCTGCTGCTTTCTTATACTCTGGACAGATACTCACCTGTTCTGGTGTCAATCTTGATCTTGTCGCCCTGCTCAACAAACAGCGGTACATAAACGGTAGCACCGGTCTCTACAACGGCAGGCTTGGTAGCGCCTGTAGCGGTATCGCCCTTGAATCCCGGCTCAGTCTCGGTGATCTCGAGCTCTACGTTCAGAGGCGGCTCGATAGCAAATACCTTAGACTTGTAGGAGCAAACCTTAACTTCCTCGTTCTCCTTAACGAACTTCAGGGAATCGCCAACATCCTCTGCGCTGACTGCCAGCTGCTCGTAGGTCTCTACATCCATGAAGTAATACAGATCTCCGTCATTGTACAGATACTGCATATTCACACGGGAGATATGAGCCATATCAAACTTCTCAGTGGGGCGGAAGGATTTCTCGATCACACCACCGTTTACAATATTCTTCAACTTGGTTCTTACAAATGCTGCACCCTTACCAGGCTTTACATGCTGGAACTCGATAATCTGATAAACATTATTATCATATTCGATTGTGACACCGTTCTTAAAATCACCGGCTACTATCATTCTTTCGTCCTCCTTATATATGGGCACAATTTGCCCGCTCTTATTCTACATTTTATATGATATGATATGCTTTTTCAAGTATTTTCTGGAAATATGGCTAAAAGCGTCTTCCGCCGCCACCGTGGGTACCACCGCCGCTGCTGGTATGTATGGAGCTGCTGTGTCCTCCGCCGCCTGAATTCTCATTCTGGAGTTTTCTGTGGCTTAGCATCTGGTGAACCAGATGATCCTCTCTGATATCCATCCGCACCTGGGAATTTCCCCGGAAATCGTACCGGTAACCGCCGATCTTCAGCCGGTACCTGCCGCAGACCAATGCCACAGATCCCGCTGCTGCAATGGCTGCCACGATCAGTGCCATCAGTGTTTCCGTACCGGTCAGGGCCTTCTTTTTTTGAATATACGGATCCCGGTTGCCCTGCTCATCCACATTGTACTGGTCACTGTAAACCCCCTGCTCATACCAGTCTGCCGTTTCCCGGATCATGGCAAGAAAGCCATCCGCATAATCCCCTGTGGAAACATCCCCATATGCCTCATCCAGGATCTCTTCCAGCCTGTTATCCGTCAGGTAACGGATTGCCTCCCCTGTGGTGGAAATATAAATTTCCCTGTTATCCATATCGATAAGGAAACAGACACCGTCCTCCTCATAGGCATTGGTATCCACAAAATCATCCGCATACTCCTGAGCTGTCAGTCCACCGGCATCTTCCGTTGTCAGGACAAAACAGGTCCATTTCGTCTCATCAGAAAGCTGTTCCAATGCAGACAGGATCTCCTGTTCCTCCGACTCTGTCAGAATATCTCCCCTGTCGAAAAGCTGTGCCCTGCCCCGGGAAGAATCTGAAAGGTCTCCTGCCTCTGTCTCCTGGGTGCCGTGCCAGGTTTCCTGTACTTCCTTTACCTGGTGTTCCGGTGTTCCATAAAGCAGGGGCAGCACCAGAAGGAATGTTGCAGCTGCCATCAACATGGAAGCAATGATCGTACGATGGATCTGTCTTGGCCAATGAATCTTATTTTTCACGGTATTCCACTCTCCCATCTCTTTTTCGTCACAGTTCGTGCTGTCATCACACTTTGTGCCGTATATCAGCCCACGGGTTAGATCAGCCAGCCGATAAGCAGACCTATCAGGCCCACGATTACAAAAACAATGGCAGCCATAAGGGCCAGACGCCCGCCATCCACAGGCAGTTCACCGCTGACCTGTCCTGTGCGGCCATTCATGGAAAAATAGTAAATTTTCCCATCCCTGCCCTGATATGTCAGTGTCAATACCGGAAGGAGCACATAGTTCCAATGTTCTTCCATCACCGAAAAGTCACTTTGACGGACAGAAAAACCGGTGTACCCCTGAACATCTTCCCGGAACAGATGCTCTGCATCCTCTTTTGCCTGCTGCCGAAGTTGTGGTGTGATGGCATCTGACTCCACATCCCTCTTCTCCGCCATAAATCCTGACAGATATCCCATGTCAAATGGCTCCAGTTGCTCAAAAGGATATGGCAGCACGCCCTCTGCCAGCCGTGCATCCGCTTTTTGCAGCGCATTCTCCGGCATATGGGAAATTTTTGCCTCTCCCCGACGCACCACCCGGTATATTTTTGTCTCGGTGTATTCCGTATCCCCATGTACCCAGACTCTGACCTTCTGTCCTTCGCCTTCGATGCCTCCCTCCAGTTTGGCATCATAAAGCCAGTAAGGGAAATATACACCGGTCATGGTGGCCAGATTTCTCTCACTGAAAAAGCCGCGGGGAACAAACCATTTCTTTTTTATGTACTGCAGAAATGTCTCTTTCGCTTTTTCCTTACTGATGGTAAAGGGAAGAATTCCATCGGGATGATAGTCACCATCCAGCCGTCCCTGAAGGATCACAGGGTTGTGGCAGTAATAACAGAAGGTGGCCGCTGTGGTCTCCTCTGTGACAATCTGTGCGCCGCAGCTGGGGCAGCTGTATACAACCGCGCTCTGCTTGGACGTTCCTTCATCTTCCCTGTTCTGTTCCCCGGTCTGCTCCTGCGTGTTCTCCTGTGTGCTTTCCTTAGTCTGTCCTTCACCGGGCATCATATCGGAAAGCACATCCTGGTCAAATATGGAATTACAATATTCGCATTTATACTTTGCCGTTTCCGGATCGTATACCAGCTCTCCGTCGCAGTTGGGGCATTTAAAACTGACTACCGTCATGACTCCCTTGCCTTTCCGCATTCACTGCAGAACTTTCCCGTATTGTGATTACCGCAGCTGCAGATCCATTCGGAAGAAGGATTCGGTGCCGCTCCGTTTGGATTTGCCCCGTTCTGGTATGTTGCATTCTGATATGCTCCGTTTTGCATGGCTGCATTCATCTGCATCTGTGCCATATTGGCCTGGGATGCTGCTCCCATGAAATTTCCTGCTACATTTCCAGCCATTCCCATGCCCATAAAACCTGCCATGGAGCCGGCTGCATTGGCACCTGCCGCCTCCATTCCTCTGGCTGCTGCGCCCTGGACATAGCCTTCACGGATCATGGGATCCGAAAGCATGGCTCCCTGATTTCGCATATTGATGAGACGCTGGGATTCCTCGTCATAAGAAATGCTGGCAATTCCCACTGACTGGATCTCCATGCCCCGCATCTGCCGCCAGTCCTCATCCAGGATATTTGCCATATATTTACCCAGTTCTCTGGCCTTGCCGCTGACATAGGAAATCCGCAGTCCCTCTGCCGACATCTGATTGATGGCTGACTGCAGCGCCTCTAAAAATTCAGAAAGATACTGGTCATTGATCTCATCTATCTGCACATGATCCCGGTTCTTCGGAACCACTTCCGCATAAAACTGAAGGGGATTTACGATCTTTACGGAGTAGGTTCCATGGGCACGCAGAAACAGTTCTGCATTGTAGAAGTTGTCAAAATAATTGATGGGGTTGCGGGTTCCGAATTTGATCCCCTTGATCTCCTGGAGATTGATGTAAAATACCCGCTGATCCTTAGGCGTTGTACCACCGAATTTTACCCGCTCAAACACCTCATCCATAGCCTCATCCACTTCCCCGTTGAAAAGGGAAGGCATGGAAGACTGATCCACTTTGTAATATCCCGGTTCTGCCGTGTAATCAATGATCTTTCCCCCGTCTGTCAGGATCATGAACTGATTATCATATACATGGATCATAGAACCATTGGAAACGGTGTGGGGATTGCCCTTTACATTTGCCCCCTTGCGGGTCATGACACCGGCGGTAAATACGGTCTGGTCTCCCATATTCTCCGGCTCCACTACTTCCAGCCACTGATCAGCAAGTCCTCCCCCGATAGATTTTGTGATTGCCTTGATCATTCCCATATTACCCTCTCCTTCCGTTTCTTCCGGAATTCTTTTCCTTCCGGATTCCTTTTTATTTCGGATTATTTTTCTATTTCAGAGATCATATCGATCCGGGTCTGATGTCTTCCCCCCAGAAATTCTGCATCCAGATATGCTTTTACAATATCCTTTGCGGTTTCAATGCCCACAATTCTTGCACCGAAGGCAATGATATTGGCATTGTTATGTTCCTTTACCAGCCGTGCCGTTGTGGTCTCGGAACAAACAGCTGCCCGGATTCCCGGTACTTTATTGGCTGCGATGGAAATTCCTACACCGGTGCCACAGATCAGCACGCCGCAGTCTGCCTCACCGGCAGCCACTACACGGCCTACCTTTTCGCCAACTTCCGGATAATTGCAGCTTTCGTTGGAGTTGGTTCCGTAATCTGTTACCTCATGGCCCAGTTCTTCCAGATAAGCCTTAATCTCCTGTTTCATCTCCACTGCTGCATGATCATTTCCAATTGCAATCTTCATAATAAAGTCCTTCCTTCTTTTCTTATCTTTATTTTATATTATGCTTTGTCTTCTCTGTCCCTACTCTGCCTGATCCTTCGGCTGTCTTAAGGGCACAGGCTGTATGGTTTTGCCGTTTTTCCGATAGACGGCATATCCCGCCAATATCAGGGCTTCCAGGAAACGCTTTAATATGATCTGGATCTCTTCCTTCCAGGGAAGAATGGGCTTTACTAGCACACTGCGGATGCCGGCCCGGTTTGCTCCCCACACATCGGTAAAGATCTGATCACCTACAAACAACGTATTCTCCTTTGTTGTCCCCATCATCTCCATGGCTTTGCAGTAATTGGCCGTTCCCGGCTTTCCTGCTTTGTAGATATATTGTGCCCCAACCACCGCCTCAGAAAACATTTTTACACGGGGTTCTTTATTGTTGGACAGCAACACGCATCCATAACCCAGGTCATGTAACTCCGCAAACAAAGCTTTGGCCCTCTCATCCGCCGGCGCGCCGTGAGGCACCAGGGTATTATCCACATCAAAGATAATGCCCCGATAACCCTCCCGGGCCAGCGCGGCAAAATCAATGGCATAAGTGGACGAAACATAATCATTGGGATATAAACTGTGTTTCATCTCTTATTCCTTTCTCTTCTCTGTTGTTCTATCATACCTTTATGATCTACTGATCCTTATCCAGCATTTTTTTCAGTTCTGCCATAAAGGTGTTTACATCCTTAAACTCACGATATACGGAGGCAAAACGCACATAGGCAACCGCCTCTAAATCCTTCAGCTTGTCCATGACGATCTCACCAATGTCAGCTGAAGGAATCTCCTTCTCTTCCCGGCTGAAGATCTCTGTCTCCACCTCATCCACCAGCTGGTTGATGGCATCCACAGACACCGGTCGTTTATAACAGGCACGCAGCACACCGGCCTCGATCTTACTGCGGTCATACTGCTCTCTGGCATTGTCCTTTTTGATGACGATCATAGGAATGGTTTCCACCTTCTCGTAGGTAGTAAACCGCTTGCCGCACTCATCACACATTCTCCGGCGCCGGATGGCACAATTGTCATCTGCCGGTCTTGAATCGATCACTCTGGTATTATCACTGCTGCAAAACGGACACTTCATTGTTTTTCCTCACTTCCGTATGGTAAAGTTTACAGATTCTTTTGCTCTCAGTATACGAAAACACCCCTTTTATTGTCAAGCAATACCGCCTGTTTACTGCCTGATTAAAGGGTCATCTTCTTCAAATCCAGATATAAAACTTCCTCTTGACTCAATTCTATGGACAGCGCCGCAATATTATCCCGCATTCTCTCCGGTTTTGATGTGCTTACTACCGCAAAGGTATTCAGATTTTGACCAAAAATCCATGCCATGGCAATCTGTGGCACGCTGACACCTTTTGCTTCTGCCAATTCTTCACATCTTCTCAGTCGTTCATAATTCTCCGGATATCCATAACCTTTCATTGCAGCAGGATCCAAATATTTATCTGCATTTTCGATATCAGAACTCTTTAATTTTCCAGAAAACAGACCTCGTCCAAGACTGGAATAGGCAATCACCGGCATCTGATTCTCTCGGTACCACTCTCTTGCACTTTCATTCGATGGACCTGATATCGTCACACATCCACCTCCCCAAGGATCCTCCATCTGATCTGCAAGCCCATAATTAGGACTTGATACGGTGAACGGAATTAAATTATGCTTGTAAGCATATTCATTTGCTTCTGCAATACGCTCATGTGTCCAGTTGGATCCACCAAACGCACCTATTTTGCCCTCAGCATGCATGGCGTTGAAAATTTCCACCACATTTCCGGCCGGAACCTCAGGATCATCCCGGTGAAGCAGATAAATATCAATGTAATCTGTATGCAGATACTGGGAAGATTGTTGAAAATCCTTCCTGATTTCCTGTTCGTTGATCCTCTTTTCCCCAGACGGACTGGGATGTCCACATTTTGAAAGAATCACCACACCATCACGTATCCCCCTTGTCTCCAGCCAATTTCCCAGGGAAACTTCAGCTGCCATATAGTTTCTTGCCGTATCAAATGTATTCACTCCCAAATGATACATGGCATCCAGCAGTTCATTTCCATCTCCACCCATCATAAAGGGCTGCATTGCTGTTCCGTAAATGATCCTGGAAACCTCTTTTTTTACATATGGTATTTTTACATATTCCATCCTTTGGTCCTCCTTCTTCTATCGGTTCTCCTTGTCGATGACATCCTTCAGATCTTTGATCTCCACCAAAATCACATCCGGCCCGATTTTTACAATCCTGCACCAAGGAATGCAAAAGATACGTTCTCTGGTAAAACAGCCGGGAAATTTCCCCGGTTCCGGCACAATAATGGCCCGGATACATCCGTCGCACTCATTAAACTCAAGATCCATCACCCGTCCCAGATACTTGCAGTCACAGATATTGATCACTTCTTTTTCCTGCAGTTCACACATACGCATAAAAATCCCTCCTGCCATTATACTGTATGACAGAAGGGATCTGTTGGTTCTTATTATACATTGAAACGGAACAGGATCACATCGCCGTCCTGTACCACATATTCCTTGCCCTCCACCCGGACAAGTCCTTTTTCCTTTGCTGCCGCTGTGCTTCCGCAGTCTAAAAGATCCTGATAATTTACCACTTCAGCCTTAATAAATCCACGCTCAAAATCTGTGTGGATCTTACCGGCTGCCTGAGGTGCCTTTGTTCCTTTTTTGATGGTCCATGCACGGGTCTCATCCTCGCCGGATGTCAGATAACTGATAAGGCCTAACAGGCTGTAGCTTGCCTTGATAAGCTTTTCCAGGCCGGACTCTTCTAAGCCCAGTTCCTCCAGAAACATTGCCTTTTCCTCATCGTCCAGTTCTGCGATCTCCTCCTCGATCTGGGCACAGATCACAAATACCTCGCTGCCCTCGCCGGCTGCATACTCACGCACTGCTGCCACATATTCATTGGAAGCCCCGTCATCTGTCAGGCTGTCCTCATCCACATTTGCCGCATAGATCACAGGCTTTGCAGTCAGCAGGTTGTATCCCTTGAAGATCAGTTCCTCATCTTCGTCCTGAACTTCAAATGTCTTAGCCATGTTGCCGGCTTCCAGATGATCCTTCAGGCGCTCTAACATTGCCACTTCCTTTGCCAGGGTCTTATCCATTCTGGCCTGCTTGTATGTCTTTGCGTAGCGGCGCTCCAGAATCTCCATATCAGAGAACAAAAGTTCCAGGTTGATGGTCTCAATATCTCTCTTGGGATCTACACTTCCGTCCACATGAACCACATTGGAATCATCAAAACAGCGCACTACATGGACAATGGCATCCACTTCACGGATATTTGCCAGGAACTGATTGCCCAGTCCCTCACCCTTGCTGGCACCTTTTACCAGACCGGCAATATCTACAAATTCAATCACCGCAGGGGTAACTTTCTTGGAATGGTAGAGATCCCCTAACTTCTTCAGCCGGTCATCCGGCACCGTAACGATACCTACATTGGGGTCGATGGTACAGAAGGGATAATTTGCAGATTCTGCTCCCGCCTTGGTCAGTGAGTTAAATAATGTGCTTTTCCCAACATTTGGGAGTCCGACAATGCCTAATTTCATATCTATATATTCTCCTTTGAATTGTACTTTCATGGCATAATTACAGAACTTAAATATAGCACATCATCTGATATTTCTCAAGGGCGGCTTTTGGTTTGTGATGTTTTCTCACATTGGCAGCCCCCGCCGCATTTTGAGGCATTGGGACAGCCGATACAGCCATTGCCCCTTCTCTTTTCTTTTATAATATATCTGATTGCCTGGGAAAAAGCCACAAGTATAATAATTACTACAATTGCATCTGCCATCTGAGTTCCTCCTTTTCATTGTCTTTAAAGCGCGTATTCCTTTTTTAAGTTCATTCTGCTGCGGACACACAGTCCTGCAATCACTGCCACCATCACCAGCACCGCGGTAAGGCCGCCTACAAATCCCGATCCCAAGGCACCGGTTGTAAGAAGTGTTCCACCCTGGTACACCACAAATCCAATGGTAAATCCCGTTGCCAGTTGGAAAGCGATGGCTCCCGCCAGCCATTTACCTGATTTCATCTCTGAATTCATGGCTCCCAGTGCTGCAAAACAGGGCGGTGTAAACAGATTAAACATCAGATAGGCAAGGGCTGCCGCCTGTGTAAGGCCCATAATTGCTGCCACTTCACTTCCACCTGATACCAGCGCCAGTTCTTCCGTGTCGATAAAGTTTGTAATGCAAAATACCGTAGCAAGAGTTCCAACCACATTTTCTTTTGCGATAAAACCGGTAATTGCTGCCGCTGCCAGCTGCCAGCTTGCAAAGCCCACAACGGGTACCAAAAGCACCGCAAAGGGTGATGCGATTGCTGCAAGAATGGAATCGGAACTATCCTCCGCTGCCACAGCAAGGGTAGGTGTGAAGGTTGCCATGATCTGAACCACCGTGTTGCAGACAAGGATAATGGTGCCGGCCTTTACGATGTAAGATTTTCCGCGCTCCAGCATGGATCTTACAGCAAATCCAAGGGAAGGCACTTTATACTCCGGAAGCTCCATAATAAAAAAAGTTTTCCGATATTTCATGCCTGTGATCTCTTTGATCAAAAGCGCCCCCAGAAGGATCAGACCGATTCCCACAAAATACATGAGAGGCCCAACCCATTTGGATCCCGGGAAGAATGCTCCGGCAAACAGGGTAATCACCGGAAGTTTTGCGCCGCAGGGCATGAAGGTGCAAAGCATTGCTGTCGCTCTGCGTTCTCTTTCATTTTTAATGGTACGGCAGGCCATGATGGCCGGCACACCGCATCCGGTTCCAATGACCATGGGAATCACGGATTTTCCGGAAAGCCCCACTCTCTTAAAGATGGGATCCAGCACAACCGTAGCTCTGGCCATGTAACCGCAGTCCTCCAGCAGGGCGATCAGGAAATACATGATCATCACCAGGGGAAGGAAACCTACCACAGCACCTACGCCGCCGATGATTCCGTCAACCAGAATGGACTGTAAGATAGGGGACGCATGTTCCACCTTTCCGGCAACCCATTCCTGGAAGATTTCGATCCATCCGGTAAGAATTTCCGAAAGCCAGGTACCTAAGGTGGACTGGGAAATAAAGAACACCAGCCACATGATTGCTGCAAAGATCAACAGCCCCCATACCGGATGTGTCACCACCTGATCGATGGCATCGTCCAATTTTCTATCTTTTGTCAGTTGCTTTCTCGACTCTGTTTTGGCAACGATTTCATTTACAAAGGCAAATCGTTTTCTGTCCGCCGCCTCTACTTCCTGTCGGTTTGTCAGATCGATGTCTCCCTGTCGGTACGGGGCAGCCACTTCCTTTCCCTTCACAGCAAAGGCTGCCCCCATCACTTCTTTCAGACCAGTCGACGAGATTGCCGAAGTTTTTATAACCGGGCAGCCCAGTTTTTGGGCAAGAAGATTTTCATCAATTTTAGTGTCTTTCCTTATATTAATGTCATCTTTGTTAAGAGCCACCACCACAGGAATCCCAAGTTCCAGCAGCTGGGTGGTAAAAAACAAACTTCTGCTGAGGTTTGTAGCGTCCACGATATTGATGATCACGTCAGGATGTTCCTTTTTTACATAGGAACTTGTGATGCTCTCCTCAGATGTGAAAGGCGACATAGAGTACGCCCCCGGAAGATCCACAGCAATCACTTCCTCATCACCCTCATAAAAAGTTTTCTTTACCGCATGTTCCTTTTTATCAACGGTCACCCCGGCCCAGTTTCCCACATGCTCGTTCTGTCCTGTCAAGGCATTGAACATGGTGGTTTTACCCGAGTTTGGATTTCCTGTCATTGCAATTCTCATTGTTTTGCTTTTTCTATATAGTTATATTCATCCTTCTTGTGTTAGTCACGCCTAACCATCATGTAAAAAATATCGGTGACTTATGTCACCTGATTTTCTATCCTTCTTTGATGGTTTTATACCTCAATGGCATCTGCCAAAAGATGATCAATGTTATATCTGCCATCTTTGATGGAAACCACAAGACCACTCTTTTTTCTTGACACCACGGAAATGGGCTCTCCACTGTAACATCCCAGAGAAAAAAGGAAGGCATTTAACTCCTCATCCTGGGTATTGATTCTGTTGATGGTGTATTCTGCTCCTTCATGTGCATCTGTTAATCTCATAATTATCATCTCCATTCCATATAAGTTAGTCTTATATAACTGTGCTTAGAATACACTATCCGCCAAGAGTTGTCAAGGGATTACTTTTGCGATTTCTGCGTCGGGGACGGTTCTTTTGCCATGAGGGTTGTCCCTGTGGTCTGGGTTATTATTGGTATATATAAAAAACGCATCCATAGGGACAACCCTCATGGCAAAAGAACCGTCCCCGACGCACACGACGCACATAAAAGTTCTTTACATTTCTCATATTTTAAGGTAATCTAGAACCACTAAAATGGTATCTTAAACTTCTTACATCTTGTTTATCAGAACATACCGGTTCTCCCGGTTTTCTAATGTTTCCGCTATTTTATTAGAATTTATTGTTTAATCAAAAGGAGTATCTACATTGCCAAGAAAATCCAGAAAACTATCCCCTACTGATGTTTACCATGTTGTGATCAGGGGTATCGATCGACAACTGTTGTTCGAAGAAGACAAAGATTATCAAAAATATCTCCAGATCCTTGAATATTATAAAAAGGAGTGCGACTATCATTTATATGCCTATTGTCTTATGAGCAATCATGTGCATCTGCTGATCCATATTGGCAGTACGCCTCTCTCTTCTGTTTTCGAAAAGATTAACACCCGATATGCCGTCTGGTTTAACATGAAATATCAGAGAACAGGTCCTCTCCAACAAGGTCGCTTTTACAGTGAACCTGTTCTTGATACCTCATATCTGCTGAATGTTCTTTGCTATATCCACTGTAATCCTCTCAAAGCTGGTTTGGAAAATGAATGCGGTCTTTCCTATCCATGGAGCAGTTTTCATCAATATATTTCTTCCAATTCCACGCTGGTAGACACCGAATTTATTCTAAATATATTAGGAAACCTAACATCATTTTACGACCTGCATCACGCCTATTGTTATCGCGATGCAGCATGCTTAGATGTTGATAATATGAAACATCGACTCCCAGATGATGTGGCCAGAGATATCATTGCAGATGTTTGCAATTGTCATACAGTAACGGACTTCCAAAATCTTTCTCTGTCTCAAAGAGAAGAATACATTCTGCTTTTGAAAAAGAAGGGAATTTCTATCAGACAGCTTAACCGTCTGACAGGCATTCCTCGCGGTGTTATCGAAAGAACTGTGGCAAAGGGACACCCCTCATGACAGTGGGACAATCTGCGTGGCAAAAGAACCGTCCCCGACGCAATAAACTATTGCTATTTCTCCCGTATCAAGTTAAAATAGGTAGGTATGTTTTTTTACCAATATACCAATATAACAGAATGGGAGATAAACAATGGAAAACAACGAAAACAAGAAAAATTTCAAGCCATTTATCCCTGCTGATAAGGTAATGCCGGAGATGACAGTGGTATCTGTCATCCTCGGAATTATCCTGGCAGTGGTATTTGGTGCTGCCAATGCGTACCTTGGGCTGCGTGTTGGTATGACAGTTTCTGCATCTATCCCGGCTGCCGTTGTTTCCATGGGTGTGATCCGCGTGATCTTAAAGCGCGATTCTATCCTGGAAAACAACATGGTACAGACCATCGGTTCTGCCGGAGAGTCTTTGGCTGCAGGAGCTATTTTTACCATGCCCGCACTTTTTATGTGGGCAGCAGAAGGCAAATGTGAAATGCCCTCTTTCCTGACCATTACCCTGATCGCTCTGTGCGGCGGTATTCTGGGCGTACTGTTCATGGTACCCCTTCGTTCCGCACTGATCGTTGAGGAACATGGAACACTTCCCTATCCGGAAGGAACTGCCTGTGCAGAAGTTCTTCTGGCTGGAGAAGAAGGCGGCGAGAAATCCAAAATCGTTTTCTCCGGTCTTGGCATCGCTGCTGTTTACAAGTTTATTGCTGACGGTCTGAAATTATTCCCCAGCGAAGTAGACTTCTCCTTCAAAGGTAAATATACCTGCGGCGTAGGTATGGATGTACTTCCGGCACTGGCAGGTGTTGGTTACATCTGCGGACCCAGAGTATCCAGTTATATGCTGGCCGGCGGTGTCCTTTCCTGGTTTGTGCTGATGCCCTGCATCGCATTTTTCGGAGGAGATGCGCTCTCTGCCGTTGCAAACAGCGCCGGAGAACTCATCGCCTTTAACCAGCTGGATGTATGGTCCTTATGGAGCCAGTATATCCGTTACATCGGTGCCGGTGCCGTAGCTGCCGGCGGTGTCATCAGTCTGGTTAAGACTTTCCCCACCATGGTACGCACCTTTAAGAAAGCCATTTCCGGTCTGGGCAAAAGTGCTTCCGGCAATGACCGTACCTCCCGTGATCTTCCCATGCCGGTGATCCTGGTTGGTATCGTGATCCTGGCCATTGCTATGTGGCTGATCCCCACCATCCCGGTAAACTTTATCGGTGCTCTGATCATCATCGTATTCGGTTTCTTCTTCGCAACTGTATCTGCCCGTATGGTAGGTATCGTAGGAAGCAGTAACAACCCGGTTTCCGGTATGGCCATCGCTACCCTGATCGTTACCACACTGATCCTGAAAGCAACCGGCACCATCGGTTCTGAAGGTATGATCGCAGCCATCGCCATCGGTTCCATCATCTGTATCGTTGCCGCTATGGCCGGTGATACTTCACAGGATCTGAAAACCGGTTACATTGTTGGTGCCACACCTAAGAACCAGCAGATCGGTGAGCTCATCGGTGCTGTAGTTGCCGCCGTTACCATCGGTGGTGTCATGTACCTTCTGAATGCAGCATGGGGATTTGGTTCCGAGCAGATTTCAGCGCCTCAGGCAACTTTGATGAAAATGGTTGTGGAAGGCGTTATGGGCGGCACCCTTCCCTGGGTACTGATCGGTATCGGTATTTTCCTTGCTATCGTAGTTGAGATTCTGGGAATCCCGGTTCTTGCTTTTGCTATCGGTCTTTACCTGCCCATCCACTTAAGTGCACCTATCATGGTTGGTGGTATTGTAAAATGGTTTGTGGAGAACAATCGTAAATACTCCAGCGAAGCAGAGAAGAAATCCACTGTGGAAAACGGTGTTCTTTTCTCCGCAGGTATGATCGCCGGAGAAGGTATTGTAGGTATCCTTCTTGCTATTCTGGCTGTCATTGGTGTAGATTCCATTTTTGATCTTTCCGGTATTTACGGAGACAACTTCTACGCTGTTGGCAACTGGGTGGGTCTGGCTGCATTTGCTTTACTGATCGCAACCCTGGTATCCTTTACCGTCAGAAAGCAGAAGAAGAAATAATTCTGAAAAAGCATATTAAAGAAAAGAAAACGCAATGAAAGATCGTAAAGAAAAAAATTATGTTGATCTGATTCCCGCCATCCGTCCCGACCTTCCCTGGAAGGTTTTGGAGGACGGCGTGGTGGAGATCACCGTGGAACACACCGGTTTTTATAACTGGATCGCACAGAAATTCTTCCACCGCCCCCGGTGCAGCTACATCAAGCTGGAGGGCTACGGAAGTTTTGTCTGGAAACAGATCGATGGTCAGAAGACCATTTACGAAATCGGCAAACAACTGGAAGCCGAACATACCGAGGCCTCGAACCAGCTGTATGAGAGACTCTGTAAATATTTTGGCATTTTAAAAAGCAACGGTTTTATCGTTTATCAGAATAAATAAGCCAAAAAATGCCGCTATGATCCATATGGATGAGAAAGGAATAGGAATAGAACCATGGGTGTTTTATCTGAATTAGAACCAAAGAAAGTATTTTCATTTTTTGAGGACATCTGCCGTATCCCTCACGGATCTACAAATGTCAGACAGATCAGTGATTATCTGATGGAATTTGCAAAAGAACGAAATCTGTCCTGTCGTCAGGATGAGGCGTACAATGTAGTGATCAAAAAGGAAGCCACTGCCGGCTATGAAAATGCTCCTGCTGTCATTCTGCAGGGACATATGGATATGGTGGCAGTTCAGACTGCCGACTGTCAGAAAGATATGACAAAAGAAGGTCTTGACCTTGAAATCTGCGGAGATTATATCAGTGCAAAAGGCACCTCTCTTGGTGCAGACAACGGCATTGCCGTAGCGTATATGCTTGCGCTGTTAGATGACGATACCCTGTCACACCCTGCTGTGGAAGCGGTCTTTACCACGGATGAAGAGATCGGTCTTCTGGGGGCAACCGCTCTGGATACCTCGGATCTGAAGGGAAAGATCCTGTTAAATATGGATTCCGAAGATGAAGGCATCTTTACCGTCAGCTGTGCCGGCGGTGCCACCGTCTTCTGCAATCTCCCCTATAAAACCGAGACCATCAAAGCCGCTGCTGTAGAGATTGCCCTGACAGGCTTTACCGGGGGGCACTCCGGCACAGAGATCAACAAAGGCCGCATGAATGCAGCCAATGCTCTTGCCCGGCTCCTTCTTATGGCATCACGCACTGCAGATTGCCGTATCATCACCCTTCAGGGCGGTATAAAGGACAATGCCATTACCCATGCTGCCTCGGCCCGTATCGCAGTACCTCAAAGTGATCTGGACCGTATCGCTGATGTGATCCGTGATACCTTTGATCAGATAAAGGACGAGCAGCGCGCAGCAGATCCGGATGCTCATCTGGATCTTACCCTTACGAAGGAATCTGAAGTAACAGCTGTTTCAAAGAAAACCTCACAGGCGGCCATCCTACTGATGACCCACCTTCCCTCCGGTGTCCAGAAAATGAGTCCGGAAATCGAAGGCCTGGTGCAGACTTCCTTAAATCTTGGAATCCTTCAGATGACAGACGACCTCATTCAGTTGGGATATTCCGTCCGCAGTTCCAAGGAGTCTGAAAAACGCTATCTCATTTATCAGCTGGATTCTCTCACCGGATTTATGGGAGGATCTACCGAAGTGAAAGGTGATTATCCCGGATGGGATTACCGCCCGGACTCCGTGATCACAGAGATTCTTGTCAGGGAATACAAAAAATTGTCTGGTAAAGATGCGGTTGTGGAAGGAATCCATGCAGGGTTGGAATGCGGCGTGTTCGCCTCCAAGATCCAGGGTCTGGATGCCATCTCCTTTGGTCCACAGATGCGGGATGTACACACGCCAAAAGAACAGCTGTCCATCTCTTCTGTTGAAAGAACCTGGCAGTTGCTTCTGGCCACATTAGAAGCCCTTCACTAATATCGCATCAGTCTTTGGATTCTACCATGATGAGGACTCCTTCCGTGAAAGTCACAGAAGCCTCCTCTTCTGAGATTTCATTGCTGATGCCAAGAGATGTGTAACCGGTCAGGGTAAAATCCGTCAGAGGATAATAAAATCCTCTCAGGGTAAGTCCCTTAACTTCAGTAGAATACGGGAGCAGCGACACATATTTGCCGTACTGCTCTCGTTTTTTTATGGAAAAATCATCCTTCAGCAGGCGGATGCGGTTATGTTCGTCCAGAAGGATCACACTTCTATTGTGCTCAAATCCCTGGCCCAGCAGAGCAATATTTCCCAGCACATGATCCAGTCTTGTGCCGGTGCCCCCCAGGATCACAATATCACCGGATGTATGCAAAAAAGCAAGCTGCAGCGCCGCCTCCGTATCGGTATCATCCTTGATAGGGTTCAGTTTTGTGATATTTTTCGCCTCAGACAAAAAGTGCTCCTTTGCCTCCTGATCAATGGAGTCGAAATCTCCGATCACCTGATCCGGCTCCACGCCGGCTGACATACACACTTCCAGTCCCCGGTCTGCCGCAATGATATAGGCATCCTCTGTCTTCTCTAACTGTTCTTTCAAAAAATCCGGTGACAAACTGCCACCGGAAACAATATAGGTCGTCATCATTCCAAAAACCTTTCTCCTGTACTACTGCATTGTATACTACTGCATCTTTTCCAGAAATGCCTCCACATTTGCCGCGGAATCACCGGCAAACACTGCACTTCCCGCCACAATAATGTTGGCTCCGGCAGACAGGCACTCATCCACATTTTCCAGGGTGATGCCACCGTCCACCTCGATATCTGTTTTTAATCCTCTCCGAAGGATCACCTTGTTCAGTTCCCTTACCTTATCTAAGGTATAGGGAATCAGTTTCTGGCCGCCAAATCCCGGATTTACCGTCATGATCAACACCATATCCACCATGGGAAGCACATGTTCCAACACAGAAATAGGGGTTGCAGGGTTTAATGCCACGCCTGCTAAAACTCCCTGCTCCTTAATAGCTGAGATGGTGCGGTCTAAGTGTGTGCAGGCCTCTGCATGTACGGTGATAATATCGGCTCCCGCCTCCGCAAAGGCAGCAATATGACGCTGAGGCTCTGTTATCATCAGATGAACATCCAGAATACGGTCCGTACAGGAACGCAGTAACTTGATAACAGGCATCCCAATGGAAATATTGGGCACATACACGCCGTCCATCACATCGATATGGATATACTGGGCTCCTGCTTCATCTACCTTACAGATTTCCTCTGCCAGGTGTCCGTAATCAGCTGCCAGTATGGATGGGGATAAGCATTTCATTTGATTTCTCCTTTTGCCATGGGGCAGTCAGTATTTCTTTGCCTGCTCCAGTTCATGATAAAGATATTTGTAATTTTCATAACGCACAGGGCTGATCCTGCCCTCTTCTAAAGCCTGTTTTACCGCACAATCCGGCTCATGGGTGTGACTGCATCCAAGAAAACGGCAGTCTCCGCTGTAGGGAAGAAACTCCGGATAACAGTTCTTCAGATCCTCCTTCTCAAACTCCGGAAGATACATGGAAGAAAATCCCGGTGTATCCATCAGAAACGTATTCTCTCCCAGATACAAAAGTTCACTGTGACGGGTGGTATGACGGCCCCGGCGGATCTTTTCACTGATGGCGCCGGTCTCCATAACAGCATCCTCCATCAGGCAGTTGACCAGAGTGGATTTTCCCACACCGGAAGGACCTGCCACTGTGGTGGTCTTGTCAGCCAGAAGGCTGCGGATCTCCTCCACGCCAGTTCCTTTTTGCGCATCGGTAAAGAGCACCTGATACCCAGCCGCATCATAAATCCCGCAAAGATCATCCTGCTCCTCCTTCGTCAGAAGATCTGCCTTATTAAAGCAGATGTGCACAGGGATCTGCTGATATTCCATCATCACCAGGAAGCGGTCCAACAGCTGGAAATTCGGTTCCGGATCATGGCCGGCAAAGATCACCAGAGCCTGATCCACATTGGCCACTGCAGGACGGATCAACTCACTGAAACGGGGAGCAATATCCACAAGATTCCCCAGCTTGTTCTCCTCATCCAGCACTTCTATGGTCACGTGATCTCCCACCAGTGGCTTCATTTTTTTCTGGCGGAAAATTCCTTTTGCCTTACATTCATAAATTCCGGATCCCACCACATAAATGTAGTAGAATCCGGAAATGCCTTTTATAATCTTACCTGTTTTATTGATTGCTTGTGCCACGGGCTCACCTACTGTTTGGTGAAGGTAACCGCCACAGAACTATCCGGGCTGGTAGATCCCTGGGGTGTATAGTACAGTGTTCCTGAGGAGGTGGTAATGTTGGATGCGGAAATATTTAAGTTGGGGCTTTCCGGATCCCAGGTCCAGGTACTTACTGTAGTGCCGTTGGCATCTTTTAATTCCACCTTGGTAGGCACATCATAGTCAAGGCTGATGCTTCTGGAGAAGCTGTACAGGATCTGTTCCTTACCTTTACTGATCACAAGATCCACAGCGGTACCTGCATCTACGGTCTTGCCGCTGCTGATTCCCTGACGGATCACACCGCCTGCAGCAACGCTCTCACTGTACTCCTGGGTAATGCTTCCTACGCTGAGGCCGCTGGATATCAGCAGGCTCTGAGCAGATGACTGATCCATATTCAAAACAGAGGGAACCTTAACGGATTCCACGCCCTGACTCACCACGATGGTGATGGTATCACCCTTCTTGCCGTTGCCACTGGGATTCTGGAAAATGACCTTTCCCTGGGGCACATCGCTGCTGTACTCATAATTTCTGCTGTATTTAAAGCCCTTATCCTCTAAGGCTTTGATGGCGGCAGACTCATCCTGACCTACCACATTGGGGATCTGGATATTGCCAACACCGCTGCTGACCGTTACCTTGATGGTGGTATTGGCAGAAACCTTATCACCCTTCTTAATGTTCTGCTCCATGATCTGACCTTCCTCATATTCATCTGAGGAAGCTGTACCGATCTTTTTCAGACCTACCGCAATGTCTGCATCGTCAAGAGCTTTTTCTGCCTCATCCATGGTCATGCCCAGCAGGCTGATCATCTCATATTCTGCGGATTCTTCCCCTTCATCCTGCTGCTTGTTGCCTCCGAAATGGAACCATCCCATAAAACTTCCCACCAGATAGATCACCAGTGCGATAATAATAACTGCCGCTGCAATGCCCATAATGGTGAAAGCCTTCTCCAGTTTAGGATTTACCGGGCCTTCATCCTCTTCATCGTCCTCATCATCCGGCTCATTATCCTCTGTTCCGGACATGATCTCCTGACGGATCTTCTCCTGCTCTGCCGCTGAAACCACACGGGTCTTTTCCGCATCATCTGCATCCACGATGGTAACAAAATCTTCGTTGGGGCTCACCAGAGCCTTTTTCAGATCCATCAAAAGGTCTTCCATGGTAGCATACCGGCGATCCGGATTCTTCATGGTAGCCTTCATAATGATCTTCTCCAAGCTGATGGGCAGATCAGCTGCATATGCGCTGGGCTCCACCATCTCCTCCTGCAGATGCTGAATGGCAATGGCCACGGTGGAATCCCCGTCAAAAGGCACACGACCGGTGACCATCTCATACATAACGATACCTAAGGAATAAATGTCACTTCTGGTATCCACATAGCCGTTTCTGGCCTGTTCCGGAGAAGAATAATGTACCGATCCCATCACATCCGCATGAATGGTGTTGGATGTGGCAGCTCTGGCAATACCAAAATCCGTAACCTTCACCTTACCCTCTGTGGAAATAATGATATTCTGGGGCTTAATGTCCCTGTGAATGATATTCTTATTGTGGGCTGCCTCAATGCCTCTTCCCACCTGGATTGCTATACTGATGGCCTCCTTGAAATTCAGGCGGCCTTTTTTCTCGATATAAGTCTTAAGGGTGATGCCTTCCACATACTCCATCACAATGTAGTACATACCGTTTTCACTGCCTACATCGTAGATATTAACAATATTGGGATGTTCCAATCCTGCTGCAGACTGAGCCTCGGAACGGAACTTGGTCACAAAGGTAACATCCTCCGCAAACTCTGCCTTCAATACCTTTACGGCTACTTCCCTGCCAAGGATATGATCCTTTGCTTTATATACATCCGACATACCGCCGGCTCCTACTCTGCCTAAAATCTCATAACGATCCGCAATATACGTTCCTTTTGCTAACATGCTTTCACCTCACTGGAAAATGGTTCTACTACTATTACTGTGATATTATCTCTTCCGCCCTTTTGGTTGGCCTCCTGCACCAGGCGCTCTGCCCTGTCCTTTGTAGTGCCTTCCTCCAACAGAAGATCACGGATGGTATCATCCTCTATCATATTACTTAAGCCATCTGAGCATAACAGAATCATCTCATCCCCCGACAAGGAAACATCAAAGAAATCCACATCTACTGTACGCTCTGCTCCAACTGCTCTGGTTATCATATTTCTCCTGGGATGATGGGATGCCACCTCCTGGGACATATTCCCTGTCCGGACCATCTCTTCCACCAGGGAATGATCTAAGGTCACCTGCCGCAACTGTCCGTCATGAAGTACATACAGCCGGCTGTCCCCTACATTGGCAACCAGAAGTTCCCGATCCGAGATGGTGGCTGCCACAAAGGTGGTACCCATTCCCGATTTATCACGATCCTCTGACGCTTCCAAGAACAGCTCCTCATTTGCAGTTGTAATCGCCTGGCGTAAAACCGCCACCGGCTCTTCCTCTCTGCTGGCTTCCACGCTTTCCCTGACCATGTCAATGGCCTTCCTGGAAGCATAGTCGCCGGCTTTATGGCCACCCATGCCGTCAGCTACCAGAAACAGATTCGGCAGCACACCGATGCTCTCCCCGGTGCCGAATACATTGTCCTGGTTCTGTCCGCGCACGCGTCCCATATCTGTTATGGCATGAAACTTCATGGCTTCCTAGCTCTCCTTATGTCTCCTTCGTAACTGTCCACAGGCTCCGTCTATATCAGAGCCCATTTCTCTTCTTATTGTAACATTTATCCCATAATCTGCAAGTCTATTTTGAAACGCCAGGACTTCTCCGCGTTTCGTGGCATGATAGTCCCGCTCCTTAATGGGGTTCACCGGGATCAGATTAACATGGCAGTTCATGCCTCCGATCAGGGATGCCAGTTCCCTGGCATCCTGCTGGCTGTCATTCACTCCGGCCACCAGACTGTACTCAAAGGTTACCCTTCGGCCGGTTTCGGCTGCATAATAGCGACAGGCATCCACCGCCTGGGCAATGTCATAGGTTCTGGCAATGGGCATCAGTTCCAGTCGCTTCTGCTGGTTTGGTGCATGAAGGGACAGAGCCAATGTGATCTGCAGATGTTCCTCTGCCAGCTGCCGGATCTTCGGCACGATACCGCAGGTGGACACCGTAAGATTTCTCTGGCTGATATTGGCTCCGTGCTCATCTGTCAGCATGTGGATAAAGGTCAGCAGATTGTCGTAATTATCCATAGGCTCACCTGTGCCCATCACCACCACATTGGAAACCCGCTCTCCCAGATCTGCTTCGATGCGATAGATCTGATCCAGCATCTCGGAAGGTGCAAGATTCCGCTCCAGGCCATCTAAGGTGGAAGCACAGAACCTGCATCCCATACGGCAACCCACCTGGGAGGAAATACACACACTGTTGCCGTGTTTATATTTCATCAGAACACTCTCCACCATGTTGCCGTCGGATAGGGCAAACAGATATTTGCGTGTGCCATCCTGGGCAGAGATCTGACATTCCACCTGTTTTAAGCAGGTGTATTCCGTCTCCTCTGATAATTTCTGCCGCAAAGCCTTGGGCAGATTGGTCATATCCTCATAGGAAGCCGCCTTATGGACATGCATCCACTCATAAAGCTGCTTTCCCCGGAAAGGTTTTTCTCCCATCTGGGTGATATATGTAATTAACGCGTCATAGGGCAGGGATTTAATATCCACCCTTTTTTCTTCTTTCATCATTTTTCATTTTCACTGACGGATCCTTCTATCTCATTCTTCTTCAGAACCGCATAAAAGAATCCGTCCTGTTCTCCTTCCACCGGCAGCATCTGTTCCATCTTCACACAGGAAAATTCCGGATGCCCTCCCAGAAACCAGGTTACATTATCCTGATTTTCCTGACGGTCAATGGTACAGGTAGAATACACCATGGTTCCCTGATCCTTCACATAAGATGCACAAACCCCAAGAATCTGCCGCTGCAGCAGCACTAAAGATGCGATCTTTTCCGGTGTCATATGGTACTTGATATCCGGTTTTTTGCCGATGATCCCAAGTCCGGAACAGGGCAGATCACAGAACAACACATCTGCTTTTTGACGGGATGCCTCATCATAGAGGGTGGCATCCATCTTTACCGCCCGGATATTATTTCTGCCGCTTCTACTGATATTCTGTCGGATCAGAGAGACTTTTTCCTCCGACAGATCACGACACTCTACCATGCCGGTACCGGCCAGAAGGGATGCCGCATGCAGGCTTTTGCCCCCGGGGGCTCCGCACACATCGATGACATAATCTCCAAGCTTTAGTCCGGCTTCCTGTGCCACCATCATGGAGCTGACATCCTGAACATAAAAAAGCCCGGAAGAAAATTCTTCCATCCCCTTCAGATGGTCAAACTGATCAATCACAAGGGCATAGGGAAGTCTGGGATGCTCTTTTACCAAAATTCCCTTTTTTCCCAGTCTCTCTTTTAATTCTTCCACAGAAATACGGTCCGTATTCACCCGGATGGTTGTAGGTGCAGGGGCAAGAAAAGCCATAAGCATCTGCTCTATGGTCTTGTCATCATACTCCTGTCTCCAAAGATCTATGAGCCATTGGGGCACCGAATAACGGGTGGACAGATCGTGAAATTCCAGCTGTCCTGCCTGCCGGCAGACACTGCGTAACACACCGTTTACAACTCCCCGCAGCTGATAAAAGCCTCTCTTTTTTGCAAGTTTTACCGCCTCGTCACAGACTGCCGCATCCCGCACGCCATCCAGATACATGATCTGATAAACAGAAAACCGGAGAATGGTGCGGATCACCGGTTTCATCTTCTTTACCGGTGTGGCAGAAACTGCGTCAAGCACCGCATCCATCTCTATTTTGCGTTCCACCGTCCCCTGTACCACACGGGTGATAAAGGAACGCTGTCTTTTATCCAGATATTGGTATTTTTCCAGCACCTGCTGCAGTACGATATGGGAATAGGATCCCCGCTCTAATATCTCCATCAGGCAATCCAGAATGATTTCTCTTGTATTGACCTCAGTCACGATCTCTCTTTCCTCCTGTCAAAAGGACCAGACGCAGCAGCTGTAAAATTGCGGAAGCTGCGCTGGCCACATAGGTCAGAGCTGCCGCTCCCAGCACCTTTCTCGTGTATTTCAGTTCCTCATCTCCCAGAATCCCGGTCTCTCCTAAGATCTTTACTGCCCGGGAGGACGCATTGAATTCCACCGGAAGTGTCACCAGCTGAAACAGCACTGCTGCCGAAAAACAGACGATCCCCAGTGTGATCAGAAAACTTCCTGTGCTGCTGGAGAACAGAAGTCCGATTAAAATCAGGGGCCACGCCAGGGTAGAACCCAGATTGGCCACCGGCACGATAGCCGTACGCAGGGTCAGCGGTACATAATGAATCTGGTGCTGGATGGCATGACCGCACTCGTGGGCAGCCACTCCCACGGCAGCTACACTGTTGCTGCCGTAAACACTATCAGAAAGGTTCAGGGTCTTTTTGGAAGGATCATAATGATCTGTAAGATTGCCGCTGACACGGCGGATCTGCACATCATAAATCCCCGCACTGTAAAGGATCCGCTCTGCCGCCTGGGCACCGGTCATACCGGACTGACTGCGATAGCGGGAATATTTTTTGAAAGTGCTGTTCACCTTAGCTGATGCCAAAAGACAGATCACTGCTCCCACAACCACAAGCCAGTAGGTAGGATCCCAGTAAAATCCATAATATCCATATCCGTACATTCTGATCGTAACCTCCTTTTGCTTCTCTAAGCCAGCACAGTTCCCACGGCCAGCTCATGTCCCCGCAGAAAATCTGCGGCTGCCATTCTCTTCTTTCCTTCCAGCTGTACTTCCTGCAGGATCAGATATCCCTCTCCTGTCAGAAGCCAGATGCCTTCTTTATCTACACGGCACACCATTCCCGGAACGGGATGTTCCGCGATGACGGGATTTTCCTCTGTCTGGTGAGGAAGGTCCTCTGCCACAGCTGCTTTCCACACCTTTAACATCTTACCATCCATATAAGTATAGGCACTTGGCCAGGGATTTAATCCCCGGATCAGACATTCCAGCGCTCCGGCAGACTGGGTAAAATCCATTCTGCCCATGCTCTTTTGGATCATTCCCACATGGGTAGCCTCCCTGGGATCCTGGGGAACCGGTGTGATGGTTCCCTCTTCCAGTCCCTTCATGGTCTCCACACAGAGTTCTCCGCCAAGAACCGCCAGGCGGTCAAAAAGGCTGCCGCCAGTCTCATCTGCAGCCAGCTCCACTGTTTTGTTCATCAGCATATCGCCGTCATCCAGTCCCACACCCATCTGCATGGTTGTAACACCGCTGACTTTATCTCCGTTGATGACTGCCCACTGGATGGGCGCAGCGCCTCTGTATTTTGGAAGCAGTGACGCATGGACATTGACACAGCCAAATCTTGGCATCTCTAAGATCTCTTTCGGTAAGATCTGGCCGAAAGCCGCCACAATAATGATATCCGCGTCAAATCCCCGCAGATATTCCACCGCCTCAGGATCTTTGATCCTCTTTGGCTGATACACCGGAATATCATGTTCCACCGCCCACTGTTTTACCGGCGGAAACTGCAGCTGCTTGCCCCGTCCCTTTGGCTTATCCGGCTGGCTCACTGCCAGAAGGATCTCATGGCCTGCCTCCGCAATGGCGGAAAGAGTGCTCACCGCAAAATCCGGTGTTCCCATAAAGATAACCTTCATTACTCTGCTTCCTCCTCTGCTACTACATCATGGAGGGGACCTTCCACTTTTTCTGTATACATATGTCCGTCCAGATGATCCAGTTCATGACAGATTGCCCGGGCCAGAAGTTCTGTTCCCTCAATCTCAAAAGGCTCCATATTTTCGTCAAGGGCTTTTGCCTTCACATAATTCGGCCTTGTGACGGTACCGGATTTACCCGGAAGACTCAAGCATCCCTCTTCTCCGGTCTGGCTTCCCTCTGTCTCAATGATCTCCGGATTGATCATAATGATGGGGCCATCTCCCACATCGATGACTACCACCCGACGCAGAACACCTACCTGAGGAGCCGCAAGCCCTACACCGTCCTCCTCATACATGGTATCTAACATGTCCTCGATCAACATTTTTATTCTGGGAGTCATATGCTGCACCGGTCTGCAGACCTTTGTCAAAACACTGTCTCCCTGTACTCTCACCTGTCTTAATGCCATTTTATTATCCTCCTTAAAATCCATTCATGGGATCAAAATCAAACCATACATAACTCTGCCGCCCAATAGGATGTTCCAGCAGAAACTTCTCTGCCATGTCCTTTAATCCTATGAGGCTGTCATATTCTTCATCCTTTATATAGATCACCCTGCGGTAAATATCATTTACCCGGGAGATGGCCGCCTCCGTCGGCCCACTGATCTGCAGGCGATTTCTGGCGCCGTCATCACCAAGCACTGCCTTGCGGTAACTTTTTGCCTGCTCGGCCAGCGCTTCGGAAAGCTCCAAAGCATCCTCTAAAACCGGGGAAGTGATCTGCATCACCAGCATATGAGCCGCCGGCGGATACTGCATCATTTTGCGGTAAAAGATCTCCTGACGGTAAAATTCCTCATAATCCTGATGGGCTGCTGCCGTCACACTGTAATGGTCCGGCTGATACGTCTGGATGATCACCCTTCCTGGTTTTGTTCCCCGGCCGGCTCTTCCCGCCGCCTGGGTCAGCAGCTGAAAGGTCCTCTCGCTGCTGCGGTAATCACTGGAATTCAGGGAAAGATCTGCCGCTAAAATCCCCACCAGGGTCACATTGGGAAAATCATGTCCCTTTACGATCATCTGGGTGCCAATGAGGATGTCCGCTTCCTGATTGGAAAAGGCGGACAGGATCTCCTGATGGCCGTTCTTTCCCCTTGTTGTGTCCATATCCATCCGAAGAACCCGGGCCTTGGGATATGCCTGTTTTACCAGTTCTTCGATCTTCTGGGTTCCTGCCTTAAATCCGCCGATATACTTTGATCCGCAGGATGGGCAGCGCTCGGGCTTTGCCGTCTCATATCCACAGTAATGACACTGCATCCGTCCCCCTGCATGAAGGCTCAGGGAGACATCACAATGAGGACATTTTATCACATGGCCACAGGCCCTGCAAGAAACAAAGCCCGCCATTCCCCGGCGGTTGATAAAGAGCATGGTCTGCTCTCCTCTCTCCAGCCTTTGTGCAATGGCCTCCTGAAGGGATCTGCTGAAAATGGAACGGTTTCCCTCCCGCAGTTCCTGCCGCAGATCCACCACTTCACACTCCGGCATAGGCTGTTTTGCCACCCGCACAGGCAGCGACAGCAGCCGGTATTCTCCAAGCTCCGCCTTCCGGTAGCTTTCCACGGAAGGTGTGGCAGATCCCAGCACCACGGAAGCGCCGCACATCTTTGCCCTGGCGATGGCTGTCTCCCTGGCATGGTATTTGGGTACCGTCTCACTCTTGTAGGACGCCTCATGCTCCTCATCCATCACGATGAGCCCCACATCCTCAAACGGTGTAAACAGGGCACTCCTGGGCCCCACCATGATCCGTATCTCACCGGATTTTGCCCGCTCATACTGGTCAAACCGCTCTCCCGGTGACATTCTGGAATTTAAAATGGACACCTGGGCTCCAAAGCGGCGGTAAAACCGCATCAGGGTCTGGTATGTCAGGGCGATCTCCGGGATCAGCACGATAACCTGCCGGCCCATGGAAAGTACATGGTCGATCATCTCCATGTATACTTCCGTCTTGCCGCTTCCTGTAACTCCATGGAGCAGATAAGTTCCGTAATCCTGCCTGTCATAATCTTTGCAGAACACATCCACTGCCGCCTGCTGCATGGCCGTTAACGGCACATGGTCTTTGGCCTGTTCCAACCCTTCCGCAGGGTTGCGGTAACTTCTGATAAAGGAGATGGACAGGATCCCTCGCTTTTCCAGATCACGGATCACTGAAGAAGAAATGTGAAGTTTGCCTGTAATGGTATCCCAGGACATCACAGGTTGAGCCAGCAGTTCCTTCAGCAGCCGTTCCTTGGCCATGCTGTGGCCTTTCCGGGCCATCAGTTCCGTCAGTTCCCTCTGTGCAACTTCTCTGCTGACATTTAAGTGCACTTCCTTTTTCTCCCGGACAGACTCCCGGCGTTTAATGGGAATCACGGTCTTTAAGGCCTGATTCATGGTGGCGCCGTAATGTTCCTTCATCCATGCAGCCAGGGCAATGAGCTGTGTCTCAATGGCAATAGCATCTTTTGGGATCCCTGCGATGTCCTTGATCTTCTCCGGTGCCACCTTGGGCTCCTCTGAAAACTCCACCACATACCCTCTGATCCTGCGGTTACCATTGCCGAAGGGAATCCACACCTGCATTCCCAGCCGGACCTGATCCTCCAGTTCCGGCGGAATCCCATACTGGAATGTCTTATCTAATTTTTCATGGGAAATATCAATAATGATATCCGCATACCTCATCCGGTCTCTTCTCCTGTCTTTTGCTGCTATCTGTCCTTCAACTCTTCCAGTACCTCTGCAATGAGCACCCGCTCATCCATGGGATACTTCTTTCCCTTGATCTCCTGGTAATCCTCATGTCCCTTTCCTGCCAGTACGATCACATCGTCTTTCTTTCCATGCTCTATAGCGTATCGGATGGCTTCCTTGCGGTCTATGATCTCCACATATTTTCCATCCGTCTTTGCCATACCAATCTTAATGTCGTCTATGATGTCCTGGGGATCCTCATCTCTTGGATTGTCGGAGGTGATAATGGTCAGATCCGCCAGACGGCCTGACACCTCTCCCATCTCATAGCGGCGCAGTTTGGACCGGTTGCCCCCGCAGCCAAACAGACACACCAGACGGCCCGGTTCGTACTCCCGCAGTGTAGTCAGAAGACTTTCCAGACTCATGGCATTGTGGGCATAGTCGATCATCAGTGTAAAATCATCCGAAACCTTTACCATCTCGATGCGTCCCTTTACCTTTGCCACCTTCAGGGCTTTTTGCATATCCGCAAGGGTCACCTTAAAATGATGGCAGATAGCAATGGCAGTCAAAGAATTGTAAACGGAAAATTTCCCGGGCACATCAATCTCCACAGGTCCTTCCACCAGACCTGCCACATGATAGGAAACTCCCAGATATCCCGGTTTCTTTACCAGCTGGGTATCCTCTGCCCGGATATCCGCTTCCGGTGAAAATCCATAGGTCTCCACCTGACAGGTATGATCCTTTAAGATATCCTTGTAATGGGGATCATCCATATTTACAATGCCAAGTCTGCACCTGGAAAAAAGCATGGCTTTGCAGGCCATATATTCCTCAAAGGAAGCATGCTCATTTGGTCCGATGTGATCCGGCTCGATATTGGTGAAAATTCCGATCTCAAAGGTAAATCCATCCACCCGGTGCATCATCAGCCCCTGGGAGGATACTTCCATCACCGCACAGTCACAGCCGGCATCTGCCATCCGGCGGAAATACTGCTGCACCACATAACTCTCCGGTGTGGTGTTGCTGGCCGGAATGGTCTCTTCTCCGATAATGGCCTCAATGGTGCCGATGAGACCCACCCGGTAACCTGCACTCTCCAGAATAGATTTTACCATGTAGGTAGTGGTGGTCTTGCCCTTGGTTCCGGTGACACCGATGACCTTTAAGGTATCTGCCGGATAGTCAAAATATGCTGCCGAAAGGTACGCAAGTGCCGCCCTGGTATCTGCCACCTTCACCAGTGCCACATTCTCTGCCGCATCCTGTGGCAGTTCTACCTCTTCTTCCACCACAAGGACCTTTGCTCCTTTTGCTGCCACATCCGCCGCAAAACGGTGTCCGTCCACCACGGTTCCCCGGATGCAGACAAACATACAGCCCTCACAGGCTTTCCGGGAATCGTAGACAAGCTCCGTGATCTCGCCTTCCAGATCCCCCTGCAGTAATGTATAATCCAGTCTTTCCAGTAACTGCCTGATATTCTTCATATTCATCGCCTCTCATATGCACAATAATATACATTAGATTATAACAAACTTTCCTTCAATTTGGAAATGATTCCTGGTTCTTTTTACAGAAATGATTCCTGGTTCTTTTTACATAGAAACCGCTCCGCCGGCAAATACTGCTACCATAAAGTTGCGGTGCTTTGATGTGCCAAAGAAAAAGAGGATCCCCTGTCATGAAACAACATCCCTTCGAACAATATCAGAAAAATTTTCTCATCTGCGGCATCGTCGGCTGGTGCATGGAAATTATTTTTACGGCAGCAGGCAGCCTGCTGCACCCGAAAAACCCCCGGCATCCGGATCACCGGCTCATGGGCCATACCTCTCTGTGGATGTTTCCCATCTACGGTCTGGCGGCTTTCATTTATCCTATCAGTCGCCGGCTCCGGGGTCTCCCTGCAGCACTCCGGGGCGCCATTTACAGCGGTGGGATCCTTACGGTGGAATATGTAAGCGGTATGCTGTTAAAACATTTCTCCTGCTGCCCCTGGGACTACGGCAAAGCAAAGTACAATGTTCACGGCGTCATCCGGCTGGATTATGCCCCTTTCTGGGCCGGGGCAGGGCTGATCTTTGAAAAAATTTTGTCCTTGGAAAATGACAGATCCTTCCACTGATCCACCCATTGCGAACAGATTTTCCTCTTGCGAAACAGTCCTTCCTGTACTATCATATTTACAGCAAATTCGATGGTTCACCATCCATTTTGATACACATAAAGGAGGAAAATATGCGTCATCTAATGAGTCCTTTGGATTTTACTACCCAGGAACTGGAAGACCTAATGGATCTGGCGGATGATATCCAGGCCAATCCCGAAAAATATGCTTCCAGCTGCAAGGGTAAGAAGCTGGCTACCTGTTTTTACGAGCCCAGCACCCGTACCCGTTTAAGTTTTGAGGCTGCCATGTTAAATCTTGGCGGTTCTGTATTGGGATTTTCTTCTGCTGACAGCAGTTCTGCTGCCAAGGGAGAAAGCGTTTCCGACACCATCCGTGTGATCTCCTGCTACGCAGACATCTGCGCTATGCGTCATCCCAAGGAAGGTGCTCCCCTGGTTGCATCCTCTCATTCCACCATTCCGGTGATCAATGCAGGCGACGGCGGCCACCAGCATCCCACCCAGACACTGACAGATCTTTATACCATCCGCTCCCTGCGTCATGAGATCAAAGATCTCACCATCGGTCTCTGCGGTGATCTGAAATTCGGCCGTACCGTACATTCCCTGATCAATGCACTGGTGCGCTACCCCAACATTAAATTTGTCCTGATCTCTCCCGAGGAACTGCGGGTTCCCAGTTATATCCGGGAAGATGTTTTAGAGAAGAACCACATCCCCTATGTGGAAGTGGAAAAATTAGAGGACGCCATGCCGGATCTTGACATTCTGTACATGACCCGGGTACAGCGTGAACGCTTCTTCAACGAGGAAGATTACCTGCGCATGAAAGATTTCTACATTCTGGACGGCAATAAGATGACACTGGCCAAACAGGATATGATGGTGCTCCATCCCCTTCCCCGTGTCAATGAAATTTCCGTGGAAGTGGACGATGACCCGAGAGCCGCTTACTTCCGTCAGGCACAGTACGGTGTCTACATCCGGATGGCTCTGATTCTCACATTGCTGGAGGTGGAAGTATGTTAAATATCAGTGGAATTCAGGAAGGCTTTGTTTTAGACCATATCCAGGCAGGCATGAGCATGAAGATCTACCACGATCTGCATCTGGACCGTTTTGACTGTACCGTTGCCATCATCATGAATGCCAAGAGCAACAAGATGGGTTCAAAGGATATCATCAAAGTGGAATGCCCCATTGAAGCTCTGGATCTCGACATTTTAGGATACATTGATCACAATATTACAGTAAATGTGATCAAGGAAAACCACATTGTGGAGAAGAAGGAACTCCGTCTTCCCAAACAGATCAAAAACGTCATCAGCTGTAAAAATCCCCGCTGTATCACCTCCATCGAACAGGAGCTGGATCAGATCTTTGTTCTGACAGATGAAGAACGTGAGATTTACCGCTGCAAATACTGCGAGGAGAAATACTCCGGCAAATAATCGATAGACAAAAAGCACCTTTTTCCTGTGAACATCCATCCGTGGATGAATCGACCCTCACAGGGAAAGGTGCTTTTTTATGGTTTTAACAACATCTGCCAAAACAGCAGAAATTACACATAAGATTCAGAACGAGCATGCTGGCACACCATCTTCCGGTGTTGGCATAGGGGCGCTCATACTGGGCACTTCTGGACTCATACCAGCCGCCGCCATTCTCCAACTGCTGCTGATACTGACGATAAGTGCTGTTATTGGGCTCCATCTGTACCGCTCTGGCAATATTTTCTTTTGCAGTCACATGATTTCCCAGCCCCTGATTGGCTCTGGCACTGTAATAATACCACTTGGCATTCCGGGCTGAGGCATCCATACCGTTTAAGGCATTTAATGCTTCTCTGTAATAATGATTATTCAGATAATTGGCTGCCGCCTTCATCTCATTTGGCTCATTGGCATCTGCCTGGCTGCCGAAACCGCCCTGCTGTCCGCCGTAACCTCCATAGAAACCGCCAAAGGGTCCCCAGGATCCCCAGGGATCTTCCTCCTGATAATTGCGATAGGCTCCACCGGTACTCTGGCCGCTGCTGCCATAGCCGCCGTAGCCGTAACCGCCGTAGGCACTGCCCTGCTGCTTTTCCTTCATAATCTGATCGTAGGCCTGCTGTACTTCCTTGAATTTCTCCTCGGCCTGCGCTTTATTCGGATTATTGATATTGGCATCCGGATGATACTTTCGGCTCAGGGTACGGTAAGCCTTTTTGATCTCATCATCAGATGCATCCCTGGACACTCCCAGCACCCTGTATGGGTCCGTCATGAATGTGCTCCTCCTTTTGTCTCTTCTTTTTCCAACTCACGTTTCTTCTTCAGTCGTGTATATTCGTATTTGGTCCAGACACCGGAGTAAATGATATTACGCAGAATCTCCGCATGCATCAGGATCGGCATCCGCTCAAATGACTTGGCGCACTCCGCCATAAGACTGGTAAGGCTCTGTCGGCAGAATGTTTCATAATCCTTGCCGCACTCCTTCTTCAGGCTCCGCAAGGGATTGTAATTGCCGTGCTTTTCATCTTTTTCCAGATCATCGTAGGCATCCAGGATATAAATGTATTTTCCCATATAATATCCCATATTACGCAGGTCTTTCTCCCAGACATCTTCTTTCCAGACAAAGAGTTCTCCCAACATCTCTCCGGTATAACCGGCAACAATATCGATATTTTTCTCTCTTCTGGCTTCCGCCTCTGCAAGTTTGCGCATATATTCCTCCACAGCCTTTACCTGTCGCGGATACTGCTGGCGGATCCTTTCATAATTCTTCCGGAACAATCCTGCCAGAACCCGCTTGCCCTGACTGCCGTCATCACGATAATCATCCATAAGGCTGTAGTAGCTCAGCACAATATCCATGTCTGCCGCATAAGATGTCACCTCATTGATATAACCGATCTTTTTCTTGCCCGGATGCACCATACAATGGAAGGATATCTCCTCCCGTTCCAGTTCATAGAGTCCTGTATGCAGAAGAATCAGAAATGTCATGTCATAATTCAGAAGCATCTGTCCCTTGGCACCTGCGATCTCTTTTAACTGACGGCAGAGTCCACAGTAATAGGACTGATAGATCTGTTCATCTTCTTTGGATAATTCCTTGCGATTCACATTAATATATCCAAACATAAGGCTGCTCCTCTAGGTTCTCTTTACAAACTCCATCTTGCACTTGGGGCAGGTAATACAGATCTTACCTTTTCCCTTGGGTGCACGGATCTTCTGTTTACAGGACGGGCAATAGAAGATCTTATAGATCTTTCGCTGCTCTCTGTCATACACTGCCTTGCTCTTCTGATATTTTGCTTTATTTCCCAGGCCTGCAAACCAGCTGCGGATCTTATAGGTCTTCTGAAGGAAATGCTGATTCTCCAGATACCGCTTGGAGGTGTTCCGGCTCATCATACGGAAATAAGAATAAATCAGTGCTGCCAGTGCTAAAATATAAACCCAGCCCTGATGGGTAAATAAGGTAACCACCAGAAGGATCATGGAAATCCAAAGGGATGTCTTTCCAAGAGTATCCACACCATTTCTTCCGGCCATAAATCTTGCAAGTTTTTCTTTCATCGTACATTCTCCTTATCCTGCAATTTGATGATCCTGCACTCCCCAAATATCAGTCAGACCATAAAGGAACCGACGATGTTTCCTCGTCGGTTCATCAGAGAATACTGTAGCTTTTTCAACCTGCAAAGTCAATATCACCCTATTTTATTTAATAAACATTTAAGAAAGTATTTATAGAATATCCAGCAGATCGGAAAACTTCTCCATAGGGTAGGTTACCTTGGGATTTTTGGCTGCATCCCCCAGTCCGGCAGATGCAAATCCCCCTGCTGCCGCCGCCTCAATTCCTGCGTCCGCATCTTCCACCACAAGGCAGTCCTCCGGCGCCAGGCCGATAAATTCCGCCGCCTTTAAAAATACTTCCGGATCCGGCTTGGATCTTGTGATATTGGTTCCGTCACTGATGGCATCAAAGAAATCTCCCAGTCCGATCCTCTCAAGAATGGTCCTGGTATTTTTGCTGGAGGAACCGATGGCAAGCTGATATCCCCGGTTGCGCAGTTCCTGTAAGGTATCCCGTACTTCATCGGAAAGATCCGCCTCTGACATCTGCTGCAAAAGTTCTCTGTACGTCTCATTCTTCTGCGCAGCCAGTGCTTCCTTTTCCTCCGCCGAAAATGTTCTGTCCGCTCTTTCTAATATGATCTCCAGGCTGTCCATACGGCTTACGCCCCGGAGTCTTTTGTTGATCTCCTCATCAAAATAGATCCCCAGATTATCCGCCATCTGCTTCCAGGCCATATAGTGGAACTTATCCGTAAAACAGATGACGCCGTCCAGATCAAATATAATTCCTTTTATCATCCTGCTGTCCTCTCTATCCGGGATTTTCCTAGATCATGGTGTCCTCATGACCGCAGAAGGGATCTACCGGGGAAATACCCTTAAACTCGCTTCTGCCCATGAGTTTCTCAAAGAGTGCATCCAGCACCACACCGCTTCCTGTATAGGCATTGATGTAGGTATGTGCCATAGGGATGTCCAGAAGATGATAGGGGTTGGCTGTGCTGACTACCACCAGGGGCATTTCTCCGGAGTACCAGGGGATATCATTGCCAAGGCCAAACATCACTTTCCAGTTGACACGGACAACAGTGGCATTGGAGACAGTCTCCATATTCAAAACGATCATGGCCATGTCATACTGGCTGACAAAATCCTGTGTATTGGCAGAGATCTCCTTCATCACACGAAGAAGTGTGGGGGTAGGAATTCCCTTGTTCATCAGATCCATGTTCAGATCCATCTTTCTCTTCCGCAGGGTCACGGCAAATCCTTCCTTCTCCAGACGGGCCTTAATGTCTGCTGCAAAGGTGGACTTGTTGCTGACATAATTTTCAATAACATTCAGATAGATCCGCTTGGTCTTTGCAGGGCTTAAGGGCAGCAGATGGCGATTATCCTTTACCAGCGTGATGGCCTTGTCCGCACACTCTTTTGTCCATTCCTTGGTCTTTGGGTCATTGATCACTGCCATGGGATCTGCGGAAGGTACAATAGTGCCCTCTGCCTTCTTTTTATGTAAATTCATGGCAGCCTTGGTGGCAAGAACACGGGTAACAGCCTCATCCACACGTTCCATGGACACGATACCGCTTTCGATACCCTGTCTCATATATTCAAAGTCTTCATCAATATTCCGGTTAAACAGAATGATATCGCAGCCGCAGGCAATGGAGTAAGGAACTGCCTTGCGTCTGGGCATGCACTGCATATAACCTACCATCAGGGTAGAATCTGTTACCACAAGACCGTTAAATCCAAGCTT
>CAMEWP010000003.1 GCA_945946605.1 uncultured Pseudobutyrivibrio sp. | reverse complement strand
TCTCCCCGGTCCACCACCAGTTCATATCCAATTCCTTTGATTCTTTGTTCCAGACAGTGTCTGCACTCTGCGGCCTCATCACCGGTACAGATCTTATTGTCATATAGTTCATATTTCTTTCTCACTGTGGTGGGAGACAGATTGGGCATCAGCACATTGGCTCCGGCCAGTATCCCTTTCTCCCTGCCCTTAGGATCAATGGTTCCCAACGCCGTTGTGGCCGGCAGCAGCACCTTGGGCAGCAACAGCCGGATCAGGGAAAGCAGATACAGTGTCTGTTCCACCGTTCCCTGTGCTTTGTCGGCAAAGGGTGTCTGATGATGGGGAATAAAAGGCCCGATCCCTACCATGGCCGGCTGCAGTTCCTGCAAAAACAACAGATCCTTTACCAGGTATTCTGTCTTCTGCCCCGGCGAACCCACCATAAATCCACAACCCACCTGATACCCGATCTCCTTCAGTTCCCAGAGACATCGGATTCTGTTTTCATAGGACATCTCCGGGGGATGCAGTCTGCTGTAATGACCGGCATCACCTGTCTCATGCCGCAAAAGATAGCGGTCTGCCCCCGCTTCGTACAGTCGGCGGTAACTTTCCCTACTGCGTTCTCCCAACGACAGGGTAATGGCACAGTCAGGATAATCCCCTTTCAAACTCCGCAGGATATCACACAGCACATCATCTGTATAATAGCCATCCTCGCCGCCCTGCAACACAAAGGTGCGAAAGCCCAGTTCGTACCCCTGGGCAGCACAGTCTAAGATCTCCTCCTCTGTCAGACGGTATCTGGATACCTGATGATTATCCCTCCGTATTCCACAATACAGGCAGTTATTTTTGCAGTGGTTGGAAATCTCGATCAATCCTCTGGTGTAAACCTTTTTTCCATAATATTCCACCGCTTTCTTCTGCGCCATCTGAGCCGCCTGCTGCATCTCCTGATCTGAAGGATCCGTCAGAAGGAAAAGCCATTCCTTCTCCGACAAAGTCTCTCCACCATCAAGCCGCTCTAAAAGTTTGACTTTTTCTGTATTCTCTTTCTTTATCTTCATTTTTGCTCCACTTTAGAATAAACGGTTTTGGCGCTGACTCCCGACAGGTTACCGATCCTGCCTGCCAGGGCACTGATCACATTCTGGGGAGCATCCACCGCCACACTGATCAGGGAAATCCCCTTTTTCTCATAGGGCAGTCCCATCCTTCCTATAATATAACTGCCGTATTCGTGAAGGATATGATTCAACTCCTCCGCCTGCTCTCTCTGTTCCACCACGATGGCAATGATGGCCACTCTCGTTTCTTCCATTCTCTTCTCCTACAGGATTCAAAAATCTTTTTGTAACACAAAAAACCAGGCAGTCCTACCCATAAAAGATACAGAGACTCCTGGTTTTCACCTATCCGTCAGACACAGATTCCGTAATCTTCCCCGTCAGATCGCTCTTTCGGGTCAGGGCAGAACTTATATCATACTATTCTTTTTACCGAGCATCCTGCTTCGAATCCGCAAAACCGGCCGTTACCTTTGCAGTTAACTCAACCCAGGCACCCTCACGGCACACGGAAAATCCTTCTTAGTGCTGCTTCATTCCTGACCTGACACGGTTCGTAGGCATCCGTTGCGCAAGACCCAGATCTCAACGCCACTTACAAAGGGCAGCTCCGACTTCCAAAACCCTCTGCAGGATATCACCCCAGCTATAGCGATGCTGGTACAGGGAACCGCTGACTCCCCGGCTGCTCGGAGATTTCATTGTAGATGATAATACCTGATTTGTCAACTAAACTTGGCTATCCAAACTTGTTTTTCCCGTCCACATGATTTATCATCTTGGTATCATAAATCAGCATCATAAAACAAATATGACACACGAAGGAGCCAGCTCATCATGAAAACAGAACAGGATTTGAAAAATTTACTGGAACGCATTGACCATAAAAGTTATCCCGCCTACAAGGACACCGCCGGAAGCTACCAGTCCCGGGGCTATGTGCTGTCCATCGACCATGTCCAGGGGGATCCTTTTGCTTCCCCTTCCGACATCAGCGTCCATGTGCCCGCAGCTTCTGCCGGATTTCCAAAAGAAGCATTCTCCACGCCCTGCCGCCGGATCGCTCTGCAGGACCTGCTCACCAGAACCTTCGGACGGGAAGCGGGCAAATTTTCCTTTCAGGCAAAGGGCAGCGGAAAAAGCGGCCTGATCTCCGTCAGCCGGTGCGGCCAGGAAATTCTGGAACGAAGTGCCTGCAAGATTCTGCCGGAGGGCGGCGTAATCTTCCGGTTTCATGTGGGATTTCCTGCAAACGGCCGCTCCATCAATGCCAGGGAACTGTCAAAGATCCTGTTTCAGTTTCTCCCACAATGCGTAGAGCACTCCCTGTACTATAGAAATTATGCACCTCAAAAGATCCGTGAAACCATGGATCTGGCGGACGATCAGCAGTTTATTCGCCAGGAACTGCAGCGTCTGGGGCTGGCTGCCTTTGTGGCAGATGGTTCTATCCTGCCCAGGGAATCCGGTGTTTCCCAGCGTCCCATGAAAGGGGCTGTTGCCTTCCGCTCTCCCGACTCTCTGGCCGTAACACTGCATCTTCCTCACAAAGGTGATCTGAGAGGCATGGGAATCAGATGCGGCGTTACCATGATCGCCGGCGGCGGATATCATGGTAAATCCACACTGCTGAAAGCATTGGAGCTGGGTGTTTACAATCACATTGCCGGAGATGGACGGGAATATGTCATTACAGATGACACCGCTGTAAAATTGCGGGCAGAGGACGGACGCAGCATCACCGGTGTTGATATTTCCATGTTCATCCGCAATCTGCCAAACGGCAGGGACACCACTGCTTTTTCCACAGCAGACGCCAGCGGAAGCACTTCCCAGGCCGCCAATGTTGTGGAAGCCATGGAAGCAGGAAGCCGGGTCTTCCTCATTGACGAGGATACCAGCGCCACCAATTTTATGATCCGGGACGAACTGATGCAGCGGGTCATCAACCGGGACAGCGAACCTATCATTCCCTTTATCGACCGGGTACGGGAAATATATGATACCTTCGGCATTTCCACCATCCTGGTGGCCGGAAGCTGCGGATCTTACTTTCACAAGGCCGACTGTATTCTTCAGATGAAACAGTATGAGCCACTGGATATCACCGCTGCTGCCAAAAAAGAAGCTGCCGCTTTTCCCCTTCCGAAAGATATTCCCGAAAAAGCACAGCGTCCCAACACCTGCCGCAGGATCAAATGTACCCAGTGGTTGGGAGATCGCGTTAAAATAAAAACCTTTGGACTGGACGGTGTTTCCATTGACAAAGAAATGATCGATCTGCGGTATGTGGAACAGCTCACGGATCCGGAACAGGTTACATTATTGGGCCAGATCATGAAAATGTCCATCCCCGGTCTGATGGATGGACATCGCAGTGTTTCTGAAATTGTAGATCAGATTGCAACGGAACTGGATCAGAAGGGGACGGAAGCCATCTGCACCGGAAGATTTCTTCCCGCCGGATATGCCGTTCCCAGAAAGCAGGAGATTGCCGCCTGCATCAATCGTTACCGGCAGATCCGTCTCTGCTGATCTGCCAGCGGAAGAGCAAAAAATTTATTCTTCCTGCTCTTGTGCTTCTCGTTTTTTCTGTTCCCGCAACTTTGCAAAAAAGCCGGAGATCATGGTGGCACATTCCTCTTCTAAGATTCCGCGCTCCACATCCACTTTGTGGTTAAACTGATCCATCTGTAAAATGTTCAGCACAGAGCCGGCACAGCCGGCTTTCGGATTCATGGTGCCGATAACCGCTCTCTTCAGACGGGCCTGTACCATGGCTCCCGCACACATCTGACAGGGCTCTAACGTCACATACATGGTACAATCTTCCAAGCGCCAGTCTCCCACCTTTTTGCATGCAGTCTGAATGGCAGAGATTTCCGCGTGAGCCAGGACATTTTTGTCCTTGTTTCTGCGGTTATAACCCTTGGCAATGATCTTATCATTACGAACGATGACGCATCCAATAGGCACTTCATTGATATCATAAGCTTTCTGCGCCTCCTTTAAGGCTGCGCTCATATATTTTTCATCTTTCTTTCTCTGCCGGGCGTCCTCCCGCTCCTGTTTGCTCTTTTCAATCTCTTCTTTCAGTGACATCTTTTGCTCATCCTTTCCTTATCGCTGCTGCAGCCTCCTTACCGCAGCAGATATTTTTCTCCAAACATCAGATCATACTCTATTCTGTACAGACGCTTTATGCTTTCGTCATCCAAATCTATATCCCACGCACTCTGCACAATGGGGTACTCCTCCCGAATAGCGGCTATCGCATCAAAATAGGCGCTGTACGTAATACCGGAATCTCTAAGGATCTGGGGCACCAGTTGAAAGATCGAAAGGTACTCGTACTCTGTCTCCAAGGTCTTGTAATTGGAATATGCACAGATTGGCGTCCCATATTTCAGATAATCATCTTCCAGATATCCATCCTCTTCATTCAATCTGAGGGAAGGGAGATGATCCCCATAAATATAGATATTCACCGGCTATTCCAATTCATCACAATACGCAAACAGTCTTCCCAGTTCAACATCAAGGTCATGGATCGCCTGGGCATAATTGTTTACCTCATCCAAAGCAGCCTGGCTGTATGTATCGGAACTGGCCTGTACTTCCGTCTCAATATACTTATCATCATACAAGCCATGAGAACTTATGGAAGCGCCAAATATAAACAAGGGTTCCTGCTGATATGTTTCTATTGTATCAATAATATAGTCCACAAACACATCATCTTTCACAAATCCATCATTTAAAAGATCATCCTGGGTTAAGTCCATATCCTCTTTGCTGATAAAATCCTCAAACCCCATATTTTCATACACAATATTTCTGGAATAAAAATCTTCCCTGTTGGCATGAATTGCTATGGTATGGTATCCATTGTTGGCAAATTCCCGCGCCAATCCACCAGTGGGATTGTTTCTGCTGTTCAGATATGATGTATATGCCACCGCACCATTGGTAAAATACATATTCGGCAAACCTGTCAATGACTCGAATTCCGCCGTAGCCGTCCCTCCGCCGTAGAAAGGTGAGATTCCGTTTACCAGTTTATAAGGTGTAAGATTCTCCAGAATGGGCATATTGAAAGACAGATCCGGCACCTGTTCTATCTCATATAAAGATTCCGCCAGGATTAATATCACAATGGGGTTTTCCTGATCCTGCCGTGTCTGATCCTGTTGCTGCCGGAATCCTTCCATTTCCTGAACGATAGATTCTCCGTACTCATCCGGTTCTTCCATGCTGTTGCTTCCAGTATATTCCGCTAATGTAAAAACCGCAAATCCATAATTTTCAATCTCTTTGTCAATATTCATTTTAATTTCTGAATTTTGCATGTCAATCCCGGCGCCTGCTGCCTTTCCGGTAAGGATGCCTGCCGCCACCATCACAAAAGCGGCGCCAAAGACAACACCCTCTATTTTAAATTGAGGTTTCAGATATCGCCCCACGGACTTATAATGGGTAATTACCCAGATCAGTAATCCAAGCAAAGCAATCACAGCAACGATCAAAAGCGATTTCGGCACATAATTTCCGATAATTCCACCCAGTTCTTTATATAAGGTAAAGTCATTTTTTCGGAAGAAGTCCCCGTTAAACCTCAGCTTAATCACATTTGCCGCAAAATATATGATCAGCAGGAGCCAGTTGATCAATCCCCCCAGCCGTTTTCCCAACAGGCCATCGATAGCCAGATAAAGCACCAATACCAGGGTCAGGTTCAGAAGCGCCACGGTGTTAAACAGATTATATTTAGCGAGGTAGTCCATTGGATCATTTGTCACCACACTCAGGAAATAGGTATGTTCCCACAAGTAAAACAGGATGCAGCCAAAAGCCTTATACTTTCTTTTTGCTGCCACCCAGACACTTGCTGCAAAAAAGAGTAATATGACCTTATCTTCCCAATGGTTTAACATCCATATTTGTTCACTTTGTATACAAGGCAGGAAAAGTGCCATAACGACACTAACTCCAAAGATCAACAGCCAATTTTTCCACTTTGGAACGGTTTCCTCCCTTTCGTTCTTTTGTGTCAGCGCAAAATATAAAGCAAACCCTATGATCAGAAGTTCCCACAGACCGGTGACGACACCAAGGCCACACAGCCCAAGGCTTCCATAGCAAATTCCCTTTTGATATTTTGAATAATCCCCTTTACTTCTCATGACAGATATGCCGTAACATAATGCATAAAATAACAGGATTCCCAATTCTATCATTGCCAGATTGCGAAGCCCCCTGCAGAGCCATGATGTCATATAGACATTGTCATTCACCACAATCTCACTGATCCTCATGTCCTGTCCGGTTTTTGTAAAAATATCGAATCGTACGCCTACATCTGTGCTTTCCAGATTATCCATCAGCACATAGTTATCACCCTTTTTCAGCAATCGTTCTTCCAGCTTTAAACTGTTTATCATGTAGATACATATGTTGTAATCATCAGGACACTCTTCCACTTTCAGATTCACCACCATGGGTCTTTCATCATCCAGCACAGAAAAATCAAGATAAATCCATGGACCGTTGGAAAGTGCCACAAGCCGTCCGTCTTCCGCCACTGCGATTTCCTTCAGCTGTAATTGAGACTGCATTTCCTCCAGGCCAAAAATCCGCTCCGGATAAAAATGATCAATTATTCTGCTCGTAATTTTCCCAACATTGCAGCCAAACACCAGGGTGACCAAAAGCATCACCATGACGGTCCATTTACCATATCCTCTTTTGTTCATTAAAATTTTCTCCTTAGAATAACATCTGTATCTGTATCTTATCGTTATTACTTTTTAAAACATAATATATCTATATAGCATTGTTTCTTTCCAATTGTCAATAACTAAATTGATTCCATTTCCCTATATAAAATCGTTATATTGTACACTCATAAATTCCATAAATTCACATAGTTTTAAACGGCTCTTTACAAATTCATTCTTATGATATAAAATTGATAATGGTTACTGATTTAAAATTTTTAGAAAGGATATGATCGCATGAAAGCAATGAATTACAGCCGGCAGCGAGAGGCCATCTACCACTTCCTGATGGAGCGGCACGACCATCCCACAGCGGAAGTGATTTATCAGCAGGTAAAACAAGAATATCCCCGGATCAGTTTGGGTACTGTATATCGTAATCTATCCTTACTGGAAGAAACCGGGCAGATTCAGCGGATCCCCTCCGATGATTCCAAAGAGCATTATGACGCTAATGTAGGCAATCATCCCCATTTTATCTGTACGAAGTGCCATTGTGTACAGGATCTGACCATGGACAATCTGGATTTTCTCAGCACACTGGCGTACCAGAATTTTAACGGTGAGATCAACCGGACCCAGCTGACCTTCTTCGGGAAATGCAATGCCTGCAAAGAGCCGAATGAAGAAAAAATAAAAAATTAGGAATTATTCCTATTTTATGCTTGCAATTTAAAAAAAGTCGTGCTATACTAAGATCAACCCAAGAGGAAAAGCATTTGGGAAAGCAATCATCCGGATCCGTCCGGTTATAAAAAAGAATTTTAAATGAAAAGGAGATTAAAGAAATGGCAAAATTTGTATGTACTGTATGTGGTTATGTTTATGAAGGAGATGCTGCTCCCGCAGAGTGCCCCGTATGTCATGTAGGCGCTGATAAGTTTAAGAAGGTAGAAGGCGAGCTGAAGCTGGCTGCAGAGCATGAGTATGGCATCTACGCTAAGACTGTTAAGAACAACCCGGACATCAGCGAGGAAGATAAGAAGTACATCTTCGATCAGTTAAAAGCTAACTTCGATGGTGAGTGCTCTGAGGTTGGAATGTATCTGTGCATGGCTCGTATCGCTCATCGTGAAGGATATCCGGAGATCGGCCTGTACTGGGAGAAGGCAGCTTACGAAGAGGCTGAGCATGCTTCCAAGTTTGCAGAACTGTTAGGAGAGGATCTTGAGCCCAACATGAAGGCTACTACCAAGGATAACCTGGCTTGGAGAGTTGACTGCGAGTTCGGTGCTACCGCTGGTAAGTTTGATCTTGCTGCTTGCGCTAAGAAGAACAACCTGGATGCTATCCATGACACTGTACACGAGATGGCTCGTGACGAAGCTAGACACGGCAAAGCTCTGAAGGGCCTGCTGGAGAGATACTTCGGCTAAGATGCAAATCGAGTAAAATAAGGGATATTTACAGAGGAATGAGTTTTCGGACTCGTTCCTCTTTTTTGCAACTTGAAGCCAGGGGATGAAGAAGCCCCCTACCTTTAGGGCGGTGTCCGTAAAACAGTTACGTTCGTGCATCAAATGCGATGCACGAACTTTTTGTATATAGGGTTTGGGCCAGCATTCTTCCCAGCATGGCCGAAATACTCACACTTTCCATTGGTTACCTACTTGTTTGCTTTATCCGGTGCGCAGCAGGTAATACTTTTGCCCTTTTCCTGTTTTCTACCTACTGTTTTTGCGGTTTGATTATTTGATAGGTATGTCATCATCTATTTTTGAAAATTATACCTACCATTCAGCCATCAGAAAATTTCCGTAGGTAATCTCCTCCTAAATCGAATCCATCAAGAATCCCTCCAAACGTCCTCCAAAAATCCTCTCATCTATGGAATTCTTCTGATTGAAAATCATAATCCAAAATCAGATTACCAGAAAACGCTCCTCGGAAGATGCGGTAAGGTGGAAACAAGGCAAAGAGAAATGCACTGTGACCTGGATCACAGTTCATCAGACTGTAGCGCGGGACTTACACCCCGCGCTTTTAATCTTTATGCATTTTCTTTTTTTATGTGGTTACAAGATACTGCTACCACGCCAAGACCAAGTGCAATAATTATCATTCCCGTAGAATAGTATATGACACTTGCCATAGTTGCCATAGACTCGGACAACACCTCAACACCGCTATTTATATCATTTAGTTCATCAACAATCATATCAGTAACTCCATAAATTTCCGTGCAGAAGTCGCCGCCGAATGCTGCATAATCAGCATCATAGTGTTTTGCGCTATATGTATCAATGCTGACTCCCTTGTTCATTACTGTAATACCCATAACGATAATCACAATACCCAAAAGCAAAGGAAGAATGGATATCACATTAACTTTTTTCTTTGCAGTCTGTGTTTTAGTCGGTGCTGCACATTCAATTTTTACTTCTTCAATCGGACATCCGCAAGACGGACACTCCGTTGCTCCCTGTACAAGTGCTGCTCCACATTCTTTACATTTCAATTCATTCATCTTAAATCGTCTCCTTTTCCAATGGTGTCCATGTAATGTAACCAATGATCTTAAATTTGTATTTTGGCTTTAAAATAGTTTCATCTGCGTCAACAGAATCGTAGGTTTTCAAAGTGCATTCGCCATCATGCAGGAATACACTTGAATTACTTACAACATTTCTATCTTTTTTATTGCCGCCCTCTTTGAGTTCTTCTGTATAGAGCACAAATCCATCAGCATAATCAGCAAAAGATAATATTTCCTCGCCAGAATAGATCGTAAAATATTTTTCCTCGCTCTTTTTTGCAGTATATTTTTTCTCTACTACATAATCTTCTTGTGTAACATCATCGCTTTCACAGAACATTTTGGGTTCAATCGAAACATCAATGCCTCGCGCTTTATACGGCAAATTTGCGTTATAACTATATTCCGCTTTACCGTCAATCACTACGGCAATCATATTTCTTTCTGTTTCGTTATTTGTTTCGTTAATAATATCAAATACGAGCAATCCGTTTTTTGAATTGTTCATATCTAAATCAATCAAAACATCACAACTTGTTTTTTGAGAATATGAATAATCGTCATAATCGCTATCCGTGTACTTAACTTTTATATCGGAAATATCAACTAAAGTTCCGCCCAAATAACCAATCGGTCTATATTTGACTGACGGGTCTTTGTCTGAAACTTCGTATGTTTCCATTATTCCTTTGCCGTCTTCCACATAAACAAATTCCGGTGTGCTTCCTTCATCCTCATATCGCCCGATAACAGCAACAAACGGCTTCTTCTGTTTGGAAATGATTGTACCTTCGTAGTAATCAAAATACTTCGTCGAATCAGTTAAACGCCATTTACTAATGGTAATATCTTTAACGGTTAGTTTGGGCGTAAACAAACTTGAACCCAAAACAACGCTCAATGCTGCCACAACAACTACGCAAACAGCAAGTAATGTAATAACGGTTTTTTTCTTACTTTTCTTTTGCGTTGAATCTTGCTGAATATCCGCAGAGTTTACAGTATTTACTGAAGCATCATTAAAATTTTCTGTTTGACTTTCTTCTGTTTTTCCGCCCAAATACTCTTGTATCGGATATCCACATTTGGGACATTTTGAAGCCTTGTCTGAAATAGTTTGCTCACATTCTGGACATTTTATAAGTGCCATATCCTCTTACCTCTCTTTATGTATTCTGCATTAAGTTATTAATCGCAAGCCGTTTTACAGTATTACGTCACGTTTTTCCTTCGAAACGCGCCATTTTTGAGCGATACTACTTTATCCTACTTAGTAGTATATCATAATATTTTATGCGATTTAATCCTATACTATGATAAAAAAGGTAGGTTTGATATGAAGCCATTAAAAGAAAAAGTTAGCATTACGCTTGACGAAGACATTGTTACAAAAGTCAAAGAACTGGCAGAAGATGATGATAGAAGTTTTATCCAGTATATCAATATGGTTTTGAGGGAATGGATACATCAAAACAAGCCGAGCCATTCATAGTCCCGTCAGGGCTATGAATGGCTCGGCTTGTAAATGTCCAGGGGACCTGATCCCCCTTCTTTCTCTCCAACTTTCTTCTACTTCCTTCCCACCACCAGCATCACAATTCCAATTATCACCACAATGGGCAGCGCCAGATAGATCAGTCCGGTAATAGCCATCACAATCAGAACCACCGGCAAAAACACCAGGGTACACATAATTTTAGTCAGTCCCCAGGCTGCTTTGATAGCCAGTGTGAACAATTTACCAAACACCAGAATCATACATATCGCGAAAAGTATTCTCATAATCTTATTCTCCTTTCCCTTTTTACACCTTACCCCTGCTCCATCCCTGTGGGATTTACCGGAACACATGCGCCTTTCAACAGTTCCCGCTTCTCAGATTCCCGCAGATCACCGGTCTGCAGGGTAGCATATGCCTGATCAAACTTGTCCCAATCCAACTGATACTTTGCCTCATCACAAAGAGTCAGATATTCATTTTCTATCAGAGAGTATAATTTACTCTTTTTCACCAGATTATAGGAGAAGAAATCCTTGGCCATAATGCGATTGTATTCCGGATCACGATTATGCATATATGGGCCGGTTACCAGATTCTGGTCGATACGGTAAGTATCATTAAAGAGCGGTTTGTCCACAAACAGGATCTTATAATCTTCCTTGTTCGGCTTTGCATCGCTGATGGCATGCAGCACATTAAAATAGTGATCCATCACTTTTTCATCCGTGCCATAAACCAGTTGAAAGGCTTCTGACCAGGGCGGGCAGAGCAGTGCTTTCACTGTCACACCTTTTCTTACCACTCTGGCAATATCGGATTTGATGTGATCCGTCAGGATCAATCGATACCCGCTGATCCAGATCTCCTTATCGCAATCCTCTAAAAGATCCCGCAGCACCGTTTCTTTATCCTTGTTCAGATTGGCGATACCAAAAGTATGGATATCCTCCAGAAACTGATCATTCTCATATGTTTTATATTTGACAAAAATCTCCGCGATCATGGCAAATATAGTGGCCAACAAAGAGGTAAAACACGCCAGTGCAATATTGCTCAGCACCTCGTTGTTCCGGCATTGGGGCAGCATATATACCGCAATGGAAATGATAAAGATCACCACCAGTGCCAGCATCACCATCACATTGTTTTTCAGCCGATACGCCTTGATTCGCCCCCATAAAGATAAATGTTTGTCCATACTTTTTCCTCAGTTTCTTGTTTCTTATTTCTTATCTCTTATAATATACCGTATCAATTCCTTTTCCCCGGTCGTCCGGCAGTCGTTTTACCAGATCAAATCCCAGTTTTTCCAACAGATGAATGTGTGCATCGTTTAACGACCAGGTCCGGGTAGCCACCGCACAGTCCGGGAAATCTGCCATCAGCTCATCATACAACCTATGGGAAATCCCCTGATTGCGGTATCCCCCCTCCACGATGATGGTGGACACATAGAGAATTTCCCTGCTGTCTTTCACATATTCACTATGGTAATCCGGTATGAAGGACAAAAATCCCACCACCGTATCCTTCTCTATGGCCAGAAGAAAACTCTGGTTTTCCATTTCCCGGAAATAGGCTCCTGGCAGCATTTCTTCTGCCGCCCCTTCCGGCGCCCCCGCAAGCATATCCTGTCGGGTGCTGTTTCTGGCGGACAAAGGCGGTACAAATTCCTTGTCCGCCTTCACTGTCAGCTCCCATACCGCCTGACGGTATGTTTCCTGTAACTGCTCCTGATATATCACTTTCATGAAACTATGACCTTTCCGTCTTACGTATTCTGTCTTTTCCAAAATACATCTGTTCGTATATAGCCGGCGCCTGTCCGGAGTCGATCAGCACGCCATCTTTGTACACTTCAAGTTCCGCCTGTCCGCCAATACGGTGATAAGATCCCCGAAGCCCCATGAGCCAGATGAGAGGATACTGCCATTTTGTCAGCTGTGTTTCCATTCCCATACGCTCAATGTTTTCTGTTTTCCGATACGTCACCTTATAGCGCATGTCATCTTTCACATAATCATAAATGATGGTGCCGGCAACATGCTTTTTGGTAACCTCATCGTATTCATAGTCTTCTTCCGTATAAGTAAGGCAATGGTCCGCATCGTCCGCCAGGATTTCTCCATCTTTAGCGATCATAAAGATGGGGATTTCCGAATAACCGCATTTTTTGTTGGCGGTGATAAAGGAAGATACAATGGTATAATCCCCAATCTGCACCCTTCCCCAGTACCAGTGATGCATCAGGAAAAACATTACCTTATTGCCCCAGTTATGATCATGGTAGCCGGTGCCCCTACAATCATATTCTTTGCCTTCATATCGGATGCTGCCGGACACTCTGCCCTCCGGAACGCTGGGAAGCCAGGCAAAATAATCCTTATCATTGAAGAAAATATGGCCGCTGTGCGGTCTCCAGGCAGGAACCCTTCCTTCCAGATCAATCTCGGCATCCACTGCATCATCCTGATAATGAATATGATAATGATGCAGATCGCCGCAAAATGTGGATGCTCCGATCCTGACCTGACACTGCTCTTTGGAAAAGGAATAGTCTCCCTCCTTCGGATAGAATTCCCGGTGAATTTCCGGCCCATTTCCTCCGCTGAGATCAAAGGTAACATAAGGACGATAGCCGGCAGTAAAGGAAGCGATAGGGCCGGTATGGAAAACGATGACCAAAGATGCTCCGTCTTCCAGTTTCGCATCAAAGTACCACCATTCATACGAACCTGCCGCCGGCTCCGTCCGCAATCCATCCTCAAAGGGCTGTATCTCCTTTGTCATGTACAGTTTGTCATAATCTTTGATAAATTCGGCCTGATGTCTCATAATGTCGTTCCTCCTTATGCCTTTCCTACAGATTCCTGATAGCCTTATCTTCTTCCCCGGTTATGTGCCGACGCCTTAACACACAGCCAGATAATGGTGGCAAACAAAATAACCACAAAGATCCCGGTTGACGGCAGGAACATATCTCCCCATTGATTCCAGAAAATAATGGTAAATGCCAGCGTATAGACACTGCACTCCAGTTCCAGGAGAACCATCATCATGATCATATCCCGGTAAACCGGCACCGCAAACTTGGGATTCACATCAAAAGGCATATTCCAGGCGCTCATTGGCATCAGATGCAGCATCAGACTGATGATCAGATTCGTCACCAGCATAATGGCCGGCATCAGAAAGATCACTGCCGGTGAGGAATATCCATCCACATTTCCCTGAAAATCATAGTGGCTGGGAACCTGATCCGGCAATACTCCCATACCGATGGCCCCCAGAATGAAACATATCGCCAGCACTACAAAAGACAGGATCTCCAGAATATAATGCAGTCTTGTCATATATGCTTTTGCTTTCATAACTCCTCCGACACATATTTACCGTTTTTCTTCCGCTGCTTCACGCATTCCGTCAAAAGGTATTCTATCTGTCCGTTTACTGACCGGAAATCATCTTCTGCCCATGCGGCAATTTCAGCATAAAGATTTTCCGATAACCGCAACGGGATCTGTTTCTTAGCTGCCATTAATACAGGCTTCCCGAATTCACGATAGGCTGGGCATCATGGTTGCCGCACAGAACTACCAGTAAGTTCGATACCATAGCTGCCTTTCTCTCTTCATCCAGTTGAACGGTCTGCTTTTCATCCAGACGCTCTAATGCCATTTCCACCATTCCAACAGCTCCGTCCACAATCATCTTTCTTGCGTCAATAATAGCAGATGCCTGCTGCCGCTGCAACATTACGGAAGCAATTTCCGGTGCATAAGCCAGATAAGTGATCCGGGCTTCCATGATTTCCAGCCCCGCATCGTTTACCTTGCTCTGGATCTCATCCTTGATCCGCTGTGCCACGATCTCTGCAGATCCTCTCAGGCTTCCCTCATCCGCCTGACCGTCCCCGGTGGTATCCACATTGGTGGCAACATCGTAAGGATAGATCCGGACAATATTTCTCAGGGCGCTGTCACACTGCAGGGAAAGATATTCCTTATAATTATCCACATTAAACACTGCCTTGGCGGTATCTGTCACACGCCAGATAACAGCAATGCCGATCTCTACCGGATTGCCCAGACAGTCATTGATCTTCTGGCGTCCGTTGCTCAGTGTCATGGCCTTTAAGGAAATCTTCTTTCCCATTGCCTCAGCACCTGCATTCAGATTCACATTCAAAGCAGCGGCTGCATTTGCCTGGGAATTTCCGGGAAGATCCCCGCTCTGTGCCAGCTTTGTGGCTGCAGCGGGATTTACCGCTGAGCAGAAAGGATTCACAAAATAAAATCCCGGCTCACGGATGGTGCCGATATAATTACCGAACAAAGTCAGAACCAGCGCTTCCTGGGGCTTTAAGATCTTCAGTCCGCAAAGGGGAATCCACGCCAATGCAGCAACCACAATACCCACTACCAGCAGCACGATTCCTGCGCTTATTCCCGCATCGGATGCGATGGCGCCAAAAATAATAGCCAGAATAGATACTACATACACTGCCAGCACCAGCAGCAACACCAACATGCCTCGTTTTTTCGTTGTATAAATTTTCTCTTTCATAACCGATCCCTCCGATCTATTTGATATCATCATGATATCACCATGGCAAATTTTGTCAATAGGATTTTTATCAAGTTCTTTATTACGTTTTTCCCGGAAATTGCGTTATGGTAATTTCACCGGAAGTAGTGTATACTTGCACTGATATTAAGCGATGTATAAAATTCAGAAAGGACATTTTTATGGAAAAGATTACAAGTTTTACCATTGATCATATCAAATTACAGCCCGGCGTTTATGTATCCCGGAAGGATCAGGTGGGAAGCGAGGTCATCACCACCTTTGATCTGCGCATGACCAGTCCCAACGAGGAACCCGTGATGAACACGGCAGAGATGCACACCATCGAACATCTGGCTGCCACATTTCTCCGCAATCATCCGGATTGGAAGGATAAGACCATTTACTTTGGACCCATGGGCTGCCGCACCGGATTTTATCTGCTTTTGGCCGGCGACTATACTTCTTCCGACATCATCCCGCTGATGATCGAGATGTACGAGTTTATCCGTGATTTTACCGGGGAAGTGCCCGGGGCTTGTGCAAAAGACTGCGGCAATTATCTGGACATGAACCTGAACATGGCAAATTTCCTTGCCGCAAAATATTTAGATCAGGTACTTTATCATATTACGGAAGACAGACTGGTTTATCCCCAGTAAAGATCTGTAAAATTTATCAGAACGGAAAGGATTCTATCGTATGAATAAAATTGGAATTATCGGAGCAATGGAATTGGAAGTAGAAGAGTTAAAGTCCCATCTGACAGGCGCTTCCATCACAACAAGGGCCGGAATGGACTTTTTTGAAGGCATCTTAAACGGCAGTCATGTGGTGGTGGTCCGCTCCGGTGTTGGAAAAGTAAATGCTGCTCTCTGCGTGCAGATCCTGGCAGATCTCTTTCATGTAACCCATATCATCAACACCGGTGTGGCCGGATCTCTGAATGCCCGACTGGACATCGGGGATATCCTGATCTCCCGGGATGCCCTTCATCATGATGTGGATGCCACCATTTTCGGATACGCTCCCGGCCAGGTGCCCCAGATGGATGTACTGGCCTTTCCCGCCGATGAACGGATGGCGGATCTTGCCCTGGCTTCCTGCCAGAGAGTTAATCCCGACATCCACGCCCTCACCGGCCGGGTGGTAAGCGGCGACCAGTTTATTTCGGACAAGACTGTAAAAGAAGATCTGATCCGTAAATTTAACGGAGACTGCACGGAAATGGAAGGGGCATCCATTGCACACAGTGCATATCTGAATCAGATACCTTTCCTTATCATTCGCGCAATCTCCGACAAGGCAGATGACTCTGCCGAAATGGACTATCCTACCTTCGAGCGGGCTGCTGCCATGCATTCCGCAAAGCTGGTGGAAGACCTGGTAAAATATATTTAATCGGGAAATTCAAATCGTTTTCCCATGGCCCGATACCGGAACCGAACCATCTCATTTTTTTCCAGCACATCCTCTTCGGAACCGGTATACTGGCAGCGAATACAATAGTATTCCTTTTTTTCTTTGTCGTAAAACATATCGATATCCAGATCCCGCATAAAACAGGAGGGACACCTGTAGTTTAATCTGCCTTTTCCAGCTTGAGCCATGTGGTGAACACCTCCTTTTCTTTCAGGGTTCCCGTGTATCCTAAGGTAAACATGGGACTGAATGCATACCCTTCCTTCACATAACCGCATTTCTTATTTCCTTCTGCTTCCATGGACACCAGCGTATCCACCGGCGGCAGCAGACAGGAAACAGATGCTGCATTTTCGGCTGACAGTTCCCGGCATTTATATTCATATGGGATCTTCTCCACATGTTGCATCTCATCTGATACCGAGAGTTCTAAGGATGTCATGTCCTCGGCGTATTCCGTTGTTCCGTAACAGCCCACCATATACTCGTTGATGGCGATATCCGCATCAGGATCGGAAATGGACAAAATCTTCCGCTCTGTCCGGATCACACCGCTGCCCTCCGGGAAGGTCATCACTGTCTGAAGTTTCACCGTCACATCGGAAAATTCTATTTCCACCGGATCTAAGGTCAGAACCGTCCCTTCCTCTGTTTTTTCACAAACCGCCTTGGTCCTGCAGAGACACAGATCCACTTCCTCTTTGCCGTGTATTACTTTTGCACTGCGGACCGTTCCTTCTCCTGCGTAGTGCGTAAAGTATCCGGCACGATATTTCTCCTGAATCAGGAATGGATAGGACGCATCTGTGATGTGTTCCGTTCCGATACCCACCGGCCAGATTAATTTTGCCACATAGGGTCTCAGATCCACAATGGCACCGCCCTGGTCCATATTTACTCCCACACGCATATAGGGATCCGTATACCAGAAGAGCTGTTTCTCGCTTCCATAAAGGATATCCTTCCACAAAGCCACCTCAGGAACAGTATAGGTTTTTCTGGAGCGATAATAATCCGCGTACTCTGACATGGTCATATCCACCAGTTTTCCCTCTTCTTTTAATTTACCGTAATAGCGGCAGCCGTCGTCGTAAGATTTCAGCAGAAGCTCATAGGGAGCCTCCCAGCGTCCCATTTTATTCATCCAGCCCGGTCCCACGAACATCATGTTATAGGCATCATCTCCGTTGAATCTCGCCTGATACCGGTACTGATCGATGAGATTATACAGATAGGGATATTCCCATGTTTTACTGTCGTAGATCATCCCGCGCAGCACATTCTGTGGATGGGTACCAAAGTTGGATCCGTTTCCGTCATAACAGGCCAGAAGATCCCGGCTCAGATGAGGGATGGCCACAATACCGCTGTCCTCCTCCTCATTTGCTGCAGGTGCGTGGGTATTGGCTTTTGACGGGATCCAGGGTGCCCAGGGGCCTCCGTCCATAAAGGTATACCAGGAATTATTACAGGTATGATATGCCTTGGGTCCTTCTTCCCAGCAGGTGGCCACGGCGCACTTTACGCTGGGGTATGTTTCCTTAATGTAATTGATGAGGTCCGCATCCATATAGTACGAACCTGTAGACTCCGGGTAAAATCCGAAAATATCATGGAATTTTTCAAAAACGTCATTTACAATGGCCTTTTTATCTTCCATGGAAAACATCCAGATACAGAAATCCTTCGTCTTATATTTCTCCCGGAATTCCTCACAGGGCAGCCCCAGCAAAGAAAGTGCGATCTCATCCCCGTATTTTTCGTGATGCTCCTTCGCCAGTGCCACAGCCTCCTCATTAAAAAGGGAGGCATATGTCATCTGGATCGTTGTTTTTAATCCGTATTTGTGGGCGCATTCCTGCTGTGTCTTAAAGATATCCAGGCTCTCTGTCAAAAGCCCTTCATCCCCCATATCCTCAGCTTTTCCCTGACCGGTTACTTTCTGAGAATATTCCGGAACCATTTCCGGTCTGTGGATAATATTTACTGCAAACATTCTCTCGTTTCTCCTTTAACCTTTCACTGCTCCCGTCATACCTTCCACAAAACTCTTCTGCAGCGCAAAGAATACGATCAGCGTGGGAAGTGTGGAGATCAGAACGGCCAGCATCAGCATTCCGTAATCGATGTAATGACCTGTGGTCATATTGGAGATCAGCATCCGCAGCGTCTGGGCACTGTTGTCCGACATGATCAGTCTTGCCCACATGTAGTTGTTCCAGGCATTCATAAAGGTGATGGTGGCACCTGCTGCATAGGTAGCTTTCATGGTGGGCACATACATTTTGAAAAAGATCCCCAGCTCCGTCTCACCGTCGATCCTTGCCGCCTCTATGATATCCATAGGGAAATTCCGGCTGTTCTGGCGAAACAGCATGATGAGAAATACTGTGGATACCGAAGGAAGGATAAAGCCTAATGTAGTATTCAAAAGGCCAAATTTAGCGTAGGTCTGATAGATGGGCAGCATGGTTGCCACAAAGGGGATCATCATGGTCAGCATCAATACCCCAAAGAGTTTATCCTTTACCTTATCATGGTAAACTTCAAATCCATATCCGGCGATGGAACAGACGATCATGGCCACAATGGTGGTAACAGCGGAATATTTCACCGTATTCCATGTAGCTCCCCACAGATCGTACTTACTGATCAGCGTCTGATAGTTTTCTGCCAGATGGCTGCCGAAAGTCAGCACGCCTCTTACAATATCCACACTGCTGTTGGTGGCGGCAATGACAACCCAGATCAGCGGGAATACGCACAATATTGAAAAGAATGCCAATATGATATTTTTTACAGCTCTTCCAATCCAGTATTTTGTTTTATTCACGCTTATCACCTACTCTCATTTGAAGCATTGTCAAAATGCCTACTACAACCAGAATGATCATGGACAATGCACATGCATATCCAAAGTTCGGTACACCTCCGAATGCCATATTGTAGATGTAATGTGCAATGGGCATGGTGGCATTTCCGGGGCCGCCGTTTGTCAGGTTCACAGACTCGTCGTATACCTGGATTGCTGCATTCACGGACATTACAAGGGCAAACAGCATGGTGGGCTTTAACATGGGTATGGTGATATGGAAAAACTGCTGCAGGGAAGTGGCTCCGTCGATCTTGGCCGCCTCATAGATCCCCGCATCAATGGACTGCAGCCCTGCCAGGAAAAAGATCATCTGATATCCCACCATTTTCCACACTCGCACTACCATCAAAATGATACGGGCACTGGTGGGGTGACCCAGGAAATTGTACCCGGTGTCAAGGATTCCCAGATTGATCAGCACGGAATTGACAAATCCGTCCGCTGCAAAAAGGGAACGGAAGATCACAGCTGATGCCACCATGGAAACGGCTGCCGGCACAAAAATACAGGTACGGTATATACCCTTCAGTTTCAGTTTCGGATCATTTAACAGCACCGCTAAGATTAGGGCCAGTCCAATGATGATGGGAACCGTGATCACCACATATTCCAGTGTTACCTTCAGGGCATCCGCCGCTCTGGAATCCTCCAGGATTCTGGTATAGTTGGACAGCCCGGTAAAGGTCATCTTCCCTGTCCGGCCTGTCTCAAATGACATGATCAGGGCCTGAAACAGAGGAACAAAATTCATGATGATAATAAGGAGAACGGCGGGCGTTAAAAACGCCCAGCCCGTAAGATTCTCTCTTTTTTTCATTGTAAGTTTCATAGGCTATTGCTCCATTTCAAAAGCTACTGTCTGTTCTGCTGCTGCCAGTTCTTCATCCAGATCGCCTCCGGAATATGCCACATTGGTAAGTGCGGTTACCCAGGCTGTTCTTGCAGAAGCCTCATATGCGCCAATTCTGCAGGAAGGAACCTTTGCTGTGAAATCAACGATCATGGAATAAACTTCCTGTCCGCCAAAGAATTCCACCGGCTGTTTGTAAACCTCAGAATCTCCTGCCGGGATCCAGGTAGCAATGGCACTGCTGGGAAGAATATTGTCATAGAGCTCTGTACTTCCTGCAAAGGTAGCATTCAAAAAATCAATGGCCAATTCCGGATTCTTGCAGGCGGTGGTAACAGTCCAGGTAGATCCACCCTGACTGGAATAATTGGTTGCCCCGCTGACACCATCTACTTTTGGCACATTGGTGATGGCCCAAAGTCCGGACTGATCCTCTGCCGCCTGGATACTGGACATGATCCAGCAGCCATTCATGGCACCTGCCACATTACCGTTGTTCATATTTCCAATATAGGTGTCCCAGCCTACTTCCTCCTGGAATACACCGGCCTCTAACATTTCCAGATACAACTCGCTGATCTTTTTGATCTTCTTGTTGTCTGCCATCTGGATCTTTCCATCCTCGTCAAAATAACTTCCGCCGCAGGATGTAAGCATAACCGTCAGCTGGTTATAGGCGCCCTGGCCGTTTAACATTGCTTTTCCGGTTTTCTGTTTTACTACTTTTGCCTTCTCGATCCATTCGCTCCAGGTGATATCCGTAAAATCATCAACGGTATATCCTGCTTCTGCCAGTATATCGGTACGATAAGCTGCAATAGCTGCGCCGGAATCAAAAGGCACGCCATAATTCTTGCCATCCACAGTAGAGCAGGCTACCTTTCCCGCGGAAAACTCAGAAAAATCAATGCCGGAATCTGTCAGATCCATGAAAACATCCGGATAAGACACCACTTCCTGCGCTACCATGGAATCGTCAAGCAGGATAATGTCCGCCAAAACCTCATCCGTGTTTCCCGCCTGGGTAGATGTTGCAAGTTTTGTACGATATCCTGGGATGAGATTTCCACCACATCCAGTTCAAAATCCGGATGATCCTTCTGATAGATCTTAGCAGCCTCATTCATGGCGTTGATATTAAACGAAGGATCCCAGCACCATACCGTCAGTTTATTTTCTGCTGCCGGATCGGTCTTTTCTTCTTTTTTATCTGCGGATCCGCAACCCGCCAATGCTCCTACTGCCATCATGGCTGTCAGCAATAATGCAACAATTCTTTTCTTCATCTTACTTCCCCCTTCTGATAATCACGGTACGCACTCAGTGCATTTGTATACTGCAGTTTCTTTTCTCCTACCAGTTTTGCAGCTCCCAGAGGATAGCCATCCGGCATGATGGACGAAACCGTCTCCGGCTCCCAGTAAACCATTCCCTTCAGGGCTCCCCCATTGACTTTGTTCACCAGTTCCAGCGTGTCCGCCAACAGTTCGTATGTTTCTTTCTCCTCATAATCATATCCACCAATCTCGGAAAGAACAATGGGTTTTTCATAGGTGGCGGCAATCTGATTCAGCGTGATGAGAAATTCTGCCGGATTGTGACGTTCCATTACCCAGGCCGGATAATAGGAAAGACCGATCATGTCCGTTTTTCCCTGATATTTGTTAAATACATCAAAAAAGTCCTGCACCACATTCCACATATGTCCCATGGAAACATGAGTGATGACACAGGTCTTCGGAGAGATCTCCTTTACCGCATCATAACCTGTATTTAACAGTTCCACCATCTCTTTTGGATGCTCTGTTCTACTGCCCACTGGCAGCAGGATTCCTGAATTGACTTCATTTCCCACCTGCACATATTCCGGAGTGATCCCCGCTTCCTTTAATGCAGTCATCACATCCCGGGTATGCTCTGCCAGCTTTTTTTTCAGTCCCTCAAAATCATCCTCTTCCCAGGCCTTGGGCGTATCCTGGAACATGGGATCTGCAAAATGATCACTGTAATGAAAATCGATCATTAGCTTCATATCCTGCTCTTTTACCCGCTTTGCCATCTCCACAACGCTGTCCTTGTCGCAGAATCCCAGCATTACCAGGCCGCCTTTCATGATGTGCTCATGAAATTCTGTTTTTGGTTTTACCCAGAAGCCATACACCGGCGGATCCACAAACACCCGTAACCTTACGGTGTTTGCCCCCATTTCCTTTGCTCCTTTGATGGCATCTGTGCATTTCCCCGCTTCATCCACCCACTGAAATCCAATGGATTCCAACTGGGAAGCCCAGCCCAGGTCCACGCCTAAAATTGTATCATCTTTCAAAAGTTCCTCCTTTCTCCTTTATAGTGAACGTTCCCCAAAAAGTCTTACATTTCATTTACTTTGTAGTCTTATCATATGAGATTCTTCGAAAGATAACAATGACACCAAACGACCTCTGTGTTATAATTTGTATCAAATATGGGAATATATGGATCTAAGAGGAGGGACTGCCATGTCAAAAAGCCACCCGAAATATAACGAGAGCACCATTTCCGCCTTCAAGGGAAACGGCAATTCCATACATATCGAAAGAAATGAGGAAAACCAGAGTATTTATCAGATCAATACGCCTTTCCAGATCACTTATATTGCCTGTAGTGGAAGTGAGCCGGAGGATTATCTCAATATTACCACCTTATCCGGCAGCCGTTCCTGCCATTACAAGCAGGAACTGGCCATCCATCACCGGCAGTACAACAATCACAGCCTCCACATTCACGACTACTTTGAACTTCTCATTGTGCTGGAAGGCACCGTCACACAGATGATCGAAAACAAAGAGTACCTGTATACCCCGGGTTCCTGCTGTCTCATCAACCGCAGTCTGTATCATCTGGAGGACTATCACGGTCCTTCCCGTGTGCTGTTCATCGGATTTTCCGTAGCTTTTATCCAGGAACTTTTCGCCTCCTGTGAAACGGCAGATTTTATTCAGGAGAAGGAGATCTTAAACAGTACCTTCTATAACTTCATCATGAATGACTTAAAACATCCCGGTCCCAAAGCATATTTAGACTATATCCCTGCCATCGGAAACCAGACCAGCACCGCCATGTTGCATAAGATCAATTCTTCCATTATGGAGGTCATGCTGCATCCTACCTTTGGCGCCACTCACCAGATCAAAGGTCTTTTTTCCCTGCTGATCGCCAACCTGTCCAACGAGTCCTACTACCACTGTACGGAAGTGCTGCTGGAAAACAATTCCGATGCCCTGATCTTTTCCCGTATCAGTCATCTCATCGAAGAGCGAAACGGCCGTATCAGCCGGGACGAACTGGCCAGACAGCTGAACTACAGCGGCGACTATATCAACCGCATCGTAAATAAATTTACCGGCCTTTGTCTCTTTGATTACTCCATGAATTTTTGCATGAAAAAAGCAGCCTATGAGCTGACACACAGTGATAAATCCATCACTGACATCGCTTCAGAGCTGCATTTTTCAAATCGTACGCACTTTTATAAATTATTTGAGGAAAAATACGGCATGACGCCAAAGGTATACCGTCAGCGCCATGCCGAGGACCGCAGTCTTTCCTGATCACTTGGCCCCCAATGGCTGGTTATTTCCAGGAGATCAGGTATTTTACCTCATAGTCCTTTTTCACATCGTAACAGAATTCTTCTGTTGTAGCAGGACCGCAGCTTCCGGTACCGATTCCCATCTGGAATGCCTCGATGGTCACATAGGTTCCGGAGCACTGCTCGTCCTCCCGATGGGTCATCCGGGAAAGTTCCGCATCACTGTAGGGTTTCACCGACAATTCAAAAGGCCGGTTCACTGCACTGAACTGCACCTGATGTTCACCGTCCGAAAGGATCACATACTGACAGTCCATACGGTTACCGCTCTCCTGAGGACGGATATTCGGCTCTGTCATATCCCGGACGCTGCAATGCACCGTCTCAATGGGGGCCTGATCCTTCATATCCGCATAGGACTCCCCATTTCTGCCCAGATAGATCACCTGATCAAAGGACTTGTCCAGACAGAAGGTTTTTCCGAATCTGGGAAGATGACCTTTTCCCTTTTCACAGTGTATGGTGCTGGTTACCAGAAGTCCCTCGGCACATCCCTCATAGGTATCCCGGCAGAGGAAGGTATGTTTTTTGCAGGTGAGACGGCTGGTAATGGTCACTGCCCCATCGACATAATCTGCGTGAAGGATCTCCTCCTTTGCTCCCATAAAGGCTTCCATGGGTTTCTGGCCTGTCAGGGACCGGTCATTATCCGTGGACACCCGATAAAGGCTGGTGAAGGGTTCTCCCTGTGCCATAACCATCCCTTCCGGAAGATCCAGGCAGAATCCATCCATGGAAAGATGCACTTCCTCCGGCAGGGTCTTTTGCACGGTAACGGGAAGTTCTGCCATTTCCCGGAGCATAATCTGTTCTTTCGCCACTTCTTCTCCTGTGGTGCGGTCTACTGTTGTGACAGTGACCCAGGAACAGCGGTTGGCTGTCATCTCATCCTCCGGCTTCTTCTCTGCCATTTCATCCCGGGGCTCCGGCGTCACAGTATACATCACGGTGGAAAGTGGTGCCACCTGTGGAATCAGCTGCGCTTTTCCACCATCACTCCACTGAAAATTCAGCTGATATCTGTTTCCATCTGTAAAAGATCTGGTATTAAAAATACAGAATCTTCCGTCTGCTTCCCGGCTGACGCGAAGGGGCCGGTAAACAAACCGGGCGATCTTTGCTCCGGTGGAAGGTGTCCTGTCCGGGTAGAAAATTCCGTCCACACAGAAATTGCCGTCGTGCTCCCACTCGCCGTGATCACCGCCATAGGTGTAGCTTCCATCCTCATGGAGCACCGCATGATCCACCATTTCCCAGATGCAGCCTCCCATGAGACTGTCATGTGTGTATATTTCCTTCCAGTATGCCTCCATATTGCCGGGGCCCACGCCCATGGCATGTACATACTCACAGAGGAAGTAAGGCCGGTCATTCAGTTTTTTTTCTTTCCATTTGCCCTCTCCGATAGCGTGAACATGTTCCACAGACGGATACATTTCACTGCCTACATCATAAGCTTTCCGCTTGCTGTGGATCACACTCTCGTAATGTACCGGAATGTCTGTACGCTCCTTCAGATACTCATACATTTTATCCTGATTTGCGTATCCTCCCGCTTCATTTCCCAGACTCCAGAGCATAATGGAGGGATGCAGTTTATCTCTCTGGTAAAGTCGCTTCACACGGTCCACATAATGAGTTTCCCAGGCCGGATCATGACTGATATGATTGTAACTTGGGGGCAGCTTGTGCACAAAAACACCGTGGGTCTCAAGATCCGCTTCATCCACAATATAGATTCCCGCCTCATCGCAGAGTTCCAGGAAATATGGATCCGGCGGATAATGGGAAGTCCGGACGGTATCGATATTGAATTCCTTACATCTTTGCACATCCCGCTCCATCTCTTCCGGCGTCATGGTATATCCGTTGGTGCAGCTGGTATCGTGGTGATTAACTCCGTGGAATTTTACCAGTCTGCCATTCCAGAGGAATTTTCTTCCATCGATGGTGATCTTTTTAAATCCTATGCGGCACTTGATACATTCCGTCTCCGTCTCAAAATATACATCGTAAAGATTTGGGGTCTCCGCTGTCCACTCTGCCACATCCAGCCGGTCAAACACCACTTCTGCCACATGATCTTTGGAGACAGCCTCCTTTGTCACAGACAGTCCATGACCGCTGATGGTAACTTTCACAGAGCCTTCCTGGAAAAATTCTGCCCGAAGTGTCACTCGGTAGGGCACTTTTTCCTCTTCCTTGTCACTCTCATCGGATGTATGATCTTCCGGCAGCCGGTCCATCTTCACATCAATATCCCAAATATCCTTTTTGTCACCAACCCTCAGCAGCACATCCCGGAAAATGCCGTTGTTCCGGAACATATCCTGGCATTCCAGATACGTGCCGTTACACCAGCGGTGCACCACAACCAAAAGCTCATTTTCGCCTTCTGTTATATAGGCAGAAATATCAAACTCCGCCGTGTTATGAGCGCCCTCGGAATATCCCACAAACTTTCCGTTCACATAAAGGTCCATACAGGAAGCCACCCCGAGAAAAGAAAGTATGTACTGTTTTGCCGGATCTTCCACTGTGATCTTTTTCCGGTAAACACCGACAAAATTATACTCTTCCTCCGGCTGTGTCCATCCCGGTCCCATACTGTTGTTTCCCATGATGGAAAATACTTTTCCCACCTTTTCCTCCTTTGGGATCTCAGGGGGATTATAGGGAAACTGATAACGGAGATTTACATAAAAAGGCTTGTCATATCCCCGGAACTGCCAGCAGGATGGCACATCCAGGCAATCCCAGGCGATCTCCTCTGTGTCCAGCACATCCGGCAGTTCTGCCGGGCGGGGATAAAACCGGAAATCCCAGTCCCCGTTCAAGCACTGTACCATAGGTGACCGGTATCGTTTTTCCCTCAGACTTACCGAATCCGCCGTCTCCCTGTCGGGATAGGGGATAAAATAACTTCGGGGAGCCAGCTTGTTTACCTCATATAACTCAAAGGTATGATAGTTGGACTTATTGATCTGATACTTCATATTGCGCCTCCTTTGTCTGTAAATATCATGATCATCAAGGCTGCATCGCCTGATGTTCCTTATCCAGTTCCTCAAATAACTCCACGGGCGTCCAACGGATATTATAAGGTGTCAGAATTGCCTTTCTTGCCACAGAAGGAATCCCGCTCCGTCTGCAGGCAGCAAGAAAGCGATCCACATCCTCCTCCAAAAGTCCGGACATCACAAGCATTTCCTCCGGAAGCTCCGGTCCGCCATAGATTTCTTTTGTTCTCTCAAAACCGGAAATTCCCGCCAGCGCACCCATGGTCTGTCCCAGATCTTTTGCCGGTACCGGCACAGCTTCCATTCCCAGTTTTTTGCAAACCCCTGCGATCTGGGTACTTTTCATGATATTCATGTGAAATAATAGTATTTTTTGTTTCATTTCTCACCTGTTTTCCGGGACATGATCAGTCCCTCTTTCTGTTTTCTGGTCAGTTTCTTAATGGCCGCCTCCCGCTGCATTGCCAGGGATTTGCTGTCACTTTCCTCCAGATATACCAGATGCACCGGCCTCCTGGTCTTTGTGTATTTGGCTCCGGTACCGGCATTATGCACGGCGATCCGCTTTTCGATATCCGTGGTATATCCGGTATAGTATGTCCCATCACTACACTGGGCAATGTAGGTATAATATTTTTTCTGCTGTTCTTCTTTCATTAATGATACACCATCTGTTTGCTTTGTCTATGTATTCAGTAACGCCCCAAAGCGTTACTGAAGAATCTATATAAAGCAATCCTCCCATTTGAAGAAGGATTACTCTATATTGTACGCTATTTCTTCCCTTTTGTGCAGTGCCTTTGCCATTTTTTCTCACTCTTCCCGGGATTCTTCTCCAAGGAAATCCAGTGGGTTTTTACTTTCGCCATCCTTCTTTAACTGGAAATACAGATTGCTTCCCTCCACAGAATAATACTTGGTGGGCTCACTGATGTATCCAATGGTTGTCCCCTGTTCCACGGTATCGCCGGTAGACAGCGGCACTTCCTTCAGTTGTCCATAAATGGCCTGATATCCGTCTCCTAAATCCACCGTCACCGTACATCCGGTCTGGGAACTGGTCTCAATGGCGGTTACCTTCCCCGGCGCTGCGGAAAGAACTTTTTCATTTACCTCTCCTGCAATAACCATGGCCGGGTTGTATTTATACTGCTGTAGAGTGGGGAAATATACCGTCTTGTCCATACTGTATGAAATCAGCACTTCCCCCTCTAAAGGCCAGTCCAGCTCTCCGTTAAAATGCAGTTCCGGCACCGCTGCGGCATCTGCCGTCTCCGGCTGTGGCTCTGCTGTCACAGCCACCGTCTCATCTTCGGGATCAGTCTCCTGTGCAATATTTTCCTGCTGTTTGGGTTCTACCACCGCAGAGACACTTTCGCTCTTTACGGTATCTTCCTTTTCCGTCTCCTGGCTGGCCTGCTGTCCTTCCCTTTGTTTCGTCTCATACCGCTGCCAGAAATATACCATGGCAAATCCAAGGCATGCCACCACCAGAATGGTTCCGGCAACCTGATACTGCAGTCTTCTGTTTTTTTGATGATATCCTGTATTCTTCATATTCCTGCCTCCTGTCTATACAGATAGGATAGCCGTAAATATGTATTTTATTCAGTCTGAATCTGAATTCCGGTATAGTAATACGAAAGAATACTCCGATAGGTGGCTCCCATTTTTGCCATTTCGTTTGCTCCATACAAACTGACACCAAATCCATGGCCCACACCTTTTGTCACGATCCGGTAAGAATTTCCCGATTCCTTTATGGAGAAACAAGGGGACGGCAATCCCAACAGATTCTGCACTTCCTCCCCCGTGACACCTCTTCCGTCAATAGTCATTTCCCAAACATATCCTGCACCATCCAGGCGGATATCCGCAATCTGTTCTCCCGGCAGATTCCATGTCTCTTTACATTTTTTCTGAAACTCCGTCTTTTTGACAAAGCGGACGCTAAGGTAAGGATCTGCTTCCAGATCCTGCCTGCTCTCCACGGATTTCAGATAGGGAAATTCCGTTCTTCCATAGACTTCCTCCATGGTTCTAGTACTGCCCGCCGACAGGAAATGATATTCCGGATAAATACAGTTCCCCTGATATGTGATCACTTCCCCCGCCGTGGATATGATGGCCTCTGCAAATTTTTCATAATATGCCTGATAATTGCCGCTCCCCCAGCGCTTCCGCAGTTCCTCAGATGTCAGAGCCTCAGGCTCTTTTGTCTGGTCAAGCTCTGCTCTCCGGCATCTTGTCCGCTCCATTACCGCTAGCATCTTCAGGGTCTCCATTTCATATTCCGGCGGAATTTCCGCCGCCATAAGATACAAAAGTTTTTCCTCCCCGGCGTCCGCAAACTGCCAGCTGCTTCCGGAATCCTGATTTTTTAAATATAATGTAAAAAACAGGGGCAGTGCCATGCACAATACCCCTGCGGTCAAATGAATTTTCCATCTTTTCATAGGGCATCCTCTCTCTTATTCCTATGCCCTACGGGAAATTTTATTCCTTTTTTATCTGCAATCCCAAAGCAGATTGCTGAGTTTTGCAAACTCCTCCAGTGTCAGTTTCTCACCCCGGATATTTTCATCAAATCCCATCTGACGGATACACTCTGTGATCTGCTCCTTGCTCACAGGGACCTGAGGCGCATTGTTCAGCCCGTTCACCAGAGTCTTTCTTCTTTGATTAAAAGATGCCCGGATCACTGCAAACAGAAAAGCCTCATTCTTTGTCTCCACCGGCGGCTTCTCATGACAGGTCAGCCGGATGACAGAGCTGGCCACCTTGGGTCTTGGGATAAAACAGTTAGGCGGAACCACTGCAACTACTTCCGGCCGGGCATAATACTGCACTGCCAGGGAAAGGGCACCGTAATCCTTTGATCCCGGTCCTTCCTGCATACGGTCAGCCACTTCTTTCTGCACCATGATGGTAATGGATTCCAAAGGAACATGGCTCTCAAACAATCCCATAATAATAGGGGTTGTAATATAATAGGGAAGATTTGCCACTACCTTGATAGGCTTCCCACCGTTTTTCTCCCTTGCCAGAGCCGCAATGTCCACCTTCAGGATATCCTGGTTCAGTACCGTCACATTGTCATATGCCGACAAAGTATCTTCAAGCACAGGGATCAGGTTATTGTCGATCTCCACTGCCACCACTTCTCTTGCCTGTTCACAGAGATACTGGGTCATGGTTCCAATACCGGGCCCGATCTCTAAGACAAAATCCTCCGGCCCGATCTCTGCCGCAGAAATGATCTTATCAAGAATATGTGTGTCTATCAAAAAATTCTGCCCATATTTTTTCTGAAAATGAAAACCATGTTTTTCCAATACGGCCATGGTGTAAGCCGGATTTCCTAAATTTGCCATAATAAACTCCAAAAAACGACCGGTACTGTCAAAACAATACCGGTGTCATACTTCCTACTTATCCAATGCTGCGATACAGTCCTTCAGATCTTTTAATTCATCCGGTGTAACTGCTTTTTCACGATAAAATGCAGAAAGAAAATCTGTGATGGATCCCTTGTTCCAGAAATTCACATACTTGCGGGACTCCTGCGCCTTATAACTGCTGATGGGAATCAGGATCTCATAAGAAATTCTGCGGCCCTCGCGCTTCATCTTAACATACTCTTTCCGCACTAAATGGGCCAGGAAGGTAGATACCGTCTGGGGTGCCCAACCCTTTCCATACTCCTCGTTGACATATCTGGTAATCTCTGAGAGGGACATCTCCTGCTCCTCATGATCCCAAATCGTCTTCATCACCAGCTTCTCAGCTGCCGTAAGTTTCTCATACATTTTTGTTTTCTCCTTATTTAACTCTTTATTCCCCCTGAAGAGCGCTGACGCGCTTTTTGATGGCTTTCGCTTCATCTTTGGTCATTGGTTCATGGCCATAATACACATCCATAAATTCTGCAACAGATCCATTGTTCCAGAATTTTACGAATTCCCGTGTTACCTGTGTCAGATATTCTGATTCCGGGATAAGAATTTCATAGGAAACCCTGCGGCCTTCCCGTTTCATCTTAATATATCCCTTCCGCACAATATGAGCCAGGAATGTAGATACTGTCTGCGGCGCCCATGCCTTACCAAAATTCTCGTTGGTATATTTTGTGATTTCTGAAAGTGACATTTCTACATCTGAATTGTTCCAGATACACTTCATTACCAACTGTTCCGATGCCGTAAGATCTTCGTACACTTCTATCCCTCCTTTGCGTAGAATAATATTACTTTAACTTATACTTATAAATATTTTACAATAAAAAATTCTATTCGTAAATAGTTATTATTTATTTTTTACCATATAAATGCGGTTATGTGGTGTATTCCCACCCCGAATGCCTGGGCTGTGATAACGCAGGCAACCAGAAATACCATGGTCAGCGCCATGGCGCCGGCTCTGCACAGTTCTTTTTTTCTGTCATATCGCCCTAATATTTCCATACGATTTCTCAGATCACCATTTTTACTGTGATGCACCAGCCACTCCTGCTGCATGCACTTCTGACCGCTGCAATGGTGTTCCACCTCATCTACAGTCAGCTGGTAATAATCTTTCAGGGAAAAACCACCCTCTTTCCAGTCACAGACATAGATGTCACAGGCTACCTCCGACCAGATATCCAGTTCTTTTGCCAGCCGGCCCAGAATGGGATTAAACCAGTGCACCGCCCGCATAAAATGTGCCAGATATTTCCAGGACAGAATATGCTGATGCATATGGGTTACCTCATGATACAGGATGATCTGCAGCTCCTGTCTGGAATACTCCCGCAAGGGCAAAACGATACATTTCTGAAAAAATCCCATCACAAAAGGCGACTGGGAAACACTGCAGTGACAGATCTTCATATCACAGGGAATCTGCATTTTTCTGCAGATATCCGCCAGTTTCTGTTTGGTCTGTTCCTTTGCCGGAAAGGCTGTTTCTCTTACCGCTTTTTGCAGCCTGAAATATTCCCCGGCAAAACGGATCAGTACCAGGATCACACCTATCAGCCAGATAGCCACGCACAGATCTCCAAGTCCGGACCAGCTCTCACCGGCGCCTGCCGCCGACTTTTGCTCATATCCCGGCTGCATCAGTTTCCGTTCCACGTACAGTGCCAGCGAAGCATACGGTATGCCAAAGGATGTGAGCACCACCAGAAGTAAGGGATAGATCTGGCGATATTTCTCCTGTTTTATCATCTGTTTTTTCCATATCCACCAGATAAGAAATGCCACACTGCCGGTCAGCGATGACAAAAGCATTATCTCGAATGCGTTTCTCAATACCGTCACTAGTCCTGTCTCCCTTCCTGTCACATACGATACATTCTTTTGGCATTTGCCTCCGTAATCCGTTCCACCTCTTCCGATGCCATTCCCTTGATCTCGGCAATCTTTTCCACCACATAGGGAAGATACTGTGAACTGTTTCTGCTTCCCCGGTAAGGTTCCGGTGCCATGTATGGGCAGTCTGTTTCTGTCAGGATCCGATCCATCGGCACGGCAGCCACCGTCTCTTTCAGCTTTCTGGCATTTTTAAACGTCACCACACCGCCTACACCGATATAGTAACCCATTTTTATAAACTCCAGTGCCATTTCCGGAGAGTAGGAATAACAATGTATTACGCCGGGGGACTCTATGGCAGGATGTTTTTTTGCAAATTCCTGCAGAATTTTCATGGTATCCTCCGCCGCATCCCGGGAATGGATGATAACCGGCAGATTTTGCTCCGCTGCCAGCTCTAACTGCCGGCGAAACCAGTACTGCTGCATTTTTTGCACTTCCTGGTCTTTATCCCAGTAATAATCCAGGCCGATCTCTCCTATGGCCACCACCTTAGGATCAGATACACGTTCTCTCAGCCACTCTATCCCCGTCTCATCCAGGCATGCGATTTCGCTGGGATGAACGCCGATGGCTGCATACACATCCTTGTACTCCGCCGCCAGTTCCAGTGTCTTTTCCGATGTTTCCAGATCCGATCCCACATTTACAATGGTACCGATCCCATGTTCCCTCATATTGGAAAGAAGTTCGACACGGTCTGCATCGAACTTCTTATCTTCATAATGAGCATGACTTTCAAAAATCATGGCTGCTCCTTCTCTCTTAGCAAATTTCTGCTCCCGCCGGCATATCTTTCTCCGGAGTCAGCAATGCCAGATTGCCCTCCGCATCCTCAGCGCAAAGCAGCATACCTTCCGACAAAACGCCGGCAAGTTTTGCAGGTTTCAGATTTACCAGTACCATTACTTTCTTACCCACCATTTCCTGTGCGCTGTACTGTTTTCTGATACCGGAAACGATCTGTTTCACCTGGCTTCCGATCTTCACCTGGGAACAGAGAAGTTTCTTGGACTTTGGCACTTCCTCGCAGGCAATGATCTCTCCTACCTGGAACTGCATCTTCATGAAATCATCAAATTCAATCTCATCCTTGGGTTCGATATCAATGACGTTTTCATCCTCTGCTGCCTCTTCTTCCGTCTCCTCTGCAACAGGGGGATGCAGCTCTGCCACTTTCGCCATCACCTCATCCAGATTCAGTCTTGCAAAAAGGATCTCAGGTTTATCTGTCACCTTTGTGCCGCTGACATAATGGCCAAAGGTATTTAACTCATCAAAAGGAATTTCCTTGGCATTCAGCTGGTCTAAAATCCGCTGGGATGTTTCCGGCATATAACTCTTCAGCAGAGTAGCACCGATGCTGATTCCCTCTACCAGATTATACAGCACAGTAGCCAGACGATCCTGCTTTGTCTCGTCCTTTGCCAGTGCCCAGGGCATAGTTTCATCGATGTATTTATTGCAGCGTTTAAAGAGTGTAAAGATCTCTGTTATAGCGTCTGCCACACGAAGGTCTTTCATTTTTGCTGCCACACGATCTACCGTGGTAACAGCAACCCGCTTCAGATCCTCGTCTACTTCCTCAGCCACTCCCTTGTCGCAAACCACTCCGTCAAAGTATTTATTGCTCATGGAAATGGTACGGTTTACCAGATTCCCCAGTGTATTGGCCAGATCGGAATTCATCCGTTCTACCATCAGCTCCCAGGAAATGACGCCGTCATTCTCAAAAGGCATCTCATGAAGCACGAAATAACGCACTGCATCCACACCAAAGAAATCTACCAGCTCGTCAGCATAAAGCACATTGCCCTTGGACTTGCTCATCTTGCCATCGCTCTGGATCAGCCAGGGATGACCAAACACCTGCTTGGGCAGGGGAAGGTCCAGTGCCATCAAAAAGATCGGCCAGTAAATGGTATGGAAACGGATAATATCCTTACCGATGAGATGCAGATCCGCCGGCCAGTTCTTGTTGAAGAGCTCGGAGGATTCGCCGTCACAATCGTATCCGATACCGGTGATATAGTTGGTGAGAGCATCCAGCCATACGTAAACCACATGCTTGGGATCAAAATCCACCGGAATACCCCAGGTAAAAGATGTACGGGATACGCACAGATCCTGCAGACCCGGCAGCAGGAAATTGTTCATCATCTCATTCTTACGGGACTCCGGCTGGATAAACTCCGGATGGGTATTGATATGCTCGATCAGACGATCCGCATACTTGCTCATCTTAAAGAAATATGCCTCTTCCTTTGCCGGCTGCACTTCCCGTCCACAGTCCGGGCACTTGCCGTCCACCAGCTGGGACTCTGTCCAGAAGGACTCACAGGGAGTACAGTACAATCCCTCATAGGAACTCTTATAGATATCCCCCTGATCATAGAGTTTCTTGAAGATCTTCTTTACCTGTTTCTCGTGGGATTCATCTGTGGTACGGATAAACTTATCATAGGAAGTATTCATCAGATCCCAGATCCGTTTTACTTCCCCGGAAGTCTTATCCACATACTCTTTAGGAGTAACCCCTGCTTCCTTGGCCTTCAGTTCGATCTTCTGGCCATGCTCATCTGTTCCTGTCTGGAAAAATACATCATATCCTTCCTGTCTCTTATATCTTGCAATACTGTCCGCCAGAATGATCTCGTAAGTATTTCCGATATGGGGCTTGCCCGATGTGTATGCTATTGCTGTGGTAATATAATATTTTCCTTTGTTACTCATTGATCCTTTAATCCTCTTCCTCAAACATATCGTCTAATTTTGCTCCGCAGCTGCTGCAGAATGTGGCATTGTCTGCCACCTTGGCTCCGCACTTAGGGCAGGCCTTCGCGCCCTTCAAATCCATCAGCTGTTCCTTCAGATCTGCCAGTGCCGCAGTCAGCTCGTCAATCTCGTCAAAGGCTGCTGCCTCATCCTCCGCCGGTTCTTCCTTTTTGATCTGGTAATACTTTCTTCCCAGATCTGCATACAGCTTCTCCAGGTCATCTTCCTTGCATTTAATATCATACTGTAACTTTGCGATGCCGGACACGTCCTTTGCTTTCTGTCCAACCTCTTTGGTAGCGCTTACCAGTGTATCACTGAGTTTATCAAAAAAATCCATAAGTCATACCTCCTTATCACTTTTATATTCTCACCAAAAGTCTATCTTTTATTATAAACATAACATCCCTGTTTTTTCAACCTTCCTGAAGGTTTTTCTTTTCTGTTTTCTTTTCCGTTTTCTTTTCTGAAGTTTTTCAAAAAAATACCCTTTGAACATCCCACCACGGGACCTTCAAAGGGTATCCTCTCTGCATTTATCTCATTATTTGAAAGAAATATGCTTTCCCTTTCCTTTTACAGCATAAACTGGATCACCACAAAGGCTGCATAAACACCCAGCAGCACAATACCCTGAGCCCGGGATAATTTGCCCCGGATCAACGCAGGAATGGTAAGGAACAGCATCACAAAAAACATCACCGGAATTTCAAGCACCAGGGATGCATTTTGTCCGAAAAGGGTTGCACTCTGGGGAACCGCAAAGGGGGACAGGGTAACTGACACGCCGCTTACCAGTACCAGATTGAAAATATTGGCACCGATAACATTGCCCAGAGACAGGGAACCATGGCCCTTGATCAGGGAGGTGATGGCTGTTACCAGCTCCGGAAGGGAAGTTCCCAATGCTACGAAGGTCAGCGCGATCACAGACTCCGGAACGCCTAATGCCTGTGCGATCAGTGTTCCGTTATCCACCAGAAGGTTGGCACCAACAGCAATGATAGCTGCACCTGCCACCAACAGCAGGATCATTTTGCCAACGCTCATCTCCTCCTGCTCCTCTACTTCTTCCACTTCCACTTCATCCGGGGATTTCTTCATCTGTCTAACTGTCACAATCATGTAGATCACAAAAATAGCCAGCATGATAAATCCCACCGGGCGGCTGAAATAGCCAAATCCGTATGCCACAACTGCATAGATCACCGCTGCTGTAAAGAAAAATGCTACCGGGATCCGCAGCGCCTTTTTATTGACTGCACCGGGGCGGACAGCCACGGTGATGGCAGCGATCAGTGCCGTGTTACAGATAATGGATCCAATGGCATTTCCGTAAGCAATCTCACCATGTCCGCTGACAGCAGAGGTGGCTGATACCATAACCTCCGGCAGTGTAGTTCCGATGGACACCACAGTTGCACCGATCAGAAGCTCCGGCAGATGGAATTTTCTTGCAATGGCCGTTGCTCCATCCACAAACCAGTCTCCGCCTTTTACCAGACACACCAGGCCCACAATAAACAACAATACAGGTACTAACATAATCTTTCCTCTCCTTCTTTTTTATTTGATACTGATATGATCAATCATTACCCCATCACATGTTCCAGCAAAATCTTGATGCCAAGGATCACCAGGATCAGACCTCCTGCAAACTCTGCCTTGGACTTGTATTTGTTTCCAAAAATATTACCCACAAATACACCTGCTGCCGAAATAATAAAAGTAACTACTCCAATGATACTGATGGCTTCTATGATATTCACCTCCAGGAAAGATAAGGTGATACCTACCGCCAAAGCATCAATACTGGTGGCAACAGCAAGCACCAGCAGTTCTTTCAGATCCAGTGGCGGATCCATCTGGTCAATCTCCACCGTCTCGTCCTTTTCCTTCACTGCCTCATAGATCATCTTTCCTCCGATGTATGCCAGAAGGATAAAGGCGATCCAGTGATCCACGGAAGAGATACTGTCTGCAAACTGGCTTCCCAAAAACCATCCGATCAGCGGCATCAATGCCTGAAATCCTCCGAAAAACAGAGCGATCACAAAGCACTGTTTCTTGTTTACCTTGCGCATGGCCAGGCCCTTGCATATGGATACCGCAAAAGCGTCCATGGCCAGACCCACACCCATCAAAAGTAATTCAACAACTCCCATTTTTTTACTCCTTTTCTTTCGTGCCCTGAAACTGACACCTTTTATTTTCATGTACAAAAAAGACCCATATATACACTTCTCCCAAAGTGTATACATGAGTCTCACATTTTAAGATTTGCCAGGCATCTGTATGCCGGTCTGTTGACAAATCGCATCTACATGCTCGCTACTCCCTCACGGATAACTAAACGAATTATACTTGATATCCCAATTTCTGTCAACTTTTTATTTCGCAATCACGGCAGTTCATTTTGCTTTATTTTGCGTTGACTTCCGGGTGACCCTTCTTCCGGATGCCGGAGATATATTTTACAATATAATATGCCGCAACTGCCTCCAGAATGCCAAGCAGCGTGCCTGCCAGCACATCCGTAGGGAAATGCACAAACAGATACAGCCGGGAAAGGGCGATGCAGCCTGCCAGGATCAGGGCAGCAATACCGGGTTTCCTGTAATACAGAAAAACAGACACTGCTGATGCAAAGGATGCTGAGGAATGACCGGAAGGGAAAGAATAATCCCTGGGCACTTTCACAAGCATCTCCACACTTGGATCTATCCAGCAGGGGCGCTCCCTAGCCACCGTATTCTTCAGCAGGATATTGCAGACCAGAAGTGACAGGATCAGCGCCACAGCCGATGTCCAGGCCGGCTTTTTATCCTTACAGAAGATCAGCATCAATACCGTCAAAATGATCCAGAAAATGCCGCTGTTCCCCAGTGTTGTCACTGCTACAACGATCTTATCCAGTACCGGCTGATGCAGTTCCTGAAACCAGTACAGCACATCAAATTCCCACGCCATAAATCTTCTCCTTTATTTGTACTCGATCTTACAGAATTTCTTTTTGCCCTTCTTCAGTACAAACTCCTCTGCAAATGCATCCACACCATAAACCGTGTGAATGTCCGTTACCTTTTCTCCGTTTACGGTAACGCCGCCCTGCTCAACAGCCCGTCTCGCCTCAGATCTGGAAGCAGTAAGTCCTGCGCTTACCAGAAGCTGAAGGATATCGATCTGTCCCTCACGGAAATCTTTATCTGTGATCTGTTCTGTAGGCATATTTGCTGCAGAACCGGTGGAAAACAGCGCAAGGGATGCCTCTTTCGCCTTCTGGGCTTCCTCTTCACCATGCACCAGCTTGGTAAGTTCGAAGGCAAGGATATTCTTTGCCTCATTTAACTGGCTGCCTTCCCAGCTCTCCATGGCATTGATCTCCTCCAAGGGAAGGAAGGTCAGCATCTTCAGACACTTCAGCACATCTGCATCAGATACATTGCGCCAGTACTGATAGAACTCAAAGGGTGATGTCTTATTAGGATCCAGCCATACTGCACCGGACTGGGTCTTGCCCATCTTCTTGCCTTCGGAATTCAGCAGAAGATTAATGGTCATGGCATATGCATCCTTGCCAAGCTTCCGACGGATCAATTCTGTACCGCCCAGCATGTTGCTCCACTGATCATCTCCGCCGAACTGCATATTACAGCCGTACTTCTGATACAGCATATAAAAATCGTAACTCTGCATGATCATGTAGTTGAACTCCAGGAAACTCAGTCCCCGCTCCATTCTCTGCTTGTAGCACTCTGCTGTCAGCATTCTGTTAACGGAAAAATGAGGGCCTACCTCCCGCAGCACATCCACATAATTCAGATCCAGCAACCAGTCTGCGTTGTTGACCAGAATAGCCTTATCATCGGAAAAATCGATAAAACGGCTCATCTGTTTCTTAAAGCACTCTACATTATGGGCAATGGTCTCCTTGGTCATCATCTGACGCATGTCGGTACGGCCGGAGGGATCTCCAATCATGGCAGTACCGCCGCCGATCAGCGCCACCGGCTTATTGCCTGCCATCTGCAGACGCTTCATCAGGCAAAGCGCCATAAAATGTCCTACATGAAGGCTGTCCGCTGTGGGATCAAATCCAATGTAGAATACAGCCTTACCGTTATTGATCATATCTTTAATCTCTTCTTCATCTGTCACCTGGGCGATCAGGCCTCTGGCAACCAGTTCATCATAAACTGTCATCACTGTTCCTCCTGCACACAAAAAATCCCTTATCCTCTGCTCTCAGAAGATAAAGGACAAGTCTTACTGCTTATTATAGTGGGGGTATAAAGGATTTGTCAAGCAAAAACAGCCGCCGGAACCCGTAATATCCGGATATCCGACGGCCAATTTGTGTTTTTGTTAAAAATCTCTCAGAAATTACTCTGCCTGTGCCTCAGCAGCATCCTTTCTTTCTTTCAGGTTCTTCTGAACCTCAACCATACGTTCTTTGCTCAGATCATAGAACTTCATGGCAATGATATTGCAGAGCCATCCAATGATAGGCAGACCGACCATCAGGAACATACACATCCAGAACTTAGGCCAGGTAGCCTCATCACCCATCTGGGGAACCTTGGTTCCTGCATATCCTACAAAGCTCAGGCAAAGCATTGCAATGGTGATACCAAAGGAGGATACGAACTTATCGATGAGGGAGTATACACCAGCTACAACGGCCGGCATATACTTTCCGGATCTCTCATACTCGTAGTCTACGATATCAGCTCTCATGGCAGAACCGGTGGTGGTCAGTGCCATGCTAGCACCGGTACGGGCAATACTCATTACCACATTGATCACAAACAGAATGCTTCCCATGTTACCAAGTTTCGGCATACCGTCCACACCGCCGATGAGCAGGAAGAATCCTACCATTGCTACAGCCAGGATGATATTGATCCAGGACCAAACAGTTGTGGATTTCTTTGCGCCCCACTTTGCGATAAAGATACCGGAACCAAATGCAAATACGATACCGATGATCTGGGAGAAGTTACCTGCCATAGTGGTTGCTGCATAACTTCCGATCAAAACACCGCCCAGCAGGTTAGAGATAACGCCCTGGCCGGAAACAGTCTGTGCCAGTTTATCGGAAACACCTGTCAGAAGGTACATCTGAACATTCTTGTTATCCTTTAATACTGCAAGCATATCCTTTACGCTTGTCTTCTCCTCAGACTTCTTACCATCTTTTGTTACAGTCTCAAATGTCTCTCTTATATCCACCTTGCTGACACCGATACATGCCAGAATGGTGAATAACAGGGTAAAGCCTGCATACCAGGTAACCATCTCTGCAAACATTGCAGAATTGAACTGATAATCATATTTCGGCAAAATTACGAATGTACTGATATTGGTAAAGATCAGGGGAACCAGGTAGGAATATGCGGTTCCAATAACACCCATCATAGGACGCTGGGTAGGATCATTTACCATAACGATACCAACGGTACCGCCGGCAACACCATTGATGGTGTAACCCATGATGAACAGGAAGTAGCAGAACAGGAATAACAGGACACCTGCAATACCATCTGCCTTACCGGTACACCAACTGTACAGCATAAAACTTCCTAAAATACAAAGTGCCCAACCTAGAATCATGAAGATACGGATCTTGCCCTTCTTAGGATTGAACTTCTCAAATGCTGCTGCGATGAGCGTATCTGTCACACCGTCAAAAATACGCATGCATGTCAAAAGTACACCTGCCACTGCTGCGATGATTCCGTAGCCCTGTCCTGCGATCATGCTGGCAAAGCCCATCAACAGATAAAACGCAACGCCGGTTCCGTTGTTTGCCATACCGATGATCATCTGCCAAATCGGGGCTTTACGATATTGTACGCCGTCTCTTTCGCTGGCATTTAAGATATCAGCCTTTTTTTCGTTACCCATTATGTAACCCTCCATTTTAAAATATTTCAACGCGGAAGCCTCCGCATCGATCTTGACTTTAATCATAACAGTTTTTGTCCAACCTGTTTTTGGTTTTTTTGCTGTTTTGTTCAGTTTTTTGTTTGTTTTCTACATTTCTTTCTTTTTTGTTCATAAAATTTTTATTTTTTATGTCGATGTACGATTTCTCGAACCAAAAAAATCCGACATATTCGCTAAAATTCATGAACTCCGGGCAAAAGTGTCACAGCTTCCTTTCCTGGCAATAATACCCTTGCTGTGGTATTCGACGGAATAACCAGACGGTAGGAGCAGCCTTCCTTTTCCTTTTTCCAGCTGCTTTCGATCCGACCCAAAGGCGAATCGTATACAGCAGAGGCATGATCCAGTGCTGTTCCCGGATGCGGGGCGATGGTGATCTGATCTCCATTCACCTCAATACCGCAGACACTTCCGAAGAGCCAGCCCACAATGGCACCATAAGAATAATGATTCATGGAATCATGGACCGTTCCGTCTTCCTTTACACCATCCCAGGTTTCCCAGATGGTGGTGGCTCCCTTCTTTACCGCATAAAGCCAGCTGGGACAACTGTCCTGAAGAAGCAGACGATATGCTGTATCCTCATATCCGTGATCGGAAAGAGCTTTGCAAAGGTAAGGCGTCGACAAAAATCCGGTATTTAAATGGTAACCGCATTTTGTAACCAGATCATTCAGATCTTTTGCCGCCTGCGCTTCTTTCTCTTCATCCAAAAGTCCAAAGGCAATGGGGCGGACATACTCGCACTGACGATCAGATTCCACCTTTTTGCCCTGAAGCACAAAATCGTTATAACCCTTCCTGATGTTTTCAGCCAGTTCACTGTACTTTTTAGCCTGCTCTTCCTTGTTCAGGGCTTCTGAAATCTCAGCCATCTGCTTTGCTGAATGGTAATAATAAGCAGTTGCCACTTCCGGCGCACCGTTCATCAGGTTATTCCGCAAAGCCACATCACTGGGAATATCCGGCTCCAGCCATTCACCCCAATGGCAGCCGCTGTCGATGACATAATCAATGTAGGGATTGGTGCTTTCCTCATTTTTCTTGTGGCGTTTGTGAGCCAGTGCTTCACAGCGCTTCATCCACTTCTCCATCATGTCATAGTTTTCCACAAGCACATCCGTATTTCCGGTGCGTTTCCACATGGTGTAAGGAATGATCACACATCCGTCTCCCCATCCTGCAGAGCCGGCCATCATGGCGCTGAATCCTTCCGGCTTTTCTGCCAGAGGTGCCACAGACGGAATGGTTCCGTCCTCATACTGAGCCAGTCGCAGCTCTGCCAGCCATTTCCGGAACACCGGATAACTGTCCATCAAAAACAGTCCTGTGGGAATATAGGCTGCCGCATCTCCCGTAAATCCTGATCGCTCCCTTGTGGGACAATCGGTAGGTACATCGGTGAAGTTACTCTTCTGGCTCCAGAGAGCGTTATGCACCAGCTGATTGACATCCTCATCAGAGCAGCTAAACCATCCGGTCTGCTCCATCTGGGAATACACCGCACATGCCGTAATCTCCAGGTCTTCCAGCGGAAGGTCTGTCTCCACCTTTACATAACGGAATCCGAAGGTTGCAAAGGAGGGACGGAAATCATTTTCACCTTCCTTACAGATATAAGTGATCTTCTGATCCAGATTACGAGGACTTCTTCCTCCCGGCTGAAAATTCTGGATGGTAAAATTACCGTTCTCATCCAGCACCTCCCCGTGGGTCAGCACGATTTTTTCACCGGCCTTTGCATTTACGCGAATTCCGGTATAACCGGAAAGGTTCTGTCCGAAATCAAGTACTGTTTCACCGTTTGGCACAGAGATCTGTTTTGCCGCAAATGTTTCCTGCTCCCGTACTGGCACGCTGTTGCTGCATACCAGTATATCCGTGGAATGGTCCTCTTCTGTGACGCTGTGCCATTCCCTGATCTCTTCCATAGTAGCGTCATAATATTCGCCCTGCTGCAGATCGTTGGAACGGTTTGGTCCGCTCTGACTGGCTTCCCATGTACCATCGGAAATCAGAACCGGTTCTTTTCCAATCTCTAACTGGCACAAAAGTGCGATGTCGCTGCCGTATACATTTCTCGCGCCGGCAATTCCATTACTTCCACGGTACCATCCGTTGCCAAGTACCACCTCTATGGTATTGCTGCCTTCCACCAGATAATCGGATACATCATAGGTCTGATACTGCAGCCTTTTCTCATACTGGCTGGTGCCGGGTGTCAGCAGATCGCATCCTACTCTTTTCCCATTGATGTATGCCACATAAAGACCATGAGCTGTGATATAAAGCCGGGCTGACTGTTTCTTCCTGTCATCCATGGCAGCCAGTTCAAAGCTCTTTCTCAGATAACTGGCGGGCTGATAAGCCTCCTCTATGATAGGATTTTCCGGATTGATCCATTTTGCCTTCCAGCAGGCTGCTTTATCTTTGGGAAGAAATGCGGTTTCAAAGATTGCCCTTTCACTCCACGCTCCTGCTTCGTCATTTTCATTCCAGAGTCTTACCTTCCAGCCATAGCACTGTTTACTGGATAAAACATCCGGAAGATGCAGATGCATTTGGGAACTTTCCACTTTTCCGCTGGTCCAGATCAGCTTTTCTTCCTCAGCTGCACAGCCAGCCTCTGACAGCTGTACTTCATATGCTGTCTGCTTTATGCCATCCTGACAGTTCCAGGACAGATAAGGACAGGCAATATCAATGCCTATGGGCTGCTTCATATATTCTGTGCGCAGATTTACTGCTTCCATATCTTTTTGCTCGTATAATAAGTGTATAGCCAATAGAAATGATGGTTATGCACTTATTCTTTCTATAGATTTATAGATGATCTGAGAC
>CAMEWP010000002.1 GCA_945946605.1 uncultured Pseudobutyrivibrio sp. | reverse complement strand
AAATTCTCAATACCGTTGGTATCGTTCAATCTTAGCTGAATGATTTCTTTTTCATACTTTCAAAAGATCACCCTGCTTTAAGGCTCTCTTTCATGCAATCACTATTTTATCTTATCCCAAATTCATCATCCGCTCCATCCGCCACCTTATATATGAATACCCATTCCAAATATTTGCTTTTACCGGATACTCTTTCCTGTAAACAAATACGGTGTGATATTTAACAAAATGTATTCTACACCAGTTATGTATATCCTTCATATATATGTTATTTATACCGTTCATCCACTGTTCTAAAGACCATATGTCTTTATCTGACAATAACTCCATTATGAACAGTACATTATAATATTGAATGACACCTACTCTCTTCCTTTCCTCTATTAACCTTTTACACAATAACCTATACTTAATGTTCATATCGTTCCTATGCCCTCCCTCTAATCTATATTTTCCATCCTTATATACGTTATATATATAATTGTTATATAGTACATATAAATGCCTGAAGCACTTCCAGCGCCTCTGCCCCGCGACATTCCCCTACAATGATCCGGTCCGGCCGCATCCGCAGTGAGGTTCTGACCAGATCACGAATGGTGATCTCCAGCCTTCCTTCCATGGTGGCATCCCTGGCCTCCAGCCGGACCAGATGCCTGACCTTCTGCAACTGAAGTTCCGCGGAGTCCTCTATGGTAATGACCCGTTCTTCCTCCGGGATAAACTCTGCCATTGCCCCAAGAAACGTTGTCTTACCGCTCCCTGTTCCTCCCGAAACAAAAATGTTATATCCGGCCCGGACCACTGCCGACAGAAAGTCCCGAACCTCCTCTGACAGACTCCCTAAGTCAAGCAGCCTGTCCATGGTAATAGGCTCCCTTGGGAAACGGCGGATGGACAAAATCCCTGCATCCACTGCGATGGGCGGCATCACCACATTCACTCTGGAACCATCCTGCAACCGGGTATCCACGATAGGGGCAGAGATATTCACCATCTTGTTCTGATCCCCCACAATCTTCTGGATCACCTGATAGAATCTGTCTTCCGAAGCAAACCGCAGATCAGTCTTTCGCAGCCTGCCTTCCTTTTCCACATAGATTTCTTCCGGTCCATTCACAAGGATCTCTGTAATATCATCATCCTCCAACAGATCCTGCAGTACATCCAGGCCCCGCAGGGAGTTGAAGATATTCCTCTGAAGTCTCATTCGCTCCGGCAGACCCAGCGGGCAGCTCTTCCCATATCGGCAGATCTCCTCCCGGATCATTTCTTTGATCTTCTCATCTGTCATTTCCCGGGACAGATCCATCTGCTCCATCACACGGCTGCGGATCCATTCCTCTGCCTCAGCCGGCTGCATATCCTGCTCCCTGACGCATCAACAGCATCTGTTCCATCTGGCGGCGCACATAAACCCCGAGATTCCCCTGGATCAACTCCTCCATCCGATAGGTACCATCCGACAGATTTCCCGCTGACATGGGAAGCTGCACCGATCGCGGTGCCTCCATACCCGGAATCACCGCTGCATGGTTCATAAAATTCTTCTGGGTCTTTTGATAATAATCTCCCGGCTTACCCAGTACGAAAAACTCCTGGCACAGTGCTGCCAGCTCCCAAAATCCCTGGGTCACCCGTCCAAACAGCACCACCACTGTATCGTATCCCGCATCCAGGGCTGCCCCAAAAAGTCCCTGCCACTGGTCAGATGTGATACGGCCGATCTCCTCTGGGTCCGAGAAAGGAAGCAGGTAATCGATCCCCATATACCTTCTTACATATTGCTGCAGATCCAGCCTGCTTCCACATTCACTCTGGAGCAGATACAGAATATCCAGAATGGTCTTTTGATCCTCATCTGTACCGCCGCCCATAAATTCCGGAAGAATACTGAATTCCTCCAGATCTAAAAACAGCACGCTTCCCTGTTCCTGACAGACCTGACACACGGACAGCGCATAGGGCAGCTGCAGCTCATGGGAGATCGGCGAAAAGATCCCCATCAGCTTCCCTGTTCTTCCCTGTCTGCCCGGACTGATCCGGCTCTGCTGCTTTTTTCTCCGGCGTCGGAGCATTTCCACCACAATCTCCATGGACTGATACTTATAAACCATGGGCAGATGTTCATACTCCACCGCAATATCCTCATCACACAGATACATCTTCTCTGCAATATTCTCCTTGCAGGAAAACTCTGCCACTTCAAGAAATCCTTTGGAGAGAATCCCCAGGGCATATTCTCTCCCGTCCTCCAGAAAAGCCTCCTTATCCGTGTAGGTGCAGATAGCAATGTCCTGCATCTGCCCCATAAGATAGGACGCGAAAGCTTCCACATACTCCTCATCTTCATCGCAAATTACGATCCATTCTTTTTTCACATTGATTACCCCCAAAGATTGATAAGAAAGAAAGCCAGCCCTATACACACAGTAAAAGGAATGGTTTCCTCCGTCTTTTCGTCTGTTTCATACCTGGAAATTCTTTGAGACAAGATACATTTCATCAGCGGAACACCACTTGGGTCTCCTGCCGTAAACTGTCGTCTCTTTTTGAAAAGTCGCACAAGAGCAATGCCTGCTCCCATAAGAAATGAAATCAAAATCAATGTCCCGATCCGGTCACTTCCGATCATGGACGATACTGCTGCCACCAGCTTTACATCCCCTGCGCCGATGGCGCCTAAAAGATAACAGGGATATAAGAATAACATCGGCAAAAGGGCATCCTTACAGAAAAGGAAACATCCTTCCGGCACACCATATGCCTCGATACGCAGAAAGCACCCGGTCCATAACCCCAGCAGGATCAACTGATTGGGTACCCTGCGGCAGATCAGATCTGTACAAACACCTGCTGCCAGAAGTCCGGATGCCATAAACGTTGCAACCATTACGCATCACCTCGCTTCATGTGAATATTATAGAATCCGGAAATGGAAAAGTCCATGAGGTTTGAGGAAAATTTTCACTTCGTCACTTATCAACAAAAATAATTTTTTTATTCGTTATTTTCCACAAACGGCACATTGCCCAACGTGAAACTGCTTATCTTTCTTTTGATTTTTTGTATATTTTTCATCACATTGCTTATAATTACTAAAAAGGAGATCTTTCCCATGTTAAAACTATTTACCCCCCAAAAACAAACAGATTCCCAGTATACACTTCTGCTGAAGGATCTCTATCGGACACGCTCTGAGCTGGCCAATGCCTATTCCAACCTGGAGTATATGACCGATCCTGATCTCATCGATTACTACATTTATCAGGTAAATGCAGCCCAGATGCGCCACAAATTTCTTCTGTCCAAGATCAAGCAGATCCAGGAGTAACAAACCGGTAGCAAACCGACAGTAAACCGTCAGTAAACCGTCAGCAAACCGGCAGCAAACCGCATCCCGGTTTCCCTGTTTCCCGTTGCAAACCCCTCCGGCGCAAAGTATAATATGATTAAACATGCAGACCTCATCCGGTCTGCACACCGGAAGGAATTTCTTGGAGAGGGGATTTTACTTATGGATGAAAAAAAACAGCAAAAACGCAACCTTATCATGTACCCGCTGGGTACCGTCGGCAGGGATATGATCTACTGTCTGGTGACCAATTTTCTGCTGACCTACATACTGTTTACCAGAAACCTTACGGCTTCCCAGCTGGCAGCTGTAACTGCCATTATGGTGGCCGCCCGTATCTTTGATGCATTAAACGACCCCATCATGGGTAATATCATCGAACGGACCCGGACCAGATGGGGTAAATTCAAACCCTGGCTGTTAGCCGGTGTTTTATCAAGTTCTGTTGTGGTGTATCTGGCCTTCAGCTCCGATCTGCAGGGATGGGATTTCATTATTTTCTTTGGAATCATGTATTTCCTTTACAGCATCACCTATACCATGAGTGATATTTCCTACTGGGGTATGGTGCCGGCTCTGTCCTCAGATGCAGATGCCAGGAATCAGTTTACTTCCCGTGCCACACTCTTTGCCGGCATCGGCGGCACTTCGGCCAGTATTCTGATCCCCATGCTTACCACAGGTTCCATGGCCCTCGGAGGCAGCACCGGTGTGGCATATAAATGGATCGCCCTGATCGTTTGTATCCTTTCACCGCTTTTTATGGTATTTACACTGGCAGGCGTCCGGGAGCACCGGGACACTTCCCGGGAAAATATTCCCCCGGTAAGTTTCAAAAAAATATGGACCACCATCACCGGCAACGACCAGTTGATGTGGATAGCACTGATCTTTTTGATCCAGCAGATCGGCAGTGGTCTGGTTTTAGGCGGTATTGGTTCCACCTATATCTACTTTGATTTCGGATACGATGGTGGCCTCTATTCCATCTTTACCACCATCGGCATGGCTGCCACCGCATTCCTGATGATATTTTACCCGGCTATTTCCCGGCGGATACACCGCAAGAAACTCATGAGCATCATGATGGTGATCTCCGCCATCGGCTACGCCACCATGCTGATAGCAGGCCTTACCATGCCGGCCACAACCCTGAAGTTCTGGATCATTGTTATTGGTTACATGCTGGGCAATTTCGGCATTTACTGTTTCTACCTGATCATGATGATCTCCATTATGAACACCGTAGAATACAACGAATACAAATACGGCACACGGGATGAGGGTATCATTACCTCCCTTCGGCCCTTTTTGACCAAACTGGCTTCTGCCCTGACGGTACTTATCACTTCCGCAGTTTATCTGATCTGTAATGTGACCAGCTATACCAATCAGATCTCCGATCTGGAAAATGCAGCTGCAAGAGGCGTGATCACAGAAGCGGAAAAACTGACCTCCATCAATGCTGTCATCAGCGGCACAGGATCCAGCCAGACCATCGGCCTTTTGATCTGTATGTCCCTGCTCCCCTGCCTCCTAATGTTCCTTTCCTATATTCTTTACCGGAAACACTATAAACTGGACGAGGAAGAATACGACCGGATCTGCAAGGAACTGGAACAGCGAAATCGCTCATAAAAGATTTTAGAAACATAAAAGATTTTAAAAACATAAAAATGCAAAAAACAGCTGTGAGACCGGAGACGATGTTGTCTCTCAAAATCTCACAGCTGTCTTTTCTTTTCCTGTCATTTTCTGACATCTGATATTTCTTATCTTACGGCTCTACCATATCCATTCCCTGAGCCTCCGGAGAAGGATGTGGCTCGGATCCTCCGGCTGCCTCATCCTCATCCGGTTCATATACTTCAATCTCTTTGATATACTGCTCATTCCCCTGAACCAGGTAGGTATGCTCACTGCCGCAGTATGGGCAGGTTTTACCATGCTCTACCGTGGGATATGTCTGCTGGCAGTCCTCACAAAAAGTCACTGCCGGTATCATCTCCACTTCCAGTCTGCAGTCCCGCAAAATATCACTCTTGGAGGCATTCCACTTCCAGCAGTCTTCCAGATATTCCGGTACAACGGTAGATACCTCTCCGATCTCTAAGGTGACCCGGGTGACTCTGGAGATATGATGCTCCACAGCCACCTCTTCCACCTGTTTTGCAATATGAAATACAATGCCTAACTCGTGCATAGTTCCCGTCCTCTGCTTTACTTGTTCTCTTTTGCGGCATAGGCTTCTTTATATGCCTTGATCTGCTGCTTCTCCTCTGCCGTCTTTGGTGTGAATACGATCTTCAGTCCACGCTTCAGCTCATAGGGCAGGATCTTTTTAAACTTATCCTCTGCCGGAACCATATCGGTGCACTCCGGATGATCACGATGAAGTGTAATGGCGTCAAATTTACATTTGGTGGTACATACACCGCAGCCGATACACTTGTTCTCATCCACAACCGTAGTACCGCAGCCCAGACAGCGGCTGGTCTCGATCTTCACCTGTTCTTCTGTCAGGCATACCTTTGCCTCCTCAAAGGACATGGGTGCTGCCTTGGGATTATTGCCTTCGCTCTGGCGGGAAGAATTATCATAACTCTCCACCAGAATATTATCAACGTCGATCTGCTTGAACTCCCAGCGGTTCAGACCGATGGTCATATGTCCGCCCTGCACATAGCGATGCAGTGTCTCGGAAGCAAATCTTCCTGCTGCAATGGCATCGATGGCAAACTTAGGTCCTGTGTACACATCTCCGCCGATGAACAGATCCGGAGCACCCTCCACCTGGTAAGTTACCGGGTCGGAAATCAGTGCCGGTCCTCTAAAGGTTACCTTCTCATCTGCAAGAAGATCTCCCCAATAGGTTCCCTGTCCTACCGCAAAGATGATTCTATCACATTCCAGTGTCATTGTCTCGTTCTCATCATACTGAGGCGCAAATTTATGGTTTTCATCAAAAACTCTGGTGCATTTCTTAAATACAATACCGGTTACTTTACCATTTTCTGTAAGAACCTGCTTCGGACCCCATCCATTTACAATCTTTACGCCGTCCTCTGCAGCTTCTGCCACTTCTTCATCCGATGCGGGCATTTCTTCCCGGGATTCCAGACTGATCTGGGTAATCTCTGACGCACCGTTTCTTGCACTGACACAGGATGCGTCGATGGCCACATTACCGCCGCCCACAACAACAACCCTGCCGGTAAATTCTTTACCGCCGCAGTTTGCTTCCTGCAGATACTCAATGGCTGAGAAGGTTCCTTCTGCATCGTCCCCTTCCACGCCCGGGCGTTTTCCGTCCCAGCATCCAATAGCAATATAGAATGCCTTATATCCCTGAGCTCTCAGTTCATTTAAAGTGATGTCCTTGCCTACTTCCACACCGGTTCTGATCTCTACACCCAGCTCCCGCATAACATCGATCTCTGCTGCAATGACATCCTTCTGCAGTTTGTAAGAAGGAATGCCGTAACGAAGCATACCGCCGGGCTCCGCCTGTTTTTCAAATACGGTAGGTTTGTATCCCTTGGTTGCCAGATAATAGGCTGCAGAAAGTCCTGCCGGGCCACCACCGATAATGGCGATCTTTTCCTCCCAGGCGGTTCTGTGAATGCTGGCCGGGATCACTACCGGCGGCACATATCTGGTCTCAGCATTCAGATCCAGATCAGCGATAAACCGCTTTACACCATCAATGGATACCGGTGCATCAATGGTACCTCTGGTGCAGGCATCCTCACAGCGTCTGTTACAGATACGTCCGCAGACAGCCGGGAAGGGATTCTGCTTCTTGATGATAGCAAGGGCTTCCTTGTATTCTCCCTGGGCAGCCTTCTTCAGATAACCCTGCACAGCGATATGTGCCGGACAGGAACTCTTACATGGAGAAGTTCCCGTTTCATGGGTGTTGATCCGGGCATGATCTCTGTAATCGGGATCATAGAATTCCTCGCCCCATTTTACATGATCCGGAAGCAGCTGCTTTGGATATTTCACTTCATTTCCGTTCTTGTCACAGAGTTTCTGTCCCAGACGGGTAGCTCCTGCCGGGCAGTACTCCACGCAGGCTCCGCAGGCCACACATTTTTCCTTATCCACATGGGCCACATAAGCGGACCGGGACATATTCGGTGTATTAAAGAGCTGGGAAGTCCGCAGTGCATTACAGATATTTACATTACAGTTGCAGATACCGAAAATCTTATTCTCACCGTCAATGTTGGTGATCTGGTGAACAAAACCGTTGTCCTCTGCGCGCTGCAGGATCTCTAATGCCTCCTCCTTGGTGATATCATGACCTTTTCCGGTCTCACGACAGTAATCGGCAAAATCACCTACACCGATACACCAGCCGTAATCATCATCAGCACATCCGTCTCCTATGACCTTTCGGGAAGCCCGGCAGGAACATCTTCCCACACCGATCTTTCCTTCATACTTGCTGAGCCAGTAGGAAAGTTTTTCCAGATCCACCGCCTCATTTTCCATGGAAATGGCCTTCTCCACCGGAATGACATGCATACCGATTCCTGCGCCTCCCGGAGGCACCATCTGGGTAATTCCCTTCAGGGGGATGTAGGTCATCCGCTCAAAGAAGGATGCCACATCCGGGTGCTCCTCCAGTCTGCGGCTTCTTCTGTCATTGATGTCCGGGCTCTCTTCCATATTGAAAAGTTCCGCTGAGCCTGGAACAAACATGGGCAGAAGATAACGACGCTCTGACTGGGGTGCCGTACGGCCGTTGTGATCGTAATGATACCCGTAATCATACTCCAGAAGGCCAATATAACACATTTCATCGATGAGTTTCTGGAAACCATCTTTCCCCAGTTTCTCCACTTTATCCGGATTCAGCTTGCAGAGTTCCTCAAAGGTGTGATGCTGCCGTTTCCCCATGGTCAGACCCACTTCTGCCATGTCCTCCGTAATGATCTCTGCCAGACCCCAATACTCAGGATCCTCCACTTTTACTCCGCCGATCATATGTCCGGCCACATCTGTGATCATTCTGCCAAGCTTAATGATAGCCTCACTGGGCTGTTCATCATGCTTATGTCTGGCTGGCCACTCTTCATATTTTTTCATATCTGTCCCCATACGCAATCTCCTCCCTGTTTTATTTTTCCACATCAACTTCCGTTAAAGGACTACTGCCATTTTATCATCATCTGTGTATTATTTCAAGTGATGTTCCACAGAAACCAGGCTGCAGCCAACAGATCTGCGCTTCCTCCCGGGGACAGTCCCCGCCTGATATAGTCCAGGTTACACACTTCAATCTCTCCTCTTGTAAGGGGCTGGGGTCTATTTAACATCCGCCGGATCCGAGCCTGCTCCTGTGAAACGGCATACTCTCCGCCCCGGGCTGCCAGATTGGTGTCCTGAGTACAGGCCATCAGCCCCATCAGCGTCATGGCTCCGGCATAATCCTTCGGAGAATCCCAGGCCTTTTGCTCCCAAATACTTTCCGATCCCTGCAGCAGAGTTTCCCTTTCCCCGTACTGCTCCAGATAATGCAAAAGGGCCGGCAGCGCCACTGTACGCACCGTTTCAAAATCCCGGCAGGCCTCCCCTCTGGCCCCCTTCATACCGTACGTATCGCAGAATCTCCCCCTGGTTTCCTCTCCGGAAGACCGGGCAATCTTTCCCGCAGCTTCACATATTTTTTTCGCCCTCTTTTGTATTTCCGCTGTATCTGAGGCTGGAGTATGCTGTATTCCTTCCTTCTGATATCCATCCCCATATCCGCCGGCCTTTACGATTCCTGCTCCAGCACAGAGCAATCCCAGGGAATAGATGGCTCCTTTGTGGGTGTTGACATCCTTTGTGGTCTGATACATATCGGTCTCTGCGCATTTGCCTTCGTACTGCAAACGCAAAAAAGTTTCCTCTGTTTCCCGGGGATCCTGCTCCATGCCGATCAGGGCACATTTTTTGAAGTATCGGTATAGAACCACAGCGCTGTCCAGAAAAGTATAATAATCCATATCTTCATGGGATCCCCTGTCGTTCCGGTCCACAAGCCCGGGTTTCGGTGTCACGCTGACTTCATAAAGCAGGGCTTTCTGGGCTGACCGGGCAATGTTTTCGGCATCCTTTTCCCTAAAGTACTCCCGAAGCATCCTCATGGTTTTTTCCCACAATTCTTCCACTGAATGAGCTCTGCTTCTGGCGCAGTTTTTTCCCTCCCGGCCACAGATCAGACAGCCTCTGGTCCTGTTTCCCAAACTTTCCCGCGCCAGTTTTTTGCCTTCCACATCCAGCACATCCAGATCAAACAGCCTTCCTATGGGGCACCTTTCCTCAATGTCCGTCATGCACATTTTTATCTCTTTAGCATCTTTCGTATCCAGCACCACATCATATTCCGGCCCTGTCTTTTCCCGAATCTCCCGGGCGGTAAGAACGGGAATCTTTGCCAGCTTCAGTTCCTGCATGATCAGAGATCTGCCCTCCTCAAATCCTCTGATGATCAGGTCATTCACTTTTACCGGTCCCGGTATGCACATGGTAAAACAGATCTGTACCCGACGATATTTCTCTGTATTTTCCCTTTGACGGGCAGCCCGCATTTCCCGGCTGCGCATTGCCTCTTCCAGATTTACCCATCTCTTTTCTGCCGGATCATTCCCCTGTATCATATTCCTCTTTTCTCCCCTGTATGATTTACAATCTCTTTCAGATATTCCTGATTTTCCTTTGGCACACATTCCCACACCCTGGCAAAGTCGCCCTGACGCAGCCATTTGCGCACCTTTGACGCACTGACGGTGCCTACCTCCGGCAGCTGCAGCCGCTCTGTTTCCACGACTTCAATTCCCATCTCCGGCAGCAGTTCTTTCATTTGTTCATTGTAGGAACGGGTTACTTCATCCGCCTGCTCCGTTCCTACGAACCGCATTCCAATCCCAAGGGCCGGTGCAATTTCCCTTCCAAACATCACAAGATCCAGTTCTGTGTTGGCTGCCTTAGCGCTTTTTACATCCTTATGAAAATATTCCGGAAAGGTAGCCGGTGACACCAGATAGTCTGATGTGCCGTGAAGGATGATTCCCGGAATCTGCCGGGTGCCCCGTCTTACCATCTCCATTCTCTCAGCTGCGGTAAACATCCCGTTTTCTGATGAAAGCACAAACAAATGCAGCTCATCACATTTCTTTGCCGCCTCCCTTACCAGATACTGATGCCCTACGGTAAAAGGATTGGCGTTTAAAACAATCGCGCCAATCCTTTCTCTGCTGGAAGCAGCGCCCATTTCTTTCCTTTGGAGCGCCGTTTCCCTCTTCAGTTCTTCCAGATACTTTCTCCATCCGTCCCTCTGACTTTCCATCAGAAGGACGTTCTTCGTCTCGCACACAGGATACATCATCATATCCTTGAAAATTTGCCGGTATTCCGGTTTGGTATAAAGAAAATATCGGTTGATCCCCTGCCTCTGCAGATGGCTCACCACAGCGGACAATACCTCCCAAAGCACCCCTTCTCCCCGGAGATTTTCAGAAACCGCCACACACTTGATGACATTTCCTTCCACAGAAGCACAAGCCCGGATTCCCTCCTCATTTCTAAGCACTGCGGTATACTCTATGCCCTCCTCATAACAGATACCGCAGTTTCCCAGAAATTTCTTTATCTCTTCTAAACGTTCCCCTTTAAACGGACTGCCTGTGACAATGTCCCCCTTCATGCACACCTCTTACTCTTCCGCCAACTGATAGATCCGGTCAATAACAGATCCGTCTCGATAGGTTACGATCCCTACCACCTTATCCGTGTATGCAATAGGATCTCCCTGTCCTGTATAGTTTACCGCCATATTCCGGAATTCGTGAATGTCCTTTGTCTTAATTCCGGCTTTTTCCAGGCGTTCTTTCAGTTCTTTCCTTCGGGGATTTACTGCAACACCAAATTCCGTAACGATCATATCCACCGTACTTCCCGGAGTAACCAGGGTAGATACCCGGTCCACAATACATGGAATTCTTCCTCTGGTGAGAGGACACACGATCACAGTAAGTGCTGCTCCCGCTGCTGCATCCTGATGCCCACCAATGGCTCCCCGGATGGCCCCGTCCGCACCGGTCAGCACATTTACATTGAAATCCACGTCTGCTTCCAACGCGGAAAGCACTGCAATATCCAGCTGATTCACGGCAGTTCCTTCATTTGCCGGGCTGGCATAATACTGGGCTGAAATCTGCTGATGGAAACGATTTTCCTTCAGGGACTGGGCTGCAACCAGGTCAAAACTCTGCACATCCAGGATTCTTCTCACATAGCCCTTTTTAAAAAGTTCCACCATGCTTCCGGTGATTCCTCCCAGGGCAAAACTTGCCCAGATTCCCTTCTCTTCCATCTTCTCTTCCAGAAATCTGGTGACTGCCAGGGATGCCCCTCCGCTTCCCATCTGCATGGAAAATCCCTTCCTTAACAATCCGCTGGCCTCAATGGCATCCGCTGCCTGACGGGCGATCACCAGTTCCTTCGGATTTTTCGTATACCGGGTGGCGCCGGACATGATCCCTTTCGGATCCCCAATGCGTTCCAACAGCACCACATAATCCACAAATTCCTCCGCAATGGCAAAGGGCGCATTAGGATAAGGCACGATGTTATTGGTAAGGATCACCACTTTGTCTGCAAACTCTGCATCACATTTGGCATATCCCAAAGATCCGCAGGAAATACTGTTGTCATCCTCCCTGCTGTAGCCGTTGCAGTTTCCGAAAGGATCACTGCTGGGAGCCCCGAGAAATGCCACGTCGATCTTGACCTGACCGGTTGAGATGGCATATGCACGGTTTCCATGACTGCGGAAAATCACCGGCTGATCCATCAGTCCCCGGCTGATCTCCTCTGCCAGTTCTCCCCGCATACCGCTAGTCTCAATCCTTCTCACCACACCGTTTTTGATATGTTTGATCAGCGGTGCATGGACTTCATTCAGACTGGAGGCCATAATGGTCAGATCTTTGATCCCCATTTCCGCGATCACATCCATCACCTGATTGACCACTTCGTCTCCATTACGGAAATGGTGGTGGAAAGAAATGGTCATGCCGTCCTTTAAGCCAACGCGTTCAACAGCCTCCCGAATGGATTTCAGCACCTTCGGCGAATGAAGGGATCTCTCCTTCAGCGTCATACTGCTCTTCTTTGCATTTTCTTCCCGAAATTCCCCATATACACCGGGATAATTTCCACTGCCTTCCTTTTCCATCATCCTAACTCCTCCTCCGGATATGTTCCCATGGCCGCTGCTAAACGCAACGCTCTTTTTGCCCGTTCTACCACCGGCTTGTCGATCATTTTACCATTCAGTGATATGACACCGCTGCCCTTGGCATTGGCTTCCCGTATGGCATCCATCACAGCCAGCGCCTTCTGAACCTCCTTTTCGGATGGCGTAAACACCTCATGGATCACGGAAATCTGTCTGGGATTGATCACGCTCTTGCCATCAAATCCCAACTGATGGATCAGCTCTGTCTCAGCCCGAAGCCCTTCCTCATTATCCACATCACTGTACACCGTATCGATGGCTGCAATCCCTGCCGCCCGTGCTGCATGCAGGATCATGGAACGGCCAAACATCAATTCTGTTCCTTCCGGGCTTCGGGTGGTCTTTAAATTGGTTACATAATCTTCCGCTCCAAGGGCAATACCCATCAGTCTTGGAGATGCGCAGGCAATCTCCCTGGCATTCAAAACACCTTCCGCACTTTCCACCGCTGCCATCATTTTTGTGGTCCCTGCCGCAAGACCGGAGGCTTTCTCAATCTCCTCTATGATCTGTGCACAGTAGCGTACATCTTCTGCTGTTTCCGTTTTTGGCAGACGGATGGCCGCTCTTCCCAGGGGCACAATGGCCTCCAGATCAGCCTTCCCCCAGGCTGTTCTGGGATCGTTGATCCTGACAACCAGCAGGGGAACATCATACTCCAGTGTAGCCAGAGCTTCCCGTACCAGAAACCTTGCCGCATCCTTCTGATCTACTGCCACACTGTCTTCCAGATCAAACATTACGGCGTCACTTCCATAAATTCCCGCATCCCGTATCATTCCGGGATTATTTCCTGGAACAAACATCATTGTACGAAGCAAATATTCATCCATTAGTTTTCCTCCCCACAGGCCCGGGCAATGGCTGCATCCATTCTGGCCCGGATGGTGCAGTCCAGCGCTCCTTTATCCACCGCCCGTACCGTTGCAGCCGTGATACCTGCCTGTTTTAACTCCTCTTTGATCACCGAACAGATCTGCCGTCCAAACTGCTTCTGCACATTGGAATTCAGATCAATTTCAATTTTTTCCTCCTGAGACGGCAAAATCGTGATCATAATGTCGCTGGATTCCATAGTGCCGGCAGATGCGGCTTTTTGAATTTTCATACTCTTTCCCCTTTTCCTGATGGTACTTATCATTTTTTGTTTTTTATTAGTTTTCCTTTTGTTTGCTTGCAGCTACCCGATCCTTCATAAACCGGAGAAGATACATCACGGTCATCTGACCCCAAAGACCATAATAGTAAATGTCCGCAGAGTGCATCGCATAGCGCAGTTCAATATTTGCGGCCTTCACACCAAGGCTGTGAAGAAATCCTTCCATCATCAGTCCGCCCTGGACAGAACCGTCATTGGTGGTATCAATGAACAGCATATCCGGCAATTGTGCTGTCAGCTCTTCCTCCGATACGATCCGCTCGGAACCGGTCCTTCTGAACACATCATTCATAAATCCCCAGCAGCTGATACATCCCCGGATAGTAATTTTATGGTAAAGATCATGGCTGCTGTTATTTGCCCAGCAAATAGTGGCTTTCAGCGCCATCTTTCCTCCCCGGGACATACCGGAAAGAAAGATCTGATCCGTATCGATCTGAAGTTTCTCCCTGTTTTCATACAGATAATCCAGGAAAATACAAATGTTTTCCGTCAGTTCGTCGTTGGTGGGTTTTCTTCTTTCATTTCCGTAATTCAGGTCAAATACCGTATACCCCGCGGATGCAATGGTCTGGCTCATCAGGGCGTTGTTGCGGGTTCCCTTTCTTCCGCCGCTGCCATGGATCCGCACCAGCACCGGTGTAGGTCCTTCCTCTCCGGCTGCCTTATACATATCATAATCCAGCTCAAATGTTTCCGGATCCTTTCCTTCCTTTGCAAAGGTAAAATCCATCCACTTGACATCCTTTGTCACCACATTTCCTGTTTCCGTTCCGCCAAATACCATTTTGGGAACAGAGATGTTTACGGCTTTTTTTCCCGCAGTAGCATTTTGCTCATCCTCTTCCGTAGAAGGATATACCCGACGGAATGCTTTATCCGCATTCTTCAGGGCATTTGGCAGCGCCAAAAAAGGTGTCATGCCCATGGCCACTGTGATCAGCATTACCATCCCGATCACTGCTGCCGGCACCACAAATCCATTTCCCATAAACCGGCGAATCAGACCGATGGATGCGGACCATGCCCAGACGGGAAGTGCCATGGTTCCAAAGGACAAAAACGAAAACACCGATGTCATGGTCAGCTCAGAGATATAAACTTCTCTTGTGGAATAGGCCAGAAAAACCAGCATAACAAACAGATAGAACACCAGGTACAGGATCAGTCCCACCCAGCCGGTTTTGGTGTTCTCTGCCGGCGCAAAGCGCTGATCGTTCCACAGATAATAACTGTAAAAAGCTCCATAAACATAGTAAAGTACCGCTCCCACCTGTAAAACCCGGCTCATAGTAGGCCTCTCGGTGTTAGAAGACAGCATGCCGTTCATCATGGTCAGCAGCACCGGACAAAACATGGTAAGAAAGCAAAGAACACCGCTTTTTTGTGTTCCCAGTGTCAGCGCCATGTTACAGAACATAGCCAAAAGCCATACCACTCCGGCAAAATTAAAAAATCTGCTCTCCTTTTTCACCAGATAATACACAGCCACTGTTGCCCCGCAGAACAGATTCACTGCAAGCATAATAAAACAGGCTGTCTGAAAAAATCCTTCCATATGATTCCTCCATTCTATTTTCTGCGCCTTGAAAAATCCGACACCTTGTTGTATTTTATTATAGAAACACCGGCATCCGGAATCAACCGACAATCCCTTTTCGGTTGTCGGAAAAGAAGTGATCTGCAGATAAGGATGATATATTATGGGAAAAAAAGAACTCACAAAAAATAATTATCTGGATGCTTTCTGGCAGCTTTATCAGACCAAGCCCATCCAGAATATTACCATCGGTGAACTGTCTGCCTTAGCAGGCTATAATCGTTCCACCTTTTATGAATATTTTACGGATATTTATGATGTGTTAGATCAGTTAGAACAAAATGTGATACAGATCTTTCTGGATTCTCTCAACGAATATGTGGTCTTCCACAAAAAAATAGACGAGCTGCATATGATGATCGTAGACGGGTTTCCCAATGCCTACTTCTCCTGCGAAAAGTATCTGGATTACCTTTTAGGAGAAAACGGGGATCCCACCTTTGCAGGAAAACTTTATCAGGGCACCATGGATAATTTCCGGGAAGCACTCTCAGAGCACGACGCAAAATACCAGTACATTATGGAATACGGATATTTTGCCATCATGTCCATCCTTCCCAGATGGAACAAAGGCGGCCGTCCTGTCCCATTAGATCAGCTGATGGAGTCCATTCTGGCCGCTATCCATGCCGGGATCCGGTTTCTTCCCTCATAAATCCGGGAATTGCCGGGGCGACAACTACCGAGACAGCAATTACCGGGGCGGCAATGTCAGTTTATCTCCCACCTGAATGTGGTTGATGTCCGTAATTTTATTTGCCTCACAGATGGCGGCAACCATATCTTCTGTCCCGTAGACCTTCCGGCTGATATCTAAAAGTTTATCCCCCTGCTGCACAATATAATATCCCTGGGCAAGATAGGGATTGGTTTCTGCAGCAACGGGCTGTTCTGCGGGCTGATCCGCCGTATTCGTTCCGGTATTTCCACCTGGATTTTCACCGGTGTTTTCGCCGGTATTCTGGGCACTGTCATTCCCTGTTACACCATCCGCCGTATTCTCCGGCGCAGTTTGCCCGTCCTCCTGTGTCGTATCCGTGGCGTCCGTCAATTCCCCTGCCTTCTGACTGATGGTTTCCATCACTTCTTCCTGGGCCTGCTGTTTTGCCAGGGCATCCACCGCATCTTCCATATCCGCAAGCTGAACATAATTTCCCAGAGCAAAGGCTGCCAGTATCACCAGCAAAAGTACCGCCACCGATACCCCTGCTTTTCTCCAGCTTCCCACCGGCGCACGCTCCTTCTCCCGCAGCAGATCCCGATAGCGGGACACCGTATCCTGTTCCCATCCTGCCGTATCCTGTCCTCGTCCTGCCCTATCCGGTTCCCGGCCTGCCGTATCCCCACTCCCGGCTTCCTGGTAAAATCTTTTCTCAAGTTCTCTTCCGGCCTGGCTGCGGGCATCATTGTGGGTATCATTGCGGGTATCATTACCGACATCATCCTGCGTCCGGACAACTGCCGGCTTACTTTCCTGCTCAGCTCTCCAGGACCAGGATGCACTGCTTTCCTCCAACATCCGCTGTTCCATCCGGCGCTGCTCCTGCTGGCGCTTTGCTGCCAGATTTTCTTTTCTGTCATGATAGTCCGTCAGATACTCTGCAAGAGCTGTATTTTTTTCATAATATATGTGATATCCTTCCTTTTTCACAAACCTCCCGTCGTGACAAAGATAGATCATCTCATCGTGATCCACCGTATCAAAAAACAGCACCATCTGATTTTCCCCATGAAAATGACGGCGGCAGATATTTTCCATGTCACTGCAGTAGTCCAGCCGGCTGCCCTTCCGGTTCACGGCCCAGCCTAAGATCTTTTCCTCATGAAAATGGCGCCGCATGGTGCCGGCAATCTGATTCCAGATCTCCTCTGTAAAAACCGGGAAATCCCGTCTGTAGGCAATGCCTTCCAGTTCCATGGCACCCCGGATAAACAGATATTGCTCCTCGTTCTGGTAAAAATCCTCCCCCAGCAAAAGATAGGTCACCAGATTCTGACCTTCCTCAATACCGCCTTCCTGAAGAAACTGATAAACCATGTCCTCCATATAGATCTTTCCATATCCGCCCACATTTCCAATCTGGCGGATATTCTTTGGTATCCTCCGCGTCCGCTCTTTTCTCTCATCCGGTGCATGTGTAATTTCTATCATACCAGGCCTCCTGTTTTGCGTGGTCCCAGATTTATATGCTTTGTTACACACTACTATTTTTGACTATCAGATTATGTAAAAAAAAGCAGATTACCGCAAAAAAATGGGACATGAGATTTTTTCGTCTCCTGTCCCTTTCATGATCAGAGTTCTGTACGCCCTTCCAGTGCCCGAAGCAGCGTCACCTCATCGATGTATTCCAGATCACCGCCCACCGGTACTCCGCTGGCGATACGCGTCACCTTGATCCCTGTGGGTTTGATGAGTTTGCTGATGTACATGGCTGTGGTTTCTCCCTCCAGACTGGAATTGGTGGCAATGATCACCTCATCCACATCCTGCTGCAGCCGCTGCATCAGTTCCTTCAACTTAATATCTCCCGGTCCGATTCCCTGCATAGGTGAAATTGCACCGTGAAGCACATGGTAAACCCCCTCATACTTTCCGGTTTTTTCATATGCAGCCAGATCTCTGGTATCTTCCACCACCATGATCTGACGCTTGTTGCGTTTTGGATTGCTGCAGATGGGGCAGACTTCGTTATCTGTCAGAGAAAAACACTCTTTGCAGTAATGCACATTTTTACGGGCGTCAATGATGGCCTCCGACAGCTGTTCCACTTCTTCCACCGGCATATGCAGGATATGAAAAGCCAGGCGCTGGGCCGATTTGGCTCCAATGCCCGGCAATGTGGACAACTCGGAAATCAGACGGCTGATCTGATTGCTGTAGTACTCCATAACTTACCTCTTCCTGATGGCTTTTCCGATTTAGAATGGCATACCGCCGCCTAAACCGCCGGTAATCTTTGCCATGGATGCCTGGGAAATCTCGTCCATCTGACGCAATGCCTCATTGGTTGCAGCCATGATCAGATCTTCCAACATCTCGATGTCATCCGGATCCACCACTTCCTCAGCCAGTTTCACCTTTGTGATCTCCTTCTTACCGGACACCGTTACCTCCACAGCACCGCCTCCCGCAGTTGCTGTTACTTCCTTTTCTTCCAATTCCTTGCTGGCTTCTTCCATCTGACGCTGCATTCTCTGTGCCTGCTTCATCAGATTGCTCATATTTCCCGGCATACCGCCGCCCTGAAATCCGCCTCTCTTTGCCATATCTGAATCCTCCTGTTTTCTTTACATTTTCATTGTATGTTATTGTATTTTTATGATCTTTTGTTGATATTTAAAAGATCAGATCAAAAGATTCTCCTAAAATGGATCCTCTTCCATATCTTCTGTTTCGATATCTATGTGTGCAGTCTGTGCAAAAAAATCCACCACATCCGTATAGCTCTGCTCATTGGATGCTCCTGTATCGTTGATCTCCACCACCACCGGCACACTCTTTCCTACATGCTCCTCAATGATCTGTTCCAGTTCCTTCAGGGCACCTGTATTCTTTAAAATATCGCCGGAGCACTCCCGGCTTCCGGGGGGTTCATGAAATACCAGCACCAGTTCATTGGCTTCATTGACGGTCACCAGTGCCTTGCTTAAGGTAATCCGCAGCAATCCCTGGGTCTGACCCATAATGGCAGGCCAGTCCTTTGCCACCTGTTGGATCTCCTCCGGCATAGCCTTTGGCAGTTCCTTTTTCTTTACCTTGCCGGCGGCTGCACCCTGATCGGCGGATACGCCGGCTCCTGCTGCCGGGGATGCCATAACCGGAATTCCCTGCTCTAATTTTGTCTCCATGGAAGAAACCCGCTGCACCAGAGAACTGTAATCTTCCTCCATCTGGGGTCTGCAGAGTTTGATCAGTGCGATCTCCACCAGAACTCTCTTGCCGGATGCATATTTCAGCTGATTGGAAAGTTCCGAAAAGATCCGAATATAGCGCATCAGCACCTGATCCTCTATCCGGGCCGCTTCCTGTTTCAGCACAGCAAGATGATCGCTGGACACATCCAGCACATCCTCCATGTGATCTCCCGACTTCACCAGAAGCAGATTCCTGAGATACCAGGTAAAGTCAATGACAAACTGCCCCAGATCTCTTCCCTCAACAACCATCTCTTCAAGAAGGGCGATACATCCTGCCACATCTTCTTTCATCAGGTGATCCAACAGCCGGCTGAACACCTCTGTGTCCACCGCTCCCAACACCTTCAGCACATTATCATAGGTCAGGGTCTCCCCCAGGTAAAAGGCAATACACTGATCCAGCAGACTTAGCGCATCACGCATCGACCCGTCCGCAGCCTTGGCAATATAGCGGATAGCCTTCTCCTCCACCGACACCTCTTCCTTCTCCATCAGCTCCATCAGCCGATCAGATATGGTATCAATGGAGATCCTGTGAAAATCGTATCTCTGACACCGGGAAAGGATGGTGATGGGGATCTTATGAACTTCCGTGGTGGCCAGAATAAAAATCACATAGGCAGGCGGCTCCTCCAAGGTCTTTAATAGGGCATTGAAAGCACCAATGGAAAGCATATGCACCTCATCGATGATATAGACCTTATACTTTCCCTCTGTTGGTGCATAAGCCACTTCCTCAATAATATCTCTGATATTGGATACACCGTTGTTGGACGCCGCATCAATCTCGATGACATTCATGGAATTGCCTGCTGCAATCCTCTGGCAGGATGGGCAGTTGTTACATGGGCTCCCATTCACCGGATGCTCACAGTTTACCGCCTTTGCAAATATCTTTGCAACGGTGGTTTTTCCTGTTCCTCTCGTTCCGGTAAACAGGTATGCATGCCCGATACGGTCTGTTTTTATTTGATTTTTTAATGTGGTAACAATATGATCCTGGCCTTTTACATCCTCAAACTCTGCAGGCCGGAACTTTCTGTACAGTGCCGTATATGACATCTTTTTACTCTCAATCTCCGAAACTTATTCCCATTCTCTTTGCTTCCTGGATCATCTGGCAGTTGGGATCCACCATCTTCAGTTTGCCGGCCACATCAGCCAGGGGCACTCTTACGGTCTCACCATTTACCATACCGATCATATATCCATAATCCTTGTCCATGATAGCCTGTGCAGCTGCAGATCCTAATCTTGTGCAGAGTGCTCTGTCATAAGGGCAGGGGCTTCCGCCTCTCTGGGTATGTCCCGGCACTGTCACACGGGCTTCCGAACCGGTACGCTTGCTGATCTCATCTGCAATCTCATAGGAAACAGAAGGATATTTGGAACTCTCACGTTTCTTTTTCAATTCCTTCTTACCAAGGGCTGCGTCCTCTTTGGAGATGGCACCTTCTGCCACAGCAAGGATGGTAAATCCTTTGCCGGCTTCATTTCTCTTCTCAATGGCCTCAACCACTTTCTCAATATCATAAGGGATCTCCGGAAGCAGGATAATGTCTGCGCCGGAAGCCACACCTGCATACAGTGTCAGCCAGCCAACTTTATGTCCCATCACTTCCACAATAAATACCCGGTTGTGGGAAGCTGCTGTGGTCTGGATACAGTCAATGGCATTGCAGGCCACATCAATGGCACTCTGGAAACCAAAGGTCACATCTGTTCCGTAAATATCATTGTCAATGGTCTTAGGCAGATGGATAATGTTCAGTCCCTCTTCCCGAAGCAGATTGGCTGTCTTCTGGGTTCCGTTTCCCCCCAGGATCACCAGGCAGTCCAGATTCAGTTTGTGGTAGGTGCTCTTCATAGCTTCCACCTTATCCAGCCCATTCTCATCCGGTACCCGCATCAATTTAAACGGCTGTCTGGATGAACCTAAGATGGTTCCGCCCTTTGTCAGGATCCCGGAAAAATCATCGCTGGTCAATAACCGGTAATTTCCGTAGATCAGTCCTTTATATCCCTCATAAAAACCGTATACTTCCAGATTTTTTACATTGGCGCTCAGCGCTTTTACCACACCTCTCATGGCAGCGTTCAGTGCCTGGCAGTCTCCGCCGCTGGTTAACATTCCTATCTTCATCTCTGATACCGTTTCCTTTCTGCAGACTCTTCCAACTCATCCCTGATGAACCATGGAAGTTTTCTCCTACTTAGAATATCTTATCTTACATAATAATTCAAGTAAGGAGTGCCCAACCACCATGGCCCGGCCCGAAAGAATCCTGTATTTTTAGGATTGCTTTCCCTTACAAAATCATGTAAAATGTCTCTCATATGGAGTCGTATCGAAGCGGTCATAACGAGGCGCACTCGAAATGCGTTTGCCGGTTTCCCGGCACGAGGGTTCGAATCCCTCCGACTCCGTTTTATCTGTTCATTTCCATTTGTTTCCCGGTATTATTATGATCCACAATCACATGTTCTATCTCTTTCAGATCAGAGTACGGCATATCTCCGGGCACCGTATTTTTCACTGCACTGCAGGCATTTCCAAAAGCCAGCGCCTTGGCACAATCCATATCCGATGACAGCAATCCATAGAGCATTCCCGCACAATAAGCATCTCCGCTTCCGATCCGGTCCACAACATCAATCTTCTCGTACGGTTTTTCCTTATAGAAGGTATCTGTCTTCGCCTCATAAATAACAGAACCAAAGGTGTGCTGTTTGGGGCTGTGTACCACTCTCTGGGTAGCAGCAACAATGGAAATGGGATAATCCTTCGTAAAACTTCTCATGATATCTTCCAGATCCCCCTCTTTCAAGAATGTCAGCCTTGCAGTATCTTCCGAGCAGAAGAAAATATCCACATAGGGCAGAATTTCTTCAATACAGGCCTTTGCCTCTGCTCCGCTCCACAGATTCAGACGGAAATTTACATCAAAGGAGATCAGCGCACCTGCTTCCTTAAACCGTTTGATCATCTCAATACCACAGGCTCTGCTCTTTTCGCTCAGTGCCAGAGTGATGCCGGAAATGTGAAAACATCTGGTGGAATGGTACATTTCCTCCGGGAAATTATTGATATCGATCTGTGTGATAGAGGAATTCTTTCTGTCATACACGATCTGGGGTTTTCTTGGGTAGGTAGCACTCTCATAGTAATAAACCGCAAGACGGGCTTCCTCGCTGCTGTCATAGTCGATGTAATCGTCGCTGACACCCAAAAAGCGGATTTTATTCTTGGCAAACTGTCCGATGGCCGAATCCGGAATCCGGGAAATAATACCGGTACGAAGTCCCAACAGGGAAACACCGGACGCCACATTCAGTTCTGCGCCTCCGATGTGTTTTTCAAAAACATCGCATGTTGCGATTCTTTCGTTATTGCAGGGTGAAAGCCGCAGAAGCAGCTCTCCCATAGCCAGCAGATCAAATTTCTTCTCTCTGTTTGTTTCCATTTTCATCTACTCCTCTCATTTTCAGTTCCTATACCTATGGTCTATGACCTGTATTAAAGCAGCGGTGCCAGCACTTTCAGGAAAATACCGGCCAGCCAGGTCCATGGGCTCTGTTTCTTCAGATCCAAAAGAGTGATCTCCATGGACTGTTCCATCGTAGACTGCATATCCGCCTCAATATCTGCGATGACATCCATGTCCTCCATGTAACATGCGCATTCAAAATGATGATACAGGCTGCGGTAATCCAGGTTAATGGTACCCACCACTGCCCGGATATCATCACTGACAAATCCCTTGGCGTGGACAAAGCCCGGCGTAAATTCATAAATCTTCACACCTGCTTCCAACAGTTCCGGATAATGGGTCTTTGCCAAAGCAAAGGCGTATGCCTTATCGGGAATATGAGGCAGGATCAGGCATACTTCCACACCTCTGCGGGCCGCCAGAACCAGCGCTGTCTTCATCTCCTCGTCGATGATCAGATAGGGGGTCATGATATGCACATATTTTCTGGCATGATTCAGGATATCGATGTAAACCAGCTCTCCCACCTTGTCGTTGTCTAAGGGTTTATCCCCGTATGGAAGCACATAATTTCCCCGGACACTTTGTCTGTTGCCCTCCGGATCCATGGGCACCGGGTGTTCCCTTCTCCAGGTCAGAAGATTTTCCCTGGCCCGTCCCAGATACACTCCGTACTCTCCCTGCACTTCCGTTACCTGCCAGGCTTCCAGAAACAGTCGAAGGAAGGTAAGTGTCGCCTCCCCTTTTAACATCAGGGCTGTGTCCTTCCAGTATCCGTACAGGGAAATCTCATTCACATATTCATCTGCCAGATTAATACCGCCGGTAAAGGATGTCACACCGTCGATGACAGCAATCTTCCGGTGATCACGGTAGTTCTGCTCCGTGGAAAAAAACGGACGGATGGGAGCAAATACCCGACAGTTGATGCCAAGGTTTCGCAATTTCTCCGGATAATCGTGGGGCAGATTTGTAAACTCATTGGTGCCGTCATACAAAAGCCGCACCTCTACACCTTCTTTGACTTTCTCCAGCAGCACTTCCCGGACCTGATCCCACATGACGCCTTCCGAGATGATAAAGTACTCCAGAAAAATAAAATGCTTTGCCTGACGCAGTTCCTCCAGAAAAACCGGCAACAGGCTCTCTCCGTTAGGGAAATAGGTTGCCTCCGTATCCTGGTAAATGCCGTACCCGCCGGCCCCTTTCATATAATTGGTCAGTCCGTACAGCTGGGGATATTCCTCCCGGATGGATTCTGCCAGAGATGTGTCCGCCGGCAGGGCTTTTTCCCCTTCTTCCACTGCCACCATAACCTTCTTTTTCAGTTTACGGTGCCCCATATCCGTCTGCACCCAGAAAAAGAACAAACCACCCACCGGCATCAGGGCGGAAACCAGCACCAGCCAGCTTAACTTCACGGTAGGATCGCTGGGCTGATTAAAGATATATAAAACACAAAGTACGGTAAGCACCGTCATGGCCCCATAAAAATAAGGGCTGTAACTGCTGAGCCAGTGAAATGCCATCAATACAAAGATCAGCTGCAGAATTGCCAGAACAGCGATCAGTAACGTTCGTCCGAAGACGATCTTTTGCAGTTTGCTTTTTCCTTTTTTAATCCATCTTTTCTTGTCTATCATGTTTCAGGTTCTCTTCTTCCACCAGATATAAAGGCCGCCTTTTGGTTTCCAGATACGTTTTGGCCATATACTGACCCAGGATACCGATACAAAGCAGCTGAATGCCGCTGACCAGCATAATGATGCACACCATGGAAGGCCATCCCGAAGTAGGGTCTCCATAAATCAGGGTTCTGACGATAATAAAAATAATAGCCAGAAATGCCAGCAGGCAGAATAAAATACCCATGACCGATGCAAATACCAGAGGCGCTGTGGAAAATGCCACGATACCATCCAATGCATACAGCACCAGTTTCCAGAAAGACCATTTGGTCTCCCCTGCTGCACGCTCCACATTTTCATACTCCAGCCATTTCTTTTTAAATCCAACCCAGCCGAAAATGCCCTTGGAGAAACGATTGTACTCTCCCATGGACAGGATGGCATTCACCACCTTCCGGTTCATCAGCTGAAAATCCCGGGCTCCGTCCACCACTTCCGCGCTGGAGATCCGGTTCATCAGCCGGTAAAACATACGGGCAAAAAAGGAACGAATGGGAGGTTCTCCCTTTCTGTTCACCCTTCTGGTTCCCACACAGTCGTAATCCTCTTCTGTCACGATCTGAAGCATCTGGGGCAGTAATGAGGGGGGATCCTGAAGATCCGCATCCAGGATTGCCACATAATCTCCGGAAGCATTCTCAAGGCCTGCGTAGATGGCAGCCTCCTTACCGAAGTTACGGGAAAAAGACACATAATGAACCCTCTCATCCTCTCCGGCCAGCTCCCGCAGCATATCCATGGTGCGGTCTTTGGAACCGTCATCAATGAAAAGGTATTCCACCTCAACAGAGGAAAGCTCTTTTTCCACCCGTTTGGCTTCCTTATAGAACACCGGGATGGTCTCCTCCTCGTTGTATGCCGGTACCACCAAAGTCAGTACTTTCTTTCTCTCTTTTATCTCCACTGTTTTGTACCTCATTTATCAGAACTTTTCTATGGGTATCATTATATCTTGTTCTGCCCCGGATTGCCACTGCTTGTTTTATTTTTATTGACAAATCTCACTGCTTCTTCTATACTATCTCAGGATTGCTAAATACACATTTTTAAGAAAGTGAGGATAATTCAGCAGATCTGCTGAATAGAGAAGTATATGAGTATTAAGATTATTACAGATTCTGCATCAGATATTCCCCAGGGTTTTGACATGGATCTTACGATCCTTCCCTTAACGGTATCTTTTGGAGAAGAACAGTTTCAGGACAATATCAACCTGTCCCATCAGGAATTTTATGAAAAGCTCATCGAGAGCGATGTTCTGCCCACCACCAGTCAGATTCCCCCCTACGACTTTGAGCAGGCTTATCACAGCGTAACCGACAACGGTGATACCGCCATTGTGATCACTCTGTCCGAAAAGCTCTCCGGCACCTATCAGAGTGCCTGTATCGCTGCAGCAGATTTTGAAGGTAAAGTCTTTGTGGTAGACAGCGAAAGTGTTTCCTTAGGAGAGCGCATTCTGGTAGAATATGCCCTTCGCCTGATCCATCAGGATCTTACCGCAGAGGAGATCGTGGCTACCCTGAACACCTATAAGAAAAAGATCCAGGTGGTTGCCCTGTTAGACACCTTAGAGTATCTGAAAAAAGGCGGCCGTATCTCCTCCACTGTTGCCACCTTAGGCGACATGCTTTCCATCAAACCGGTGATCGCAGTAGAGGAAGGCGCTGTTTCCATTCTCGGAAAAGCCCACGGCTCCAAAAACGGCAATAACCTTCTCATCGAGCGGATCAAAAAGTCCGGCGGCATTGATTTTTCCATGCCCTATTATCTGGGATACTCAGGTCTCTCCGATAAACTGCTTCAGAAATATATCAAGGACAGTCACAGTCTCTGGGAAGAACAGACCACTTCCCTTCCCATTATGACTGTAGGCGGAGCCATCGGAACCCATGCAGGCCCCGGCGCCATTGCAGTAGCCTATTTTGCTCTGTAAATATGGTCGCACCGGGCAATGCCTTTCCAAAAAAAGTCTCGATCCTCTTTGGGAATCGGGACTTTTTCTTTTATTTCAGTTTATTTCGTATTTCGGGTAACAAATTTCTTATGAAAACATGCCCATCAGCGCATCTCTCAAAGCATCTGATTTCTGCCGGCTGTCTTCCAGGGAAGTACCTTTTACACCAAAATAAAATTTGATCTTCGGCTCTGTTCCGGAGGGACGCACACAGCACCAGCTGTTCTGTTCCAGCTCATAGTAAAGCACATTGGACTCCGGCAGCCCTGTGGCACTTACCTCCCCGGTCACAAGGTCAGTTCTTGTATTTTTCTGGTAATCCCGCAGTGCCAGCACCTTTAATCCTGCCAGCTCCTTAGGCGGGTGATTTCTCGCTTCCGTCATCATGCCGGCAATCTGGGCAGCGCCGTCCATTCCCTTTAAAGTCATGGTCTCCAGGCCTTCCCGGAAGTAACCGTATTTCTCATACATTGCCACCATGGCATCCCAAAGGGTCATATTCTGTTTTTTGTACCAGGAAGCCACTTCGCAGAGCATCATTACCGCCACACAGGCATCTTTATCTCTGGCATAAGTGCCTGCCAGACATCCATAACTTTCTTCCAGACCAAACACATAATCGTAGGTGTTCTGTTCCTCAAAGAAACGGATCTGCTCTCCGATATACTTAAATCCTGTCAGCACCTCAATGAGTTTCACGCCGTAATCTGCCGCAATGACCTTCGCCATGTCTGTGGTCACAATGGTCTCCACCAGTGCAGGGTGGGCCGGCATGGTGCCGGTAGCCGTTTTCTCCCTTAAGATATACTCCGCGATAAGCATACCGGACATATTGCCGGTAAAGGATATGTATTCCCCTGTGGCCGTATCTTTGCAGTATACTCCCAGACGGTCCGCATCCGGATCTGTGGCCAGCACAATATCCGCATCCACTTCTTTGGCCAGCTGCAGAGCCAGTTCAAATGCCTTTGGTGATTCCGGATTGGGATAAGCCACGGTAGGAAAATTCCCGTCAGGGAGCTCCTGCTCCTTTACCACGTACACCTTTTCAAATCCCAGTTCTTTCAGCACCCGGCGCACCGGAAGATTCCCGGTGCCGTGCAGCGGCGTATATACAATGGAAATATCCTTTGCCATCTCCTTTATCACTTCCGGATGAATGGACTGTTTCTTCAGTTCTTCCATGTAGGCATCATCAATATCCTCACCGATCTCACGGTAAAGTCCCTTTGCCTTTGCCTCCTCCAACTCCATGGTCTTTACCTGATCAAAGGATGTCACTTCCGCAACTCTTGCCAGAATGTTCTTATCATGAGGTGGTGTGATCTGGGCACCGTCCTCCCAGTATACCTTATAACCGTTATATTCCCTGGGGTTATGGCTGGCTGTGATGACAATCCCTGCCATACATCCCAAAGTCCGCACTGCAAAGGAAAGCTCCGGTGTTGGACGAAGACTTGTAAAGCGATAGGTTCTGATACCATTGGCATTCAGGCACAGTGCCGCCTCCTGGGCAAATTCCGGTGACATGATCCTGGAATCATAGGCAATGGCCACTCCCTTTTCCTGGCCATTCTGTTCCAGAATATAATTGGCCAGCCCCTGGGTTGCCTTGCGTACCGTGTAAATATTCATGCGGTTTGTTCCTGCTCCGATGACCCCCCGCAGTCCCCCGGTTCCAAATTCTAACTGACGGTAAAAACGGTCTTCGATCTCTTTTTCATCTGCTGCAATGCTTTTTAACTCTTCTCTTGTATCCTCATCAAAATAGGGATCTGTGCACCACTGGTCATAAAGTTCCCTGTAATTTGTCATGTCTGCCTCTCTTTCCTGCATCAAAGATATTCCTGCTGTCCCTCTTCTTTTAACTGATCCACAATCTTTTTCACATCCTGGGCTCTGGATTTATCGCACACCAGGATGGCATCCTCCGTTTCCACGACGATGAGATTTTCCACTCCCACGGTGGTGATGAGACGCTTGCTTCCGTAAATGATGCTGTCACGGGTATCGATTCCGATATGTTTTCCGGCCACTACATTTCCCTGTTCATCTGCATCATATAAAACACCCAGATTATCCCAGCTGCCTACATCATTCCAGCCCATGTCCGCAGAGATCACCTTCACATCCGGGCTTTTCTCCAGAATACCGTAATCAATGGAAATACTTGGAATGGTGGGGTAAATCTCCTCAATCACCTGGGCTTCCCGGGGTGTATTCATGGCTTCTGCGATCTTCATCAGAGGCTCATAAACATCCGGCAGCAGGCTGCGGAAGCTCTCCAGTATGGTTGACGCTTTCCAAATAAACATCCCGCTGTTCCAGGCATACTCTTTGCTCTCCACATAGCGCTGGGCAGTTTCCTCATCCGGTTTCTCCTTAAATTCCACCACCTGTTTTGCCAGCCCCGTGTCCTTAGGATCAAATTTGATATATCCATATCCTGTGGAAGGAAATGTGGGGGTGATCCCCAGTGTGATCAGTTTATCCTCTGTTTCTGCGGCTTTTACAGCCTCTGTGAGAATTTCCGTAAAGGCTGCCTGATTCTTGATAAAATGATCGGAGGGAAAAATGCACATAATGCCATCCCCGTATTTCTTCAAAATCTCTAATGCAGCGTAACCGATGCAGGCCGCCGTATTTCTGGCTGAAGGCTCAGAGAGAATATGATCCTTTGCCACTCTTCCTGCCACAGCTGTCTCCATCTTCGGCACCTGTGTCACATTGGTAACGATAAAAATATTCTCCTTATCTGCCACCGTTGCGATCCGGTCAATGGTCTCATTGATCATCAGATCCTTTCCACTGAGGTTTAACAACTGTTTCGGTTCTTCCTGCCGGGACAGCGGCCAGAATCTTGTGCCGCCGCCGCCTGCCATAATCACTCCATAAACTTTCATTTACCGGTCCTCCATCACTGTCATTACTGCTGTTTTCCATATCGGGAAATAGTGTCAATATACATCTCGGGCAAACCCACATCATAGGATCTTCCCCGAATCCTGCAGCCCATCATACCGCTGTTCTTACGCACTTCTTCCAGGGCATCTGTCAGCTGGATCTCTCCCCGGGACAGGCGATTTTCCCGGATATTTTTCTCCAGCACATCATACACTTCCTTTGTCAGGATATACTGGCCAAACACGGCATAGTATTTCTCTTCTGTCTGTTTGTAGATCATTTTCAGATGATCCTGGGCATACTCTGTGGTTGGCTTTTCCGCGATCTCTTCTAACACCACATGGCGTTCATTTTCATCCGCCCAGCGGCCCTTCATGATACCGTAATGCACCACCTCATTCAGGGGCACATCATGCATGGAGATCACCGGCATACCATACTCCTCATAGGCATCGATCATCTGCTGGCTGCAAGTCTTGCCAATGGTGGACTCGTAGATCATATCTCCTAAGAGCAGCAGCACAGGCTCCCCGCCGGCAAATTCGCAGCTCTGATATACCGCATGTCCAAAGCCCTTCCGCTCTGTCTGGTACACATAGGTCACCTTACTCTTCAGCCCGGAAATGAAATCTTCATATTTTTGTTTTTCCTCCGGCAGTTTATCGTAATTTTCCTGAGACATCCGCTGAAAGAAACTGTCATAAATAGGCTTTTCGTCCTCACCGATCACCAGACAGATCTCCTCAATACCGGAGGCGATCAGCTGCTCTAACAGGATCATGATCACCGGTTTGAACATACCGTCCTTATCTAAGATGGGAAGGAAATCTTTTTTGATGGCTTTTGTGGCCGGATACAGTCTTGTTCCAAAACCTGCCACCGGAATCACAGCCTTTCTCACCTTCTGCTGAGGTTTCAAAGTCAGTGTAAAGGGATCCATTCCCCGTTCATTTTTCAGATAATCCACCACTTTCTTCTGACATTCCTCATCCTTTGCCAGAAGCTGTACTGTTCCGTCCCCCTGGGAACCGACACCTTTGCAGCCGTAGATCCAGGGTTTTAAATTTGCATCATTCAGCACGGAATGCAGTACCGGGGAAGTCAGTTCTTCCGGACATGCCGGTGCCACTTTTTCATCAAAATTTTTCTGGGCTTCCACCATGAGCTGACCCAGCTTTTCAATCTCTCCGGCCTCTATATATTCCGTTGCCCGCTCTACCAGCCTTGCATTATCTACTCCCAGCGCCTGCTGCACCGTCTCTTCCTTCTCATTTTCCGCAAAGGGATAACACTTGTTCAGATCGGAAAGGATCTTTACGGTATCCTTTCCTGCCTTCAGGTCTGCGATCACCCAGTACATGGGTTTTGCGATCTTTAGCGGTCTGGTCTCGATCTCATTTCCGTTAAATGTCATATGCACCGGTTTGATACCGTAGGCACAGGCCTGATCCAGCCGGCCGCAGCGGGAAGGTGTCCGCTGTTCCCCGTAAAATGCGATCTGCATCTCCCCTGCGGTACTGATCTTAAGCTTATAGATCTGGTTAAATGCCCGGGCAGCCAGCACGCATACTGCCGCACTGGAAGAGAGTCCGCTCTTCACCGGAAGGGTCTGTTTTGTAATATGGATCCGGATACCGCCTACGCTGTAATATTCGCTGATGTAGGAAGCTACCCCTGCCACATAGGAGTAATATCCTCCCTCATTGGCCTTCTGGCGCAGCACCGCCGTGTCCATCTCGCAGACAAAACTTTCCTGGGTCAGATCACTTTCAATGATAAACTGATCTGATGCGCTGACCGTTGCATAAATCCCCTGTTCAATACCGGTAACAATGGCCTGTCCGGGAACGATGGCTGAATTCATGACACGCTGCAGGCCTGCCCAGTCACTGTGTTCTCCGAAAAGGCAAAGTCTGCCCGGCACGAATAAATCAATACTTTCCTGTGAATGCTGGTTCATATTTATATATCCCCTTTCTCTCTTTTCCATCTATCTTGTGCCCGGTGAAGTTCCATCTCAAAATCCTGCCGGTTTTTATGTATCATGGTCTGTAAGATCATGCCGGAAAAACAGGAAATAATGGAAGTCAGCAACACAAATCCGCACACGATCAGTGTGGGAAACCGTTCCACTAACCCGGTATGGGAATAGTCAATGAGCACCGGTATCATAAATCCGATACCAAGAGCCGCCAATACGGCAGAGATCGCTCCGAAAAAGGCCATAGGCTGATAGTGGCGGAACAGATCCGCAATGGTTACCAGCACCTTGATACCGTCCACACAGGTATTTAATTTGGACTTGCTGCCCTCCGGCCGGTCCCGGTATTCGATCACCACGTTTTCCACATACATATTTTTATCTGCTGCGTGGATACTCATCTCTGTCTCAATCTCAAATCCCTTGGACAGTACCGGAAAGGTCTTCACAAACTGGTAGGAAAAGGCCCGGTATCCGGTCATGACATCCTTAATGGATGTGTGAAACAACGTGTTGATGGCCCAGCGCACCAGAGTATTTCCCATATTGTGGAAAGGCCGTTTATTTTCTTCAAAGTATGTGGATGAGAGTCTGTCTCCCACCACCATATCCGCTTTCCGCTCTAAGACTTTCTGCGCCATGGCAGGTGCCGCATCCGCAGGATAAGTATCATCTCCGTCTACCATGATATAGCACTCAGCGTCCACCTCGCGAAACATGCGGCGGATCACATTTCCTTTTCCCTGCTGGTATTCATGGCGCACCACTGCTCCTGCCGCCTTTGCGATGGCTGCCGTATCATCTGTGGAATTGTTATCATATACATAGATCACGGCCTCCGGCAGGGCTGCCGCAAAATCCCTGACTACCTTTTCAATGGTACATGCCTCATTGTAGCAGGGTATCAATACTGCAATTTTGTCCATGGACATTCTCCTTCGTTTTCCTCCCTTTAAAAAGACTCTCAGGAATGATATAATTTCCGTAAATCGTTTTTCAGGAGGGCGTTATGAATCAATCAAAGCGCGATGCGCGTGTGGAATTACTTCGTATCTTCGGAATCCTAATGATTCTGGGCTACCATAATATGCAGGTAGACTGGGTGCTGGAGGGTACTTACCGGTTCTCCATCGACTATGTCACCGGATTTTTCAGTGACTGTGTCCCCATGTTTTTCATGATCCTTGGATTTTACCTGTTCCGGAATACTTCCTACCAGAAACTTCTGGTAAAGACCATCAAAAAGATCATTTTTCCTACCCTGCTGTTATTTGCAGCCTATTTTTATCTCTACGACTGGATCATCAACGGCCAGTCCCTGAAAGAAAGTATCGCACATCCACTGGATGATTATGTCTATATTGTGCGGAACCTTCTGATGCTGCGCTCACCCTATACATACACCAACCACACCTGGTATCTGTTTTTATATGTGGCAGTCATCGCACTGTTTCCGGTAATGAAGAGTTTTGTGGATTATCTGGATCAGGATGTCAGACGGGAGAAGATCTTTCTTGTGTCCACCCTGGCTCTCTTTGCCGTCAATGACTTTTTCGACAACGAGTTCCTGTCCTTCTCCTTTATCACCACCGGCGGTGTTGTTCCGGCCCTGATCATGGTGATCTGGGGTCACATTCTCTATCGTCACAGAGATCTGTTTATCCGCAAGGGCTTTGCCCTGCTGGGACAGGTAGGATTTCTTCTGGCCAATCTGGTACGGACCTTTATCGTCTATCACCGGATCGCACCGGACGGCACCTGGCATACCTCCATCAAGGCCTGGTATTCCTGTTTCGGACTGATCTGTCCCACCCTTCTGATCATTTTGGCCTTCAATCTCATCAATAATGAGAAGGATTCCAAAATAAATGATGCCATCTGTAAGATTGCCAGCATCAATCTTCCTATGTATCTGCTCCACCAGATCTGCCTGGATTACCTGACTGCTTCCGGTTTCCGGCAGATATCTGCAGGCTTTGCTTACTCTCATTTTTCAGAGGGTATCGCAAACTTTGCGGTGGTGGCCATCGATACCTTTGTCAGCTTTATCCTGACTTTCCTTCTGGTATTTGCCGTTCTGGGTGTTAAAAAACTGATCTCTTACATTATACCTGTCCGGCATAAGACCTGCAACAATCAGAAGTCAGGCCAATAAAAGTCCATCAATAAGAAGTCCATCAACTAAAATCCCAAAGACACAAGACAGTCGGTGATGAGTTTTGAGATCTGTGTGATCCAGATGTCCCCCATGGGTACCATAAGGATCGGATACAGGGTCAGCACTGCCACCACTGCCTTGTGTTTTTTCAGTTTTGTCGCCATGGCATGGAAGGATTCCGTGATCACACGATCATTCATGGCAAGCAGTGTCATCACCACCAGGAAGTAATAGGAAATGATGGAATATACCCATCTTCCGTAATCGATCTTTGCAATAAGATCCGGCAGAATAGTGGCAGAGCCTACAGCCACTGCCAGATATTTCAGTTTCTCCCAGATATCTCCGGTTTTGGTTTTCTTCATACAGGTTCTGAAAAACTCCACCAGCAGCACCGTATAGGGCAGTGACAGGATGAAAAATACCAGACCTTCTTTAAAATTGTAAATATGTATGCTCCACTCATCGCTGGCAGGATCCTGTCCTAAGATCTCATTCATGATCAGCTGGGCATGGACTTTCACATCATATCCCTCATATCCCATGGAATCCGCCAAGGCATAGATCTCATCATACACCGTCCGGCTGTTCTGATGACTGAAAAATGTGAAATAAAGGAACAGCATAGCTGCCACAACCACGCTCAAAATCAGGATGGCGGCATATTTTTTTGTCCTTGCCGTCCATTTTCTTTTGCCATCCGGCTGTACTTCCATGGCATCAACACCTTTTGCAAATAAGATCACCAGCATGGGAGCCATGAACATCAGCACAAATCCCTGGTGGATGCAGACACCCACAGCACTAAGCGGCACAATAAGCCACTCTGCCTTTCCAGACAGAAGCAGCAGCATTCCAATGATACAGATGCCGGCTGTCCAGGCATCGGAACGGCCAAAATTCTGAAAGGCCACATACTCCGGAAAAGCGAAGGTGGTAAAGATAAAAATACAAAACCACATTCCATGATGCAGTGTCACATGGCTTTTCTTCAGGCAGATATAGATAAATGCCAGTACCAGCACATCATATACAAGGATCTGGAGATAACTGAGTACCAGAACTCCCTGATAACTCATCATATTTACCGGCAGGATCTTATCCAGCAAAAGCAGCACGGTTCCCTGGAATCCTCTGGAAAGGAACCCATACCGGTAGGAAAATGCGTACATTGTCGTCACATAAGTTCCCACTGTTGTCTGAACATTCAGGATAAACTGCAAACCGGCATACAGTGCCAATAGTATCATCATGATTGCTGTTTTTTTATTTTCTGTCTTCATCATTTACATTCCTCTAAAAAATCATTGCACCTTCCGGAATTCCCAGTACAATACTTGTAATTATTTTTGACAATTTTGTGATCCAGATATCTCCCATGGGAGTCAGCACCAGGGGATAAATCAGCAATGCGACACAGAGCAGCCGATGTTTTCCCAGCCTCTGTGCCATCCCATGAAATTGATCTGTAACAATCCTATCCCCACAGGCCAGCAGCGCAAGGATCAGGATAAAGTAGTCAAACACCAGGCAAAAGACCCATCTGCCATAATCGATCTTGATGAGAAAATCCGGCATCAGCAGGATGGCCGGTCCCAGGGCAATGGCCAGATATTTGATCTTTCCCCAAAAGCCTTCTGCCTGACGGATACAACCAAGGAAAAATGCTGCTGCCATCAGCCAGTAGGGTATGGTGAGAATGGCAAATACCGCAATCTCTCTGAAGTTAAACACATGGGTGGCCCACTCATCTGCGGATGGATCGATTCCCAGCACTTCATGTTCGATGAGCTGTTTATGTACAGTGCCGTCACAGGATATGGACGCTGCCAGTTCATAAATGCTGTCGTATACTTCCTGATTTCCCGTGTGGCTGAAATAATTAAAATATAAAAACAGCACGCCGCAGATCAGAACACTACTTCCCAGAAGCAATATGTATTTTGCTTTCCTCTCCCGGGGCTTGTCTATGGCTTTTAGCAAAAGCAGCACCCAGATGACTCCTGCAAACATCAGCACGTAGCCCTGATGGACACAGACTCCCACTGCGGAAATGGGAACCACCAGCCATTCCCATTTCTCCTTTATCAAAAGGTACACAGCCAGAATGGTCAGCACTGCCATAATGGAGTCGATCCGTCCCATATTCACAAAGGTCACATACTCCGGGAAAGCAAATGTGGACAAGACCAACATACAGGCTGCCATGCCATGATTCAGACTCTCCTCACTTCTCTTCAGACATACATAGAAAAAGGCAAGCAGCGCCAGCACAAACAACAGGTCCATTCCCATGGAAAAGATCTGTGTTCCGCGATAGGTCAGTAAATTCCAGGGAAGGATCTGATCCAGCAGCTGAAACACGGTTCCCGTCAGTCCCCGGGACAGAAACCCCCAGCGATAGGAAAAAGCAAAGATGGTCGTGTTATATTTTCCTACCACCGGCTGGAAGAATACAGCAGTCAGCACCGCTGCATACAGGATCAATCCCAACATTTCCAATCGAATCTTTTTCTTCATCATTCTTCTCCCAGGATCAGTTCTGCATCAGGGCAGATCAGACCATACTCATTTTCCAGGGTAAATTCTGCCACAGTACCTGCAGGAAGGGAGATCGTAAGATCCACTGCCTGTCCCGGCGCCATGTCTTCCGGAAGTTCATAAAAACTGCCCAACTCACTGCATTTTAAACCTGCTGTCTCAAACTTGGGATTCAGATAACTTTCCCCGGTATTGGTAACCCGCAGGGTGTATGTGATGCTCTGATCCTCTTTTCTTTGATCCAGGATCTCATAACTTACTCCGGATTTTACATCCTCAATATCTTTGCAGTATCTCCACAGAGGTGTTGCATAATCGTTGTACACCATCTCCAGATAACCGGTTCCTCTGGTGGTGATAAACAGTTCGTCGGTATAGCTTTCATTGTCCCAGGAATCACTGAAGAACAGATAACAGTTGCTGCTGTCTAAGATCATGTCAATATCCTTCGTGGATTCATCCTGGGAAGAAAACATTTCTGTTCCATATACCACCTTCGTATCCGTGCCTTCCAGATACTCTGTATTATATTGATTTACATGGGCAAATTCCGGTATGATGGGCCAGAAAATATAAACCCATTCATCCTGAATATGCTCTTTCATATAATCATATTCCAGACCCACTTCATACCCCGGCCAGTACACCTTCTCTTCGTGTACATAATAACGGATTCCGGAGTTTAACACCGCGATCCCCAGCATGATCACTCCCACAGTGTAAACGGACCGGTGATTTTTCTCTTCCCTGTTGATAAAATCATCCAGCCCCACAAAAATAATAATGGTGATCAGGGGATAAATAAACAGCCACAGTCTCTTATTGATGGGATATTTGTCCAGATAAGATGCCACCAGTGCCACAAAAAAGCTCAGGTAGATTCCCATGAGATAAACATCCTTTTTCTTCAGTGTATAGAAGGCAAAAGCTGCCAGCAGGATCATCACTACATACTCCAGCCGGTAAAAGGGCTGGAATAAAAGTCCGATCAGTCGCACCGCTCTCTTAATGTCTTCCAAGGATCTTGGCAACAGCGGGAAATTATATTCCGCCCAGTAATTCAGCATGGAGGTGTTTTCCACCGCCGTCTGTCTCAGCCAGTAAAAATAATATACAGCAAAGCTCACAAGGATAATGATACCGGCACCAAAAAGTCCCTTGATGGCTTTCATATCTTTTTTCATCAGCGCCAGCAGACCCTTGCTCATCATCAGACCGGCCATCACAAAGATCACTGGGTTTGAGAACCACAGCAGCACTGCCCACAGGATTCCCAGGGTAAGACTGTTTATCTTTTTCTCGTTATACTGATAAAAGATCACAATGGCCAACAGCACAAACACGCAGTCCGTAATGTAGGGTTTAAATACATTGGAATACTGCAGTATGATGGGAAGTGATGCCCCGAAAGCCACACCCGCCATGGGATAATAGGTATGGAACACATGCTTTAAGATATAATACATCAAAAACATGATCCCCACATATGCCAGAATAGAGGGTGTCCTCAGTGCATAGGTGGAATTGCCGAAGATCAGGGTGAAGATCTTCAACACATACAGCCAGCCCACCGGCGCACTCTGGACATAATCCAGTTCTGTGGCGGTAAGGTCCAAAAGCCCCCTCTGACAGAGGGAGTATGCCAGGGCCGATTCGTCATACCACAGCGCCCGCCCCACCAGGTTCATCCGTATACTGACCACAATTCCTGCCAGGGCAATGCACAGACAGGCCACATTCATCAGCATCTGCTGCCAGGTCATATTTTTCCATTCACTTTTCCATTTACTCAGCATCGTATTTCCTCATTTTCCTTTTTCTTACCGCTACCAGCAGCAGAACCACCGCCGAAGCCAGCGATATGAGATCCGCCGCTCTCCAGATCACCGGAGTCACAAACCTCACATGCAGCTGTCCGTCAAATTCTGCCGGCACCTGCACACAGATCTCATTCTGTTCTCCGTCAGAAATCTCATATTGTGTGCCCTCATCGTCCGTTACCTGATATCCCTTGTAATGAAACAGCGGGATGGTGATCTTTGCAGGTTCCGAGGCTGTTTTGCAGTAAAGATCCAAAGAACTTCCCTGATGATCCAGAAGTTCCAGTTCTTTTGTACCGGATCCCTCCAGCTGGTGGGTCAGCTCCGATACCTCCGTTCCTACCCGGATGTACTCTTCGTTTCCGATATAGTTGGTATCCAGCTCCGCCGTATCATAAAACTCCCGGAAAGTTGCACCGTCAATATAGCTGCTGACAAAAAAGCTGCTCATGATCAGTTCTGTAACAACCACTACCCCAAGCACCTGCTTCTGCCACCGGGGATTCTCCGCAAAGAGTTTCTCACACAAAAATCCCAGCAAAAGTGTCAGTATCACATTGGCGATCACCAGATAACGCCAGGGGAACTGCACGGAAGCCAGCATGCCGCCGCCGGGAATATGCCGGGCGATCCAGTTCCAGGGGAACAGGTTGGAGGCTGCAAACAGTGCAACCAGGGATAAAAAGGTGCACCAGGCAATTTTTTTGTCTGCTTTCTTTGTGACGATCCAATAAATTCCCCATACCAGCGCTGCCATCAAAAGAATTCCCGGAGTCAGTGCTAAGATATTCTGCCCAAAGGAATAAGCATATCCAAAAGGATCCTGGAAAAAGGCAAAATACTGTGCAATGGCTGCCCCCTCGATCTGGATCAGCTTCATGCCGCCCATGCTGCCGCTGACTTTCACCGGAACATGGAGGAAGTAATCCAAAAACGGTACAAGGTAAAACAGATTCAATGCCACCGCCATCACCACTGCTCTGATATATACCAGAATGGTGTTTTTGCGGAATGTCTTTTTGAAGAACAACACACAGATGCAGACCATCACGATCACTGTCATTTCCGTGGTAAGCATGTGAGTGTTGATGAGCCCTGTCATGCCAATGGCCAGATAAAGCGCATTTTGTTTATATGTTTTCTGATCTTTTTCATCTCCGGTATAGATCCCGTACAGCGCCAGTGCAATCAGCGGAAGGAACATGACAGCGCTGTATTCCCCCACAGCCTGACGAATATAAACATTTACCAGACGATATGTGGATAACACATACCCCATGGTGGTGATCCACACCACACCACGGTTTTTAAATATTTTCCCGAATACATAATAGGAGATCAGGATGGTTCCCAGGTTGATGGCCACAACATAGATCTTATAGGCTTCCAGGATGGTAAACCCTGCCAGCCGCAGCACCGCCGGGAAATACAGCAGAAGATCCCCGTAAAATACCGACACCGGATAACCGTATCCTTCTACCCAGAGACTCTGCATCCTTACCGGAAATACCCCTTGATGCAGTCCCTCTGCCAGATTTTCGATCCGCAGCAGATGGAACACCAGATCCTGTCCATCCCGGTCATCAATCCCCGGCATACACAGCGGCAGACAGGAAACAAAAAGCAGTAAACCAACAAATGCTGCCGATGTCCTGTGTTCACAGATCCATTCTTTTTTCATCCAGATCACATTTACCAGTGTCATGAGAAACAGCAGGATCACAAAGGTTCGCCACAGGGACTGTGTATTCTGGACTATGGTGATGGAGGAAATCTGTGCTTCCCCAGCATTTTCGGATCGGATGGAAACTTCAAAGGCAGGGATATCCTCCGTCACCCGGAAGGAATAGTCTGCCTGGGTCTGATCTTTGCTTAAAATGGCCTTCCCCGATTCCACAAATCCATAATATCCATTTCCGGCATAGGGCATCAGGATCAGATCCTCCTCTGCCTGATAGGAAATATGGACGGTATAGCTGCCCCGGGGCAGATCAAGAAAGGGTCCATAGAGATAGCAGGCCGACTCCCCCTCTTCCGCCTCAGCCAGGGCACCCGTTGCTTCTTCTTTTGTAATGTTCCATTCCCGGCCGTCATACTCCATGCATTCCGAACGCCACTGGCTCATATCCGGCTCATAGGTTTTCAGATGACCTCCCCGATATGCGATGCATCCCAACAAAAGAACCAGCAGGATGCTTTCTGCCGCCATCAAAATACCTTTTGTCTTCTTCATCTATTCAAAACTCCTTAAATAATTTGCCTGTTCTGCATAAAAACGGGCAATGGTGATATTGAATCCCTCATACTCCTGCGCCTCTGTTGTATAGACGCTCTCATAGCCAAAGGCCTTTGCGTTCTTGTCACTGGGGAATTCCCTGGTGGTGGTGACACACCACTGCTGCATGGACAACACCATCACAAGCACAGATCCCACCACAACAATACCGGCTTTTCCCTTACCCTCCGGCAGATATCCAACTGCATCCTGCAGTGCAAATGCCAGAACAGGAAACAGCGGCACCATGGCTCTTCCGGTGGCAAACTGGCCTCCGCCCATTTTTCCTTCCAAAAAGATCAAAAGCGCCAGTACAAAAAACATCAGAATAAAGTCCGGTCTGGCGGCCTTTCGTTTTTTGCAGATCCTGTACAGATAAACGATACATGCCGCCGCACAGCTTAAGATCACTATAGCTGCCCACACTGTAGCCAGAACAGAATTTTCCGACATCATATCGCCAAAATTCAAAAAGAATGCTTCGAAAAAGGAATCGGCATTCACCACATACAGGACCTCATTCCCCTCTGCCGTCACTCTCAGATGATAAAACAGCATGGCAATGATCCCGGCTCCGGTAATGGCAATGCCATACCAGAAGAAAAGGATAAATCTTCCCAGAGTCTTTGACCGGATCAGATTGATCAGGCACAAAAGTCCCAGTGCAGGAGCCATCAGCAGACAGATGGTATTTGCCATGCAGGCAAGCATGTAACATACCATGATCAGGCAGGGATAAAGGATTTTTTGAAATCCGGATTCCTTCCATAACAGATACAGACACAGGCAGATAGTCAGGAAGCAGACTGCCAGACCGTATCCTCTTGCCAGGGAGAAAAATTCATTGAGAAAATAACAGGACACCAGGGTGTAATACACGATCCCATTGATATGTTTTCCCACATACATGCGGTACAGCACAAAAAGATACAGCGCTCCCGCCAGAATATTGGGAAAGCGGATCACAAGCTCCACATAACGGGACCCGGTCAGTTGATCCATAAGCGCAATCAATATGGTGTTTAACATATGATTATTGGAGTTGCTGGTGAGATAAAGTTCTCTGATGCCCTCCATATTCAGTTTCAGATCCAGTGCGCAGCCAAAATAAGTATAGGCCTCATCAAATGTGATGGTCATCACCGCAGCCCGGACGAGGATCAGCCCAAACATCAGCAGTGCTGCCCCTGCCCCACACCATTTTCTTATCTGTTCTCTTTTCATATTGCTCCCATCTACGGCAGTAAAATGCCTTTATACCACTGGAATACCTGCAGGATCTGCTCCATATGAACATCAAATTTTGTGGTCTCATGGAACCAGTATTCCACCATAAACAGATTCGTCCAAAGGACGGCCAGAATCATAAAGATCCATATCACGGTATTCAGACATTTATGATTTTGCATTTCCTTTAGAAACAGTGCCAGTTCAAAAATAAAAACTGCTGACAGATCCACAAAAAACCGGTTGGTAAAACCGCACAAACCGTCATAAGCCCACCAGGATGCTGTGACATAGGTAAAGGCTGCCGTGGCCAGGATCAGTCCCAGCTGAAATTCCTTTGCCTTCTTAAACAGCAAAAACATGGCAACCGCCGAAAGGATCAGCACCGGACACCAGAAGAAGATTCCCCGGTTTGTGGTAAAGAGTACCTGCAATATCTTCGGTGAAGTCCAATAAAATCTCTCGTCAAATTCATTTCCCGGAAGATTGTAGGAATTTACAAAAAAGCTTCCTGCCGCCCACTTCCAGTACAAAAGCTGGGGCAGCCAGACTATCAGCACACCAAGGGCGATCAATATCCAGTTTTTTGGCAGCAGGATCTTTTTCAGCCGCTCTCCAAATTCTTTTACGGAACTCACCCGGTAAAACACATAGATCAGCACCATCACTGCATTGGTTACCCGCACCAGTGTCAGAAGTCCAAAACAGATCCCACCCAGAAACTGCAGTTTTTTGGTCTGCTTTTCCTCATATCGATCCACCAGGACCATAAAAAGAGCGATCATGGCATAGGAATACACATGGGAATACCCGCCGTCTCTGGTAATGTAGTGAAACAGCCCTGTTCCGAAGGTAACCATCACCACTGCCCAAAATCCGCTTTTGGCATCGGCATATTTTTTGCAGATCTTATAGGTACAGACAGAGCCCAGAAAATAGTAAAAACAGCCGCTGGCAATGTTGGCCAACTGGTAAATGGCGCTGAAACCGTCTGCCACATCCGGTGTAAAGATCTTTGCTATGATATCAGCCACCAGAAAAAACGGCAGCTGCAGCACAGCCACACCCATGGTATATTTATCAACCACCTGTCCCGTAGCCATGGGAAAGAAAGTATTCACCAGTCCGCTGGGATCGGAAAAACTTCCGTTGTAGACAAACTTCATGCCCAGATCATGGTAAGTAAACACTGCAGGAAGATACATGTAATACCCATTTCCGTCCGAATGTGTGGGACGATAAGGGAAAAATCCCGTCTGATAACATACCCCTGTCAGCACAAAGGCTGCAGCCGCTATCAGAAAAAAGATCCGGATATATTTATCTTTTGTCAGATATCTGATTTTTTCTCTCATCTTTCTTCTCCGCTAACCCAAAAATTTTTCTTGTTGCGTCAAAATGGAGGCAGAGCATGGTTCCTGCTGTGATCCATATCACCTTCATGACCCGCAGCCAGATGGATGTGGCGGCATACTCCGACACCCCATGGGATATCATGGCTCCCACCACAGGTCCCCAGGGAAATGCTTCCAGTTCCACGATATGTACGCACAAAATCACAATGCTGTATCGTCCCATCTTATCCAGAAGGCTGGCCAGGGGTCCTCCGATCTTATCAATGAGACCGGCAATCACCATAAACCAGATGCATGCTCCCAGACTTCCCACCAGATCCCAGATTCCATTGCCGAACTCGCAATGTACCAGCCAGAATCCTTTGAAATTTAACAAAAACCAGATAAATGCCACTGCTGCTGCAAGAAGCACACCGCCCTTTACCAGGGACTTTTGCTTTTGCAGCCAGGGAACGGCCTCTTTTGCCAGATAGCCCATGTACATGAAAAAGACAGCGCACATTCCCGCCTGGATACTAAAAGGAAACCAGAACAGTTTCGGCGTCAGGACTCCAATCAAAAACAACACTGCCACACAGATCAGCTGCCGGATCCGCTTCATTTCTATAATGTACTGCATAAAAATGGCTCCCCAGAAGCTTGCCAGCAAAAACCAGATGCCGCCGATGGACTTAATGTAAAAAGGCTCTGTGTAAGGATCTCCCGCCCCGTAAAGTCCGGCATAGATCCATTTCAGTATCACAATTCCTATAGAATCTCCGGTGCCGCAGATCACATCCGATATGGTCCCTGTACCTACCATAACAAGAGCTGTGACCCCATAGGGGATCAGAAGCTGTTTTGCCCTGGCCCTGATAAATACTTTTTTATCGGGTCTTGGCTTTGTCAGATAGCCGGATATCACATAAAAAAGAGCAACCAGCACACCCCCAAGAGGGTATAATCCCACAAACTGAAAATGCAGAAGGAATACTCCCATCATTGCCATCCCTCTTGTAATATCTAACATACGATTTCGTTTCATTTTTCTTCAGCCTCTTTTTGTCAGTTTTTCTTTGATCTTTACAATAACAGCTGTAACTGCCAGGATCAGTACGATCCGAACCAGTAAGGTGGTCACCCGGACACCCGCCAGCGGCACCGCAAGCATCAGGGATACTTTCTCATTTATCACATCCCAGGGGATCAGATTATGCTCCAGGCAGTGAACCATGTATATGACAAGGGATGAGGATCCCATTTTCATCATAAATCCATTGGCCGGTAGCATGGCCATAAGCAGCAGGAATATTTCTATCCCGCAGACAGCGGCCACGACAGACAAAGGATACGCCGGATAGGATGGCCACACCATATTGACATAGTATCTCTTTCCCACGCAATAGATCCAAAAGCCTGCAGCAACCATGAGTTCCCCATAAAACCATCCGCTCTTTCTGACAGATTCTTTCAGTCTCAAATTCTCATCCAGCAGATAGGTCCGCACCAGATACCCCAGATAGAGGAACAAAAGTGCCATCAGGGCCTCGTGGAGTTCCCAGTACAGCGGTCCGGGGATATAGAGGGCCGTAACTACATTGATCACCAGAATCAGGATGCCTCTGATCCAGTCATTCCTCACCAGGAAAAACAACAGTTCCATCAAAACCGATGCCGTAAAAAGACAGGGCAGAAACCACATCAGGCTCCATCCGTTTCCATAGGCAAAGGAACTTTTTAAGATCCAGTCCATCTCGTAGTTTTCCACGCCCCAGGCGCCAAACCATGTACCCCGGAGCCATCCGGCGGTAAAGGCGCTTAAGACCACAAGGATGGCATAAGGGATCAGATAGGATATGACCCCCCGTTTGATCACCTGAAACATCTCTCTTTTTCTTTCAAACAATCCCGTCAGAAAGAAGAACAGGGGCATATGAAAGGAAAAGATCACACTTCTCCCCAAATCTCCAAAGGCCTCATGATGCCCTGCGATCACCAGCATCATGCCAAAAAATTTTGCCGTGTCGACCCATGCGACTCTGTTATCTGTTTTCTTCAACTCTGCTCCCCCGGCCTGTCCTATTCCATGGGCAACCATACTACCACATCAAAACTTCCGTTTGTCTCATTTTTAATGGGATAGGATCCGCAGGGATAATAGTACTGCTCCAAAACAGCTCCATCCACAACCAGATCCCCACAGACAGCTACCATGCCAAACTCTTTGTTTCTGATCATCTGATTTACTTTCTCTACATAGTCATCTGCTGTCTTCGTGATCTCCTCATTGTAGAAAAACCGGTTGATCAGCGCATTATCGGTAAAATCCCGGTCAAAAAATTCCATATGACCATCATTGAAATAGATATTCTCCGGCTCCCACAGATCTTCTTTTACCAGATACTGTGTTGCGTTCATGCCCAGGTAGATGGTCTCGTCCTCATGCTCCCGGATCACCTGATCCAGTGCCGTGTATGCCTGTTCGTCTTCCTGTGTATAAGGCTCGTAGGTAAAATTCCGGTATGTCAGCAGTGCAGATACACAGAGCGCAAGTACAAGAATCGACCTTACTGCCGACTGTGCTGTCTGCTGCTCTTCTCCAACAGCGTAGCGTCCCAGATATCTGCTCCATACATAAACCGTGAGAATAAACAGGTTCGGTGCCACAATATCCTGACAATATTTGTACCCGTCAATAGAATTCTGTGAGAAATAAAGCAAAAACAAGGTTCCGATCACCAGATTTAAGATCAGATATACCGCAAATTCCTCCTGCTCCACCAGTTCTTTCACAAATTTTCTGATACCGAACCGGTAGCCCTTTTTATGCCGGATGAAAAGTGCTGCTGCCGTTCCGCCAAACAAAAGTACCAGCAACGGCCAGTAGCGAAGATAACAGTGGGCGATATTATAGATGGCAAAGAACCAGCTGCTTTCGCTGCTGAGGGCAAAAAACTGGGCATAGATGGTCTCCGTCCAATACAGCGGGAAGAAGATCTGGATCACCACCAGCGCCACCACACCGCAGATACAGCACTGGAAGAAATATCTCCAGGCAGCCTTTTTGTCCTTCATAAGGTAATACAAAAACAGCGGCAGAGCCATCACCATAAGGATCTGCTTTGTAAACACCAGGGATACGGTAAGGATGGCCAGTGGCAGTGTCTTCTCCTTCTGTTTGTATACCAGCAAATAAATGACAGACATGAAAAAAATGCCTGCCGCGTCAGCATGAAAATTCAACAGCGGGGCACTGATTAGAAACATGGTAAAAAAGGTTGCCACATACACAGCTGTACACATCATGGCATTCAGTTTCTGTCCGGGGATAAAATCCCGGATGATGAGCCAGACATTGACGCAGGTGAGCACAACAAAAATAATATTGATGACGTAATTGCCCATAAGGATATTCATTCCCGTAAGTTTACACAACAGGGCCACCAGAGCCGGTGTAAAGGGGGTATACAGATCCATAAAGGGCACCGTTGGGTCACTGAGCATGGAAAGAGTATAGGGATTCTTCCCCTGCATCATCCAGTTGGTGAGCCGGAAGCTCACGTAATCTCTCACCTCATTAAAGGATGTATACTCCTCTGAAAAAGAAAGAATATCCCAGACAGATATCACCAGACGGATCAGCACATAGGCAGCAATGAGAAAAGACAGCGCTGCCAGCACACCGTTTATGATCTGTTTTTTTCCTTCCGGTACTCTACTGCATTTGTTCTCTGACATATTTCATAACCTCCATCACTGTAGTAACAGAATCCTGTTTTCCCATTTCAATGGACACATATCCATCATATCCGCAATCCTTCAAAAATGCTCCCAAAGAAGCATGCAGCGGTCTGTGTTCGATGGTCTTAAGTCCCGGCTCACTGATATGAACATGAGAGATCCGGTCCTCTCTTCCGTAGAGACAGGACAACTCTTCCCCGTTTTCTATCATGGTGCCTATATCCAGGTTCAATCGGAGCCCGTCAGATCCCACAGCATCAATGAAATCCAGTGCCTCCGTTGTGGTATTCAAAAAATTAGTGTTGTAAATTGGCGGGTTTGCCTCCATACCGATGACCGTATGATGATTTTTCGCATATTCAGCCATCTCCCCAAAAAAGTCAATGGCAATCCGCACATCCGACCCTTCCAACAGACTTCTGTTTCTGGGACATCCGAACACCAGATTCTTACACTCTATGGCCTCTGCAAAATCAATAGCCTTTTTTGTATATTCCATCAGGATATCCCGCTCCTCACCAGAGCCGAAGATCCTCTCACTATGTCCAAACCAGATGGACTGCATGGATGGAACCGCAAAGCGCTGCCTGCAGCCTGCGTACCACTCTTTCACCCGTTCCAGATCCTCATAGGGCTGCTCCGGAAAGATCCTTGTGGGAGCGATCTCCAGTCCCTGATATCCCAATTGTTCCATGGCAGAATATACCGATTCATCCCATTCTGCCGGCCAGGCAATATTAGAAATAGAAAGCTTCATTCTCTAAACCCTCTCAAATCCTTTCAAATTCTTCCCAGATTTCCTCTGAAATCTCTGCATGGAGTCCGCTTAAGGTGTCTGCCAGCTGCTCCGGGCGGCTTGCCCCCAGCACCGGATAGATCTTTTTGCGGATACACCAGTTGATGGCTACATCCACCGGCCTGAGATCATATTTGTCACACACTCTCATATATTCATCGATCCGGTCTTTATTCTGAATATAGAAATTGCCGGTCTTGTCGTAGTCCAGCTTATCTTTTTTATTGATCCGGGAATCTGCCGGGACACCGTTTCTGTACTTTCCGGTAAGGATTCCCTGGCAAAGGGGAGAAAATCCCAGCATTCCCACATGATGACTGTCACAGAAATCCTTTACACCGTTGGTTTCTGTCTTTCTCACTGCAAAGGAGTAGATGCACTGCTCCAGAATAGGCTTTTCCATGTTCAGCCGGTCACATACCCTGTGACATTCCTCCAAAGCCTCTGCCGGCCATTCGGAGGTGGCCCAGTAACGGATCCTTCCGGTATTGATCAGATAGTTGAAGGTACGGACGATCTCTTCCATGGATGTCTCCGGATCATATCTGTGTGCATAATACAGATCCACATAGTCCAGTTCCATTCGTTTCATGGATTCCTCGAAAGCCCAGAGAA
>CAMEWP010000001.1 GCA_945946605.1 uncultured Pseudobutyrivibrio sp. | reverse complement strand
TATGCTTTCTTGACAGCCCCCGATGGTACACCGTATCTCCTATGGGCCAGGAACCCTTGGTGGCGATCACATATTCTTCTCTGGGGTAGCGTTTTAAGGATCTGCTTACAAGGATCTCCGCATTTCCCATACCGTAATTATTTGACACATCAAAAGAGCGGATGCCAAGCTCCCAGGCCTGATCGATCAGCTGATCGGCATATTCCTGACTGCAGGATTCCGTGCCGATGGTCAGTGCCGATCCAAAGGTCACTTCCGATAATTTTAATCCCGAATCACCCATCCTTACAAAATTCATTCTTCTGTCCTTTCCTGCGCATGTTCGCATGGTACATACTCATATATGATCGATGTGGGCCGTCCCTTCACTTCTGTCATGATCTGGGCAATATATTCCGCCATGATGCCCAATGCCAGAAGGATCAGTTCGAAAAAGGCACTCATGATCATGGATACAAACCAGGCAGCCTTCCAGCTTCCCCCGGTAAGGCACATGGCAACCAGAGATACCACAAACCACAGAACAGCCGCCGGCTGAAGGAACATGATCTTTCGAAGGGGTTCCACCGAAATGCCGGTAATGCTGTCTAAAGCGTAGGGTATCATGGACTTCAGATTGTACTTGGTGGTTCCTGCATACCGTTTGTCCCTGTCATACTCCACCACATCCGTTTTCATTCCCACAAAGGGCACCACCACCCGGAACACGCTGTTGACTTCCGGAAGTGCTAATACCTGGTCCAAAGCCTTTCTGGATAAAAGTCGGAAATTCGCCGCACTCTTTTCCAGTTTGATCTTGCCGGACAGCCAGTCCATGACTTTGTAATAAAATCCGGCTCCGGCCTTCTTAAAGAAATTGTCATTGCTGCGTTTTACCCGGCTGCCAACCACAATATCGGCACCATTTTCCCACTTCTCTATCATTTCCGGGATCAGGTGAGGCGGATCCTGAAGATCTGCGTCCATCACCACAACCGCATCTCCCTTAGCCTTACGGATGCCGGCATTAACTGCGCCCTCCAGTCCAAAATTCCTGGACAGGCACACCGTGGTGATCTCTTTGGGATTTGCTGCCTGCTCTTCCAACATTACAGCGTATGTATTGTCTTTGGATCCATCATTTACCAGAATGATCTCAAAATCATAACGGTCCGACAATCCCTCCGTCATCTTCTTCATTTCCTGGCAGTATATGTGTGCTGTCCCCTCTTCATTGTACATGGGTGCAACCACAGAAATCAGCTTCTTCATAAAATCAACAGCCCTTCTCTCTTTTCTCTCTATATTCTCTATTTTGTTAATTTTTCGATACTTTCAAAACTGTACTGCTGTCTCTTGAACACCAGCTCCAGCAACAGCTGTAAATACTTGATCACGATGCTTAAGATAATAAACAGACCGGAAAATGCCACAGACAAAAACAGGATACTGGATGTCCAGCCCGCCACCGGACTGCTCACGGCGTAAGCGATAAACGTGTAAATGATCACAGCCAGCATCAGCACCAGCATCAGCACCGACATGGTCATGGACAGACGATACCCCACATTGGTAAACAGCAGCAGGGTGTCCATTCCCAGTTCCACTTTATTGCGACGCTCCAGTTTCCCGGGTTTATAATCCGTTCCACTGCCTTCCACCGGCTGATACACCATGTTGTCCGCCTTCAGTCCGCTATAGGAATATACCGCCTTACGGTAGGGAACGGTCTTATTCATATGGGAAGCCCGGTTCAGCACCCGCCTGCTTAAGATCCGAAAACTTTCCGTCCGCATCTTATTGGTGGGATTTATGGCATATTTATCATAAACGGTGTAAAAAATTCTGGAGGAAAGTTTCTCCCGCCGGTTGGCAGAGGCACTTACAATGTCGTAACCCTCCAGGGCTCTTCTGTACACCTTCATGATCTCTTCCGGATCATAGTCCAAAACAGTGTTGTCAAACTCCAGCACAAAATCCCCGATGGAGAGATCCACTCCCGCATTCATTGCGATCTCCAGTCCGTGAAAATAACTGAGATTTACCACAGAAATACTGGTATTTTCCACTGTCTGGCTCACCTGCCGGATCTTTTCCACACTGTCATCCCCGGAATAATCGTTGACGCAGATGATCTCCGAATGCTCGAAATGCTCTTCCAGCACACAGATCAACGCTTTTAAGAACTTTTCTATTCTGTTTTCCGCATTATGTACATAGACTACCGCAGAAATAAAATTTTTCTCTTTCATGACTCTTCTAACACCTCATCCAAATCATATACTGTATTTATTTTGCCTGATAACACACTGACAAAGGTGGGTTTCTGGGAACATACCCTCACAACCGTAGGTCTGGAATCGTCGATCTCGGAACTCATCAGAATGGGTTTCATGGAAAACAGGGATTCTTTGTAGGTGAATCCATATTCCGGACGCATATATTTTTGAGCCAGATTTGCCATGTAAGGAAATGCGGTCTTCGGTTTTGCCGGGCAGTCATTGCAATTTCCCAAATGCTGTGTGCTGCAGAAACCTCCGCTCTTTTCCTGGCAGGAAAAGGTTGGAAGCGCATCATAACTGGTGGTATGGGGCGTAAATGCCACCGCTGTAAGGGAATGAAGTCCCGTCTTTCCAAAGGGCATAATGGAAAAGAAAGGTCCGTCCATAACTGTAAATCCAATATCCCGCAGTTTGTCATTCACATCGCAGAGAATGATCTCACACAGCTCGTACTTGATGCCGAAGGTTTCGTATCCCACCTTCTCTAAGATCTGATTGGTTCCGGCGTAGGTGGCATTCAGCAGATAAGGGGTCTCATATTCCCTTCCGTCCTCTTCCACCACCACATAAGAATCCGAGGTTTTGTGGATTTCCCGGATCATAGATCCGTACTGTATCTGTACATTGGGATACTTTTTCAGTTCCTCCAAAAAATAATCCCGCAGGATATGGGCGTCGTAGGTGTATTCTTTTGTGAGAAAAGCTCCGTCGCACATTCCCTTTTTAAAATACCGTTCCGGGTGAAGCTCCTCACAGGGAATCCCCGCTGCACGGCAGAACTCTTTGAACTGGTTCCTGTCTGACCAGGAATACTGTGCGGATGTGGCATAGATCTGATCAAATTCCCGGTTGATGCAAAAACTGTAATCCTTGTTAAATCTGTCAAAATAACCCGCCGATTTCATTGCCGTGGAAATAGACCTGGGATAATGATATCCCATATGCACCCTGGCCTGGTTGATATAGGTAGCTCTCTTAAAAGGCGCCTCATCACACTCCAGCACCAGGATCCGCTGTCCCTTTTTCCCACAGTAGTGTGCGGCATAAATGCCGTACAAACCGGCTCCTATGATGATCTTATCAAACTTTTCCATATGTTCTCCAACCTGTTTGTCCTATCTGTCTTTCCTCTGCGCTCCTGTTACATCTGAATCAGTTCCAGCTGTGTAAAGATCTCCAGCTGGGGAATATTCACCTTCAGAAGCACTAAGAATAAAATGATCAAAAACAGCACATACAGCATCAGCCACTTTTCTTTAAACAGTTTCTCCGGTTTCTGGGCTGCAGAATCCGGTTTGTTTGCAATATGAAAATAATAGCAGAACAGAAGGAATATAAAGGGCATCAGCAGAATAAATTCCACCTTGTATTTGATGAGGAAGATCCCCATCAGGAAGGAGGAACACATAGCATAAAAGAATGCCGTAGTCAGCAGCAGTTCCTCTGTATACATCTTAAAGGACTTCCGATATTTGGCTGCCAGTTCCGGATCTCCGATCATCCGGTATTCCGCATAACGCTTGGTAGCCATCAGGAAGGCACCGCCCATCCAGTATGCCACAACAATACTTACCGGAGGCAGCTGATCCGATGTCACCATAAACCAACCGATGAGAAGACGGATGGCATTGTTGACAGACTCGGAGAGTACATCTAAAATTGCCACATCTTTCGTTCTGAAAGGCTTAACATTGTAGAGAATTCCCATAACCCAGAGCCAGATCTCACAGAACAGAACTTCTCTGCCGCAGAAATATCCCAGGATAAATCCCACAACGGTGAGAGCTGCATACTCCAGATACACGATCTCTTTCTTCACATCTTCCGCCACAACACTTCTGTACTTCTTCGTGGGGTGATATTTGTCAAAGGCCGCGTCCAGCCACTCATTGATCACATAATTTGCTGATGCGATAAAGCAGGTGGAAAAGAATCCCAGAATGATCTTCTCCATCATGCCGGCACTTACCAATACCCCCGGCACCAGAAGCAGCGCAAACAAACTTCCGGGAAATACAAATAACTGTTTGATCCAATGATCCGGTCGCGCGATTTTAATATATTTTTTCATATGTTCTCCCTTACGATCTATTATTTATTCCATTCTGTAACGGTATTGCCTTTTACCAGATAAGCAGTCTGGGCCATCTTTGCCATGGGCAGATCCGATCTGCTGTCGGAGTAGAACTCCTGTATGATCTCCTCCGGAAACAATTCCCGGAATCTGTCCGGCTTATTGTTTCCCTTGCAGTTGAATCCGTTGATCCTGCCGGTTGCCGGATCCATCTCCGTGGCGATCACATGGGAAATTCCAATGCAGTCACACCCGGCTTTTACCAGAAAATACGGCGATGCGGAGATCACCACATCCTCCGGCTCCTGCTGCTGCAGATACCAGGGCTTCACCCGGCTTTTATGTACATTCCAGAAGAGCTCCAGTTCCCTGTCCATGTCCTTTACCGCAGTTACCAGGGAAAAAAAGTGTTCCTTCATGTCTTCCTTTGTCCCCCTGCCGCACAGATATCGCAGAGTAGGAAAGAAGGCTCCTGCACACACTTTCAGGAAAGCCGCCGGATGACGCCTCCCCTCAAACAGTAAAAAGTCCATCGATGAGTCCCCATCATAGATGGTATCATCAAAATCATATACTTTCATATTCCAACCACCGTCATGCCAAAATCTGGCCATAGAATTAGCAATATTATACAATACTACACTTTATAATGCAATAAATCCAAATTCCTTCCAGCCCTCTTTTCTGCAGCTTCCCAAACAAGAAAAGACCTGCTCTGTGCCAAATCTTTCGCACAGGCAGATCTTTTTTTATTATCGCCTACATCATCTACTAAATTGTGATCTACTGTTTCTTATCTGCTGTAATGCCAGATACAGTGCAATGCACGCACTCCATCACTGAATCCGATCTTCTTTCCCTCTGCATTGCTTCTGGGATAGTAGGAAATGGGCACTTCCTGAATCTTGATTCCCTTCTTGGAAATCTTGGCTGTGATCTCCGGCTCAAATCCAAAACGCTGCTCCTCGATATCGATGGACTGGATCAGTTCTCTCTTAAATGCCTTATAGCAGGTTTCCATATCTGTGAGTTTCTGATGGGTAAACAGATTGGAAAGAATGGTAAGGCCTTTGTTTGCCAGACGGTTTAAAAGATAACCCTTTGCCTTCTGGTTCAGGAAACGGGAACCGTATACCACTTCCGCCTTTCCTTCAAAAATGGGATTTACCACCAGTGGATACTCGTTGGGATCATACTCCATATCTGCATCCTGAATGATCACTACATCTCCTGTAGCTGCCATAAATCCTGTGCGGAGAGCACCGCCCTTTCCGGTGTTCACTTCCTGGTAGATCACCTTGTCAACCAGGGGTTCTACCTTTTCTTTCAGGATCTCTGTTGTTCCGTCTGTGGACTTGTCATCCACCACAATGATCTCCATATGATCTATCGGTGCAGCCTTTACCTTTTCCAGAATCTCCAGAACGCTCTCACGCTCATTGTAGCATGGAATGACTACACTCAGCACTTTATCTGTCATATCTTTCTCCTTTTCTCGGGGTTTTCGCAATATTGGCATATTCTACCACACGCCGGTTCTCTTTGCAAACACCGCTCTATCGCAGCTCTTGCGTAATTCTACTGCTGCAGCGCCTTTTCTCTCTTTGCCAGCTCCAGATCATGTTCTGCCATGATCTTTACCAGTTCCTCATAGCTGGTCTTCTGGGGATTCCAGCCCAGTTTTGTTCTTGCCTTTGTGGGATCACCCCAAAGATTTACCACATCTGTAGGACGGAACCACTGGGGATTTACACATACCAGCATTTTTCCGGTCTCCTTGTCATATCCCTTCTCTTCCATTCCTTCCCCTTCCCAGCGAAGGTCGATGCCTACATGTTTGAATGTCAGCTCGGTAAATTCTCTTACGGTATGCTGTACTCCCGTTGCGATGACATAATCATCCGGTTCATCCTGCTGAAGGATCAGCCACATACACTCCACATAATCCTTAGCATATCCCCAGTCTCTCAGAGAATCCAGGTTGCCCAGTTCCAGATGATCCTGAAGACCTTCTGCAATCCGTCCTGCTGCCAGGGTGATCTTTCTTGTCACAAAGTTCTCGCCACGGCGCTCAGACTCATGATTAAACAGGATACCGTTGCAGGCAAACTGTCCGTAAGCCTCTCTGTATTCCTTGATCATCCAGTAGCCGTACTGTTTTGCCACTGCATAGGGGCTGAAAGGATGGAAAGGTGTATTCTCGTTCTGGGGAACTTCTTCCACTTTTCCGTAAAGCTCAGATGTTGATGCCTGATAGATGCGGCAGGTCTTGTCCATTCCCAGAGTGTGTACCGCATCCAGAATACGCAGTACACCCAGTGCATCCACATCACCGGAATAGATGGGAGCATCAAAACTTACCTGTACATGGGACTGAGCTGCCAGATTGTAGATCTCGTCCGGCTTGATCTCTGCGATCAGACGGATCAGTCCGTTGGCATCTGTCAGATCTCCGTCATGAAGATGAATGCTGTTGGCAGCGATCAGGTGATCGATCCTTGCTGTGTTGGAAATGGAAGCACGGCGTACAATACCATGCACTTCATATCCCTTTTCCAATAAAAACTCTGCCAGATAACTTCCGTCCTGTCCGGTAATTCCGGTAATCAATGCTACTTTTGCCATTTTCAATTCTCCTATCTTTTCCTTATTGATTTCTTTTTATTTTACAGGGCAGCCGCAGCCGGGCCGCCAAAAACTTCTCAAAAAACAGATGTGTCACTACTGCCGTCAGAATGGATGCTGCCAGTATGGCAAACCACACATCCCATCTTCCGTAATCCAGTCCCCATCCCGCCGTAAGATTCTGCCAGGAAAGGAAGGTAAACAGGGGCACATTTCCCAAAAACAGAGACATGGACATGTCTCCCAGCCTTACCAGGGGTGCAAATGAAAAAATCTTTGGCACCACCCTTCCGTACAGGATCAGATACAGCCAGAAAGGACACTGTGCCATCATCAGCCAGTGAAACATGCTGTAATCATTTCCCATCCAGGCCCAAATGCCAAGTCCGAAAGCCATAAACGCTACCGGGATACATCCCATGCGCTTCTTTCTATCATCCCAGGATGATGTGAGTTTCTGCAGCCAGACACCACTGAAAAATCCCCACAATCCTCTTGCCGAAGACTGATAAAGAAGTGGAACTGACAGCGGATGCATGGTAAAGATCACTCCCGCTGCCAACAGCAGCGCAAAGCAAAGATTCTCTGCCTTATGGTGCTTCCGGCAAAGCCGCAGAACTCCGTAATATATCACATAACAAAGAAACAGACAGCTGACAAACCAGCTGGGTCCGTTCACTGCCATGGTATCCCCTTCCGAAAACCAGCCGCTTTGGAGTCCAAGGATACTCAATACCACCGCCCCGGCCGAATACCGCAATTCTCCGCCCTGGGCATGCAGCGGGAAATACCCCAGCTGCCCATATCCCACATGTTCTGTCACCGCCACAAAAATGGTGGTAACCATCATCAGCGGGTAAATCTTTTTCATCTTTGGCACCAGATAAGCCCCAAAGCCAAGACTTCCGTCACAGATGGCATCATGCTTTCTCTCCTGCAGCAAAAATCCGCTCATGGTAAAAAATGCGCTGGGTGCCAGTCCTCCCCAGAAAAAAGCAATCCGGAAAAGAATACTCCCAAGGCCTTCTCCCACCGGGGGAAATTCGCCGAACAGGATCTGATAATGATAGCACATGGCTGTCATCATCACCAGCAGCCCACGATACCCTGCAATGGCACGATATTTCTTCTGCATCTGTCTGCTATGCCTCTTCCTTCTGCTCCAGGAAAATTTTTCTCGTGATAAAGTTATATACCATAACAACTCCGGTTGCCACGATCTTTGCACCGGCAGTTGCCAGTGTAGGACCAACCAGCGTATTCAGCCATGCCCATTTTACATAGATCACATCAATGCACACCTTGATAATAGCCTCATTGATGAGCAGACCGATCACACTCAAGATCACAAAAATAATAAATTCCCGTTTCCGGTCCATGTCCTCCCTGCGCACAAAGACATACTTCATGGACAGAAGGTAATTTACAATAACGGAAACCACAAAACCAAAAAATGCTGCCACCAGTGCCGCCTGGGATGTTCCCATGGAAAGAGCGCTTCTCAAAACTGTGGAGAGCACCATTGTGATGACAAAATCAATGATAAAGCAGATGATCCCCACAACACCAAATTTTAATATCTGTTCCAGTAACTTCTTCATGTTTCCTCCGTATTACTTCTTCTTTTTTCCAAATGCATCCTTGATCCGGATCATTGTCAGACGGAACAATGTCTTAATGTAACTTATGATAAATTTCAGGAGCTGCCGCTTGGATTCCCCATACATTCTCTTCTGGAAATTGATGGGCACCTCTCCGATCTTTAACTTCTTATCCGGCTTGTTCAGCTTCAGTTTCAGAAGAACCTCTTCCAGAACATCATAATTCTCACACTCCAGCTTCACGCGCTTTAACTGTTTGGTATGATACATCCGGTAATCGGTGGAAAGATCCTTCGCATCCAGTCCCAGACAGATCCGGTATGCAAAATTCAGCATATGGGACATGATCCGGGAAGAGGTGCTGTCATTGCTGACACCGCCCTTAACATAACGGGAACCGATCACCACATCACATTTTTCTGTCACAAACTTCTCATAGATCTCCGGGATATTTACCGGCGGATGAGAGCCGTCACTGTCCATGATCAGGAATTTATTCTTGTTGGCACATTTGATGGCTGTGCGGAAAGCACCTCCAAATCCGGGATATTCCTGATTGATATAGCGGGCTCCGAATTCCTCACAAACCCCTTTGGTGTTATCCATGGGCTTTGCCGTATCCACCACCAGGATCTCATATTCCTCGCCGCACTTTTCTACCTGCTCTTTGATCTGAGGCAGCAGAACCCGTAAATTTTCTTCTTCTTTGTAAGCTAATAAAACAACACTGATTCCCATAATTTCCCTCTTTTTTCTATTTTCTATCTGCCCATTTCTGAGATTCTTCGCTTCTTTTCGTGGATATTTTACCATATTTCAGAATATTTACCAGTATTAACGGGTATTTCGCAGATTTTTTCCCATTCCTTACCACCAGCCCAGATGCAGGCTCTCGTTAATAAAATCTGCCACCCGCTCTGTCACCGGATTGATGCTCACATCCATAAAGGGCTGAAGAGCCATGGGATACAGAAGAAATACCGCCGCTTTTACCGGATGATCCCTCCATCCTTTGGTGGCTTCCGCAAAATTCTGCCACACCTTTTTATCCCCCATGGCATGCAGTACCATCAGCATCACACAGTAATAACTCAGGATGGCAAACATCCATCGGCCGTAGTCAATCTTTAACAGAAGATCCGGAAGCATGGTGCCGGCGCCCACAGCCACCAGCAGATATTTCCATCGCTCTGCTCCCTTTTCGGCAGACCCAATCAATCCCCGGAAGAAGCGTACCAGCAAAAGAAGATAAGGCAGCATCAGAAGCAAAAAGATGGGGAACTGCACAAAATTGCCCCGATGGGATTCCACTTCCCGGTCCGCAAGGTCGATGCCCAGGATCTCCTTATCGATAACATCCTGATGGCATTTCCCATTCCGGCACAGCTGGTTGGCGGTATTTACGATCTCCTCATAAATCTCCTCCCCATTTACATGACTGAAACATTCAAACCACAGAAACAGGGCCGAGGCCGTAAGAAAACACGCCGCAAACAGCATCAGATATTTTTTCCGCTCTTTTTTCTCCCGGCTGAGGGCCTTGTACAAAAGGAGCACCAGAATGATGTTCAGATACATGAACACATTGCCCTGATGGACCATTACGCCCAAAGCAGAAATGGGGATCAGCAGCCATTCCCACCAGCCCCACATCAGCAGCATGGCTCCCACCACACTCAGCAGCAGGCAGTACAGATCCGGCCGTCCAAAATTATAGTGTGCGGAAAAGATTGGCACGGCAAAGATGGTAAAAAAGATCATCACAAATTCCATCTGGCTTATGGAATTTCTATGAGAGTCTTTTTGAGAGCACGCGTCCAGATACTTCATGCCCCGCTGCAGACAGAATCCGAAGAAGAAAAGCAGCACCCCGAAAAAGATCATGGTAACCCAGAAAGTATAGACAACCACCATCTCGTAACGCATCATATTTACCGGCAGGATCTTATCCAGCCACTGATAAAAGCTTCCAATCAACCCTCTGGAAATAAACCCGTATTTGTAGGAAAAAGCCAGCACGGTACCGTCCATCTTATTTACCCAGGCTTCGTAGTAGTTTAAAAACAATACCACTCCCAGCAGCAGTTCCAGCCCGATAAATCCGGCAATCTGTTTTTTCTGATTTCTCTGATTTTCCTTTTGTTCCATATCTTTCCCTTCTCCGGAGGTCTACTGTAACTCCAGAATTTTTTCTACGGGAATATTTTCATTTCCCATCATCCAGAAAGTAATGAATATTAGCGGATACAGAATAAATACTTCCGGTATGGGCAAATATTCCTTCACCTTGTCCTTGGTCCGCTGAATCTGTTCTGCAAAATATCCATCCCCCAGTGCCATAAACATCATACCAAGAAGGATATAATAGGCAAATCCGTACAGGATCACCCGGCTGTAGTCTCCCAACAGACACCAGATCACCGGAGCCGGTATGCCCCCTGCCAGATACAGCAGATATTTCCTTTTCTGCTCCTTACCGGCGCCCTGCAAAAGTCCGCTGAAAAATTTCCAGGCAGTGTAAAAATACGGGAGAAAGAACAAAATCATCACCACAAACTGAGTTCCCCCCAGCAGAGTCTGGGCATCTTTTCCCCGGACGCCTGCTGCCACCGCGGTAAAGATCTCCACAACCACAAGTAGGATTATAAGAGCATATTCCTTTTTCTCTCTTCCTTCTTTTGGCAATAACAGTACCAGCACAAAGACAGCCATCACAAGGATCCACAGATAGACATCCAGCGTTCCGCAATAACTCTTGTGGAGATAAAAAGGCGCCAGAAACACCGATGAAAAGGCTATCATATGGCACATGTTCCACCGGTTAGTTTCCTCTGCCTTTTGAAGCAGGACCACTCCCAACGCAAAAAACAAGATCAGATATACCAAAGTTGCCCCGAAGGCAAAGGCGTATTCTTTCATAAAACCAAAGGGCAGATCATGTTCCTGCAGTTTATGATCGAAAAACCGGGAAAAGGTCAGAAGCCCAAAATATAACATTTCCGCCAGAAAAACGGCGTTCTCTTTTTTCATGTTCTTTCCCATTTTGTTTTGCATTTCTGTTTAATACCAATGGAGAATATTCCGGTTTACCATGGATGCCAGGTGGCGCACAAAGGGGCTGATATTTACATCCAGATAGGGGATCAAAAGGATCACCGCCATAAGATAGAAAACCAGACCCGGTTTTTTTTGCAGGCTGCCTGCCTGTCGCTGTACTTCCCCCTTGACTATGGGGTCTCCCATGGCAAGAAGGGCCAGCACAATACCCATATAATATACCACCACCGCCATGATCCAGCGGCCGTAATCAATCTTTAAGATGAAATTCGGAAGAATGGTTACTGCGCCCACAGCCACCATCAGATACTTTGCCTTTTCCCAGAAGCCTTCTGCCCGGCGGTAAATATTTACAAAGAACCGGACAGCCACGAAGATCATAGGCAGGCAGACCACTGTAAATACTATGATCTGATTATGGTTGACGGCAAAATACTCTGCTTCTGTGGAAGCCAGGTCAATTCCCAACACCTCGTGATACAAAAGGGTGGAATGGTAAATTCCCTGATAGGATAGTTTTTCTGCTTCCTTTTGGATGCTATCAAAATACAGTGCTCCGTCAGATCTGCTGAAAAACTCAAACCACAAAAATAAAGCGGAGGCCAGAAGGAAAGATGCCAAAAACACCCCTCCGTAATATACCGCCCTTTTTTTATCCCTGTTCCACAAGGAAAGAGCACGATACAAAAGCAGCACCAGAATCAGGTTAAAATACATAAACACGTATCCCTGATGAAACATGACACCCAGCACCGACAGAGGCACACACAGCCAGACCGCCTTATCTTTTATGATGCAGATCACCGCCAGCAGACTCATCATGATCATGCAGATATCCACACGGAAGAAATTGTAAGGAAAGGAAAATGTGGATACCAGGCTGACGGATAAGATCAGGATCAGGTATTCACTGTTTTTTAAGTCTTCCTCACTGCAGGATTTCAGGCACTGGTAAAAGAAGATCATCATCACAACAAAAAATAAACCTGTCACTGCCAGTGCAAACCCAACTGCCGCATCATAATTTATCATATCTATGGGAAGCACAGCATCCACCAGATGGTAGATGGTTCCGATCAGAGACCGGGAAGTAAACCCGTAGCGATAGGAAAGGGCCAGCATGGTGGTATTATAGGACCGCACAATTCCCCGGTAGCAGACAGCAAACACTGCCAGATTTACTACCGCAAGCATCATCATAAATTTTCGTATTTCCTGTTTTTTATCCTGCAGCATCATCCTCTGCTCCTTCTTTTCATCCATACCGCTGTGATCCAGACCGCAAGCAGCGTTCCCAGGGAAAGGATCTCCCCTGCCCGCCAGTACCAGGGTTCCCGGTAGGTAACGGTAAGCGTTCCCTCAAATCCCGCCGGCAGCTCCACACAGATTACCTGATTGCTGCCATCTGTTATGGCATATGTATTTCCATCCTCATCCTGCACATGATATCCCGGATAGTTCATTATTGGCAGTTCCACAGCCCCTGCCTTTTCGCGGCATTTTACATAGATCTCCATGGTTGTGCCCCGGCGCAGTATGCATTCTGCCTCTTCCAGATTCTCCCCCTGAATCTCACCTGTCAGTTCTTCCCGTTTGGTTCCGTACCGCAGGTACTCGATCATTCCCATATCATAGGTATTGAGATCTTCCCTTGTTTCGTAATATACCTGCTGATAATCTCTTGTGTATCCCAGGGTAAATACCACCGGCGTTACAACTGCAAGCAGAAGGACTGCTCCAATCATCCCACGATATTGCCCAGGATATTGTTTTCCCTGATTCTCTTTTCCTATGCCGATCTCCCGCAAAAGACTTCCCAAAAGCAAGGAAAGCATCAACACCGCCAGACCCATATAGCGCCAGGGAAACTGCACCTGTGTCAGCAGTTCTCCCACTTTTCCTGCTGATGCCAGTGCATCCCAGGGGAAAAATTTGGAGGACACAAACAACAATCCCAGGGAAAATCCCAGGAAAAATTTGCTCTCTTTTTTTAATCTCCCCAGCAGGAGCAATATCAATGCCACCAGACACACCGCCATCAGAAGGATTCCCGGCGTCACCGGAAGATAAGAACTCTCTTCTCCCTGATGGAATGGGCTGGAGAAAAAGCCAAACAGCTGGCTCAGATCCGCGCCTTTCCCCTGGATCAGGCTGGCTTTTCCTAACTTACGATTAATGTATACTTCTGTATTTTTACTGTAATCCAGAAAGGGTATCAAAAAATAAAGATTCAGAAGAATGGTTTCCCCCAATGCCAGCGTCAGGGTAGAAAGCACCTCTTTTGTAAATGTTTTTTTCCAGCACACAAGACCCATCAAAAGCAGAAGGATCCCTGTCATTTCCAGTGTCAGCAGGTGGGTCCCCAGAATACCGCTAAGTCCCAGTGCCAGACATCCGGAAAGTACCACCTGCTGCTTACATGACAATTCTTTTGCCCGATAGATCCGGTATACCGCCATGGCCACCAGGGGCAGAAACATCATGGCACAGTATTCCCCCACTGCTGCCCGGACATAAAGATTTACCAGCCGGTAACCTGCAAGGCAGTAGGCTGCTGAGGCAGCCAGGGCAATCAGATCTTTTTCAAATATGATCCGGAAGCAAAAAAAGCAAAGTGCCGCCGTTCCAAGGTTGCAGGCTGCGACAAAAATTTTATAAGCAAGCACCACCGGCACACCCAAAAGCCGCAGGATCGCCGGAAAATATAACAGCAGATCTCCATAATATACAGAGACGGGATAACCATATCCATCCATCCACAAAGACTGCATCTTTACCGGAAAAACTCCATTTTCCAGTTCTGCTGCAATGCCCTCGATACGCATCAGGTGAAATCCAAGATCCTGTCCCCATCGACCCTCGATGCCGGGGGCAAACAGCGGCATGGAACTTAAGAGCGCGATCAGCAAAACTCCCAGTATCATCAGGATTCTGTTTCTTTTTGAGAGTTGTACTCCTTTCCCACACTGCATCATGGTTTCCTGCCTTTTCTTTCCTGTAGATCCGATAAGATCCCAAACTTCTTTCAAGCTTTTTTAATCTGCTGATATCAAAACTGCTGATAAATAAAGCTTGTACTGTCAAATCCCACACCATACTGACCAAAGATCAGTACCACAAGCAACATTACCAGCCAAAGAATCTTTCGAAGATTTCCGCTTTTCTCCTCCGACGATTCCTCTGGCGATTTCTCCGGTGATGGCCTAAGGTTTCGGGCTTTGTCCCATACGCCCATCACCAGCACCCACACCAGTGAAATCATTGCCACGGCAAAATCCGCCCCGTCAAGACCAAGTCCCAAAACGGTTCCATCCTTCATCCAGCAAAGCTTTGCTCCTCTTAAGACTCCGCTCCACATCTGCCATCCCAATGACAGGTCCTGCGCCCGGAAAAAGGACAGGCCAAAACAGAACAGAAGAAAGGTCCGGATTCTCTGCCACAGGATCCATCCTCTGCTCTGATCATTGATATGAAGCAGGCTTTTCATCTTTGTAAACAGCGGTGTGCAGATCTCACTCATGGTGATCAAAAACCAGTAATAAAGACCGGATCCCGTAAGGATACAGGCCCAGTTTCCGCCGTGCCAGAAGCCTATAAGAAACCAGGTGACAAACAACCCCAGATAGGTGGTCAGATCGAATTTTTTCTCATATCCTCTGCCCCATTTCTTTTTGCAGGCCTTCTTCAGCCTGCGAAATCCCTCACTGCGCAGCACCGGATAGAAAACATACTCCCGCAGCCACTCTCCCAGCGTAATATGCCATCTTCTCCAGAACTCTGCTATGCTTCTTGACAAAAAGGGACGGTTAAAATTCTCCGGCAGAACAATACCGAAACATTCTGAAACACCCAGGGCAATATCCATGGCGCCACTGAAATCCATATACAGCTGGAAAGGAAACAGGATCAGGGCAAACAGCATAGTGATACCGCCATAGACTTGCGGATTGTCGTAGGCCTGATTCACCATCACAGCCAGTCGTTCCGCCACCACCAGCTTTTTGAAAAATCCCCAGAGGATCCGCTCCATCCCGGAAAAGATCCTGTTTTTGTCTATGGTTTTCCCCTGATAAAGCATCTCCCGCTGCACATCATATTTCACAAAAGGGCCGGAAGACATCTGGGGAAAATATCCCGCAAACAAAAGAAACCGGAAAAAATTTTGCTCCGGTTCATATTTCCCCCAGTACACGTCCACCAGATACCCCATCAGTATCAATGTATAGTAGGAGATCCCCAGAGGTGCTGCTATGTGAAAATAGGCAGGATGCACCTCCAGTCCCAGAAATCCTCCCAGAAGTTCCAGTGTTTCCGGGAAAAAATTCAGATTCTTATATCCGATAAGAAGAGCTGCATCCAGAACCAGCACTGCAACAAAAAGAATCTTTTGTTCTCCCTTATGTACCCTTCCTGCCGCGATCCAGTTGATGAGGCAGGTCACAAGGAAAACGCAAAAGAGTTTCGGTCCCGATGCAGCGCAAAAGAAAAACATCCCTGCTGCCAGCAGCATTTTCCACTGGGTCTTATGGGGTACCATATAATATGCAATTAATGTAACAACAAAAAATACTAAAAATTCAAATGATACCGTTGACATGTGAACCCCGCTGCCGCGCTACATTCTTTCTGCAATAATGGATACCATCTCTCCCACATTCTGCATACCGTTTACCTCCACCATGGTAAAACGGATGTCAAAGGCATCCTCCACTTCTTCGATGAGGGAAATGTGCATCAGGGAATCCCATCCTTCTACATCATCAGCCACAGTTTCCTCTGTGATCTCCAGATCTTCATCATCAAACATATCCTGAAAAATCTCGTTCAGTTTCTCCAATATCTCTTCTCTGCTCATTGTAATTCTCCTTCCTGACAAATACAGGTTTTATGGGCCTGATACTCAGACACAGACACCCGGTAGCGACCCTCGCCTTCCTTATTCATTCCCATTCTCTCATACAGCTCGGAAACCATGGCATTTTTCGCCGTGGGCAGATATTCTGCTGTCACGGTCTGAAAACCATTCTTTCGTGCCAGTTCCACAATCTGATCCATAATAAATTCTTCCACTCCCCGTTTCAGCACCCGGCAGCTCATGAGCCATTCCGAAATAAACAGGGTGTCTGAGGGCATTTTATCCAAAACTACTACGGAAATCAACCCGTAGTCCCCAAACTTATCCTGAAGGGTCACATACATGGTCAGATGGTCTTTGCTCTTTGCCAGATGTTCCACTTCCTGCTCCGTATAGCGAATGGTCCGGAGATTAAACTGGTTAGACCGCTGGCTCAACTGGGCGATCCTTGCATAATGGAAAGGATCAAAGGGTTTCGCCTGAGCCTTCATCTCAAGATCCTTCAGGTATTCCTCATAATCTCCATACTGCTTCTGCAGATCCTTTCTGTCCATCTCCTCCCGATACATTCGGGTACGGTCCTTATCAGCTCCGGAATAGGATGCCGTCTCAAAAAGATTCAGGGACTGAAGGTATGAGACATACTGTGACGGGTCTTCCGGCAGCTCCGGCACTGTGATCTCCGGGATCAGGCTGCGCACAAGATTCCGCTCAAAGGGATTGTCATCCAAAAACACCATACTGTCCATCCCGATGTTCAATGTTTTTTGTATGTATCGGATATTGTCTGCCTTGTTCTCCCAATTTGCCACAAACAGTGCAATATCCTCCAGCCGAAGCACCATCTCCGGGTGCTTCAGGAAAGGTTCCTTTGCGGTATCTTCTTCATTTTTGCTGCAGACAGCCAGAAGGATTCCTCTCTTCCGCAGTTCTTTCAGCCAGTTCTGAAAATCAGAAAACGCCTGTCCCTGTCCCAGTTCTCCTATCTGTATATGTTCCATTCCGTCATCACCGATGACGCCGCCCCACAGAGTCTGGTCCAGATCCACCACCACACATTTTTTGATCCTGCCCCGGATCGCCTCCAAAACACTTAACACCTCTGCTGCCACCTGGGGCAGAATGTGGGTGGAAAGCGGCATCTTTGCCAGATAGTACATCTTTGCATCCTTGATCTTTTCCATGCCGTACTGATTCTGCAGGTAGGCAAGATCTATGACAAAGAGATTTTTCTGCAGCTGAGCCTCCTCCATCAGCATCAGGTTCAGTTTCCTAAGCTGATACAGAAAAGATTCTGCTGTTTTGTTGGCATAGTTGCCAAAGACTCTGTCATCCTGTTCTGTAAAATTAAACTGCAGAATCCTGCCCCCCAGCCGCTGCTCCAGAAGAGCATAATATCTTTTGTATTTTTCCATCATTTCTTCCGCAAACCGGCTTCTGTCCGTACATTTGCAAAAAGCCGCATACAGTTTTTCCGTACAGAACCACAACAGCACGGCATCCGGCTGTTTTTCATAAAGTTCCGACCCGGGATCTAAGATCTGGGCCTCCATCTGGTCATAGTCCGCATCAAAGATATCCATAGCAATCTCTTTTGTATATGCGTATCCCCGGATCGCCTTGGCCAGATGCTGGGTGGCACAGTCTCCTAAAATAGCCAGTGTCATGTGTTCGGCAAAGCCTTCTGTGGATTTCCGGCAGTTTTTCTCCAATTCCCTGAATTTCATTCCTGTTTTCCTCCATCGGTGGAAAGTGTTTTTTCGGTCATCTTCCAAAGTTCTTCCATGGTTTCCTCTTTTGTCTTTTCATAGGATGCTCTGGTTTCCTCAAACTGTGGATCCGTCTGCTGTGTTATCTCCACTTTTTCCTTCAGCACCGGCATCAGATAAGAGGTCAGTTTCAAGGCTCCCTTCATATTGGGATGCAGCGCGTCCGTCATATCCTGTTCATAAAGATATCCCATCTCATGAAAAACATCGGACCTGTTATAATCAACAAAGGTAATCCCATGCTCCTTTGCATAATTTTCCATGGTAAGTGCCTTTTTCGCCGACCATGTGGTGGCAGGGGTCTTCACCAGCACCAGATCGATCTGCTCCTGCCGGCACAGTTCCTCTATCCGGTCCAGATATCCCGCCATATTTTCCATCATCTTGGCAGGTTTGTCTGCCTCATCAATGGAATCATAGGTGTGGTAGTCATTTTCTCCCATCACCCAGATCCGGTTATTAAAGCCTTTCAGCTCACTGTCATGATCTTCAAAAAAGAAAGTCACATCCTCTTTTTTTAGATACTTCCACCGTCCATGATAGCGCAGCAGTGGAAAATAGTAGGACAGCTGATCCTGATCCGTATCATAGGTACAGATATCCCGGATCGCCTGGGTCTTTATGGGACTCCATCTCATAAAATCCATTGCTTTCCGCACAAAGGGTTCCTCTGCATTCAGCGGATTGTCCGTGGAAATGGAAGGAAACAAAAAGTCGCAGTCCAGTACCACCACCTTGGGATGCTGGGTGCGCAGTGCCTCCTTCAGCCAGTAATAGGACAGCAGGATATTCTGCTGCTCCGTAGAAAGATTATAGGATGTGATCCCTGTCTCGTTATATATTTCCTGAGGGATAAAGGATGTCATGGACTGGCTGCTTCCTAAAAACAGCACATCCACACTGTCCTCCTCCATCTCATAAAATCCCAGTACCGTGGAGGTAGTTGGCCATTCGTCATTCTCCAGATATTTTGGTGTAAATACCACCGTCAAAACAGCCAGGATGAGAATAAAACAGATGCATCCCGCAAGATTTGCACAGATCTTCTTCAATTTTGCACTTTCCTCCCTCTAAAACAGTCCCCACAGCCACTCTGTCAGTTCTCTTGAAAAATCACTGATGTAGGAACTGCGGAAAGGCAGAAATAATACCGGGTAGATGAGAAGCAGCACACTGACGGGACCTTTTGCCCGGATGTTTTGAAGCATCTCTTTCATGGTTATCTGCCAGCTCTCCCCTGCAAAGGATGTGCCATACACAATGATGCATCCATAGCAGAATACCATGATAGAAACCCAGATGCCGTAATGGCTGCTAAAGAGAATCCCCGGAAGAAGCAACAGGGGCAAAAACAGGGGAAGCACCGTTTTCTGGGGTGATGCCTCTGATACCTTTTCCTGCTGATACAGACCTTTTCCAAAGGATACGGCAATCTGAAGATAAGGCAGCATCAGCAGGGCAAATACAGCCAGCTCCAGCAGATGTTTTCCCATACCCATGGCAGATTTTTCGGATTCCGTTACCTGTTCAAACAGCGGTCCTGCGGAAAAAGAAGGTACGATGAAAAGGAAGAAGAAACCGATCAGATACCTTACTTCCTTTCTTACACTCCCTTTTCCATAATGAATGCAGACGGCAGACAAGATCAGCAGCAATACATCATAGGCCAGGATCCACCACATTTTGCTGCAGAGTTCTCCCTCGTAATATACAAGGGAAAGGGCTGCTGTCATCAAAAACAGAAACCCCCAGTAAATTTTATGATCCAAACTACTTTGTTTTTTCATGACTTCAACCTCAACTTACTCCCAAAAACAATCTGCACAACACCACATTCAGCTGTGAGATCACCACATCCAAAAAGGGCATCATGATCATGGGATAAACGATCAGAAACAGTGCCGCCGGCATATGCTTTCCTATGGCAGTACTCATCTCCTCTGTTGTCTCCTCTGTATACCTGTCTCCCATGGCCATCAGACAAAGCACCATGGCAATATAATAAAAAACGATCTCATACATGTACCGGCCGTAATCCACTTTCAGGATAAATTCCGGAAGCACGGTCCAGGCCCCTAAAAGTACCGCAGCAGCGATCCATTTTTCCTTTGCATTTTTTGCCTTTTTCCAATAGGATCGCCCATAGCGGACACCGATGTAAATATAGGGAGCAAAGAACACAAGGAACTGTGGCAATTCCTGATAATTGATCTTATGGAAGAACCACTCATCCATAAAGACACCCTCACCCAGGATCTCATGATTTACCAGGGCGGTACTGTAGGTTTTTCCATCCATGGCCAGGGCTTTGGCATTGGCTACCACCTCATCATAGATCTCCGGTCCGTTCACATGGCTGAAAAATTCGAAATAGAGGAACAGCCCTGACACAGCCGCTGCCGTCAGCACAAAAAGGATAAGATAATATCTCTTTTTGGCCCCTTCCTGCGTCAGAAGACGGTAAAACAACAGCACCAGCACAATATTTACATTCATAAACACAAATCCCTGATGGATCAGCACACCCACACAGCATAAGGGCAGTACCAGCCACTCCGCTTTCTGCACCACCAGAAGGATCATGCAAAGCAGCATCAGAATGGTGAGATATACATCCAGACGGCCAAAATTTTCTTCTGTCACAAACATGGGAAATGCGAAAACAGAAAGCAGGATCACCAGATACTGCTGCCTTGTCTGCCAGATCCCATCCCGCTTCATCAGCACCACATAGTAAAAGACAAAGAGGCAGACAAAAAAGAAAAGGGTGGCCACTCCCGACCATAGATAAATGGTGTCATAGGTCATCTGATTACCGGGAATCAGTCCGTCAAAAAGTTCCAGCAGTGTTCCCATCAGTCCCCGGGAAATAAAGCCATAGCGATAGGAAAAGGCAAAGGCCGTCGTATCCTGCGGGTTAATGGCATGGTCAAAATAACGGAATGCACATGCCGCCGCAAAAAGTGCCAGCAAAAAAAGAAATCTGCACACTTCTTTTCTTTTGTTTTCGTTTATGGTTGTTCTGTCATTCATAATGTTTCTTCCATTTCTTCTATCCATTTAACAGGCCTCCACCGGCGGCATTTCTCAATGAGTTTTGCCCAGAGAGGCTCAATATATTTCTCATACAGACTTCCTATCACAAAGGATACTGCAAAGGAAGATGCCGTATAAAACACGATCCAGCCAAGAAGTTCCCATCCCGGTCTTCCCTCCAGAGGGAACCAGCACCAGCCCACATACCAGAATACCGCCAGCACGGTCTCATGCAGCAAAAAAATGTATACCGTATAGTGGGCAACACGGTTGATGCCTTTGCGGTAGGGAATCTGCAGATCCCGGAACAAGAAGAACAAAGCAACTCCCATTCCTGCCGCCAGCACATTGTAACGGCTGATCACATACTGCACGATATCATTGCCCACTCCCTGATCCACGCCAAAAGCCGGCCACTTGGCAGCAAATCCTATGGCAAAAAGCACCAGATAGCAGCATACCACCACAGCGGCCATCTGCCGTCTGTTTGTACGGAACACAAGGAAATGCTGATAATCTTTCCGGCGCAGATATCCCATCAGAAAATATATAAAGGAAAAGGCAATGAGATCCCCGGGAACAAGCATTTCATTGCGCAGGTAGCATATGGAAAGCAGTGCAAACAAAACTGCCACAAGACACAGGTGCTGCCTTGGCTTCATTTTATGTATAAGCCAGTTAAAGAAAGGGTACAAAAGAAGCAGCATCAAATATGCTTCCATATACCACCAGGCGCCCCGGGTGATAAACCCTTCTATCATATACTCTGAATTGTTAAATCCAAACAGTCCCCGAACCACCGCAAAACGTAGCACCGCCAGCGTCAGTGCCATGCTTCCTGTGGTCAAAAATTTCTTAATGGAATATTTCCCTTTGGACTCCAGCAGGAAATAACTGCTGAGAGCCATAAAGGCGTAGTTGGCGGGGATAGCCCCTGCCACGCAGAATAGCAATGTAACCGTTGTGGCCTGGCCGTATGGCATTTTTAAGATCAGATTATATACCAGCATATGATATGCCGGTGTCACACACATGCAGAGTATCCGCATCAATTCCAGATTCGATTCCCGTTGTTTCATCTCTTTTATCATCCTTCTGTTTGTGATATGATACCATAAAGTAAAACATCATGGGAGTATTATTTATGAAGCGCAATCCGTCCATTGAAACGATCCGGGTTCTCGCCTGTCTCATCGTTATCGCCTGCCATCTGAATTTCTTTTTATCTTCCACAGCAGACACAGAAACTATCAAGACCTTCTTCTTCTGCCTGTTTTCCGATGGTGTCAGCATCTTCTGGATGATCTGCGGCTTCTTTCTGCTGCAGGAAACAAGCCTTTCCCACCTATGGAAACGCTGCATCCAAAGGATCTTACTTCCCACCTTACTGCTGTTTGCCCTGTGCTTTGTAATTTCTTTGGGCAAATTTCCCCTTCGCTACTTTGATCATACCTGGTATGTTTTTGTTTATCTTACGGTACTGGCTATCCAGCCCCTTTTAAGATCTGTGGCAGAGTTCTTAAGCCACAGCCTGTTTCGCCAGAGGGCCTTTCTTATCATAAGTCTGATCCTTGTGATCATAAATGATCTGTGTTTTAACCGGCTGCTTCACTTTGGCTTTACACCTCTGACCGGAGTACTCCCCGCCTCCATTATGGTACTTTGGGGAGATATTCTCTATCGAAATCGAAGCCGTCTGAACCGGCGCAGTCTCTTGCCACTGTCAATCTTCCTCTTCTTTGGCTGTAATCTGCTGCGCACTTTCCTGCAGCTACAGATCTATGATGCAGGCAGCGATTACAATCTCCGGGTATGGTACTGTTCCCTGGGATTTATCTGTGCCCTGGCCGTGGCAGTTTTTGGTCTGGCTCTTCCACAGAAGGAAAATTTTTCCTGGGGTGACGACAGGATCTGTTTTCTGGCATCCCACACCTTTACCATTTACCTGGTCCATCCGCTGCTGGCCGGTGCAGCCAGTCATTTTGATCTCTGGATGAGGCTGCAGGATTTCTTCATGGACCGACTGCCTTACATCCCTGCTGCCATCCTTTACCTTATCACAGGTTCTGTGGGACTGTTTCTTCTTTGCCTGGCACTTTCTGTCTGCCTTCGTGCTCTGTGCCGGCGCCTGCCAAAGATTCACCGGAAGTAGTTTACCGGTCCTCTCCCAGCACCAGCCCGGTATTTTCAGCGATCAGACCGTATTCATTTTCCAGCTGATAAGTTACCGTTTCTCCCTTTGGAACGGTAACTTTTTTTGTTACCGTCTTACCCGGTGCGATGTTTTTCGGCAGTGAGATCTCATCTCCCTCATCCGATTTCCACACCAGTGTCTCAAATTTGGGATTCAGATACGCTTTTCCGGTATTTTTTATCTTCACTTCATAGATGATATTTTCCCCATCATCCTGCATATCGCTGATCTCATAGGAAACAGCCGCCTGGGAATCCTCGATATTTCTGCAATAATACCAGAGAGGGGTTTCATATTGGTTGTAAACCATCTGAAAATATCCCTGCTCATGAAGAGTTGGGAACAGCAGAGCGGAATGGCTCTTTTTATCCCAGGTATCCCCCATGATAACATAACACTTGTCGGAGGAAGTGATATATTCCAGATCTTTTTCGCAGTCATACTTTTCTGTGACAGGATCCATCCCCACCAGCACCTGATTTCCCGTCTCTTCCAGTTCTGTCAGGTTATAGTGGTTGTAGTAGGCAAAAATAGGCCACTGGGCACAGAATACATATACATTTTCTCCGGGCGAAATGATGTCCTTGAGATAATCAACCTCTGCCTTTACCTCATATCCCGGCCAGTAAACATTTTCCTCCTGAAGGTAATACCGGATTCCTCCGTTTAAAACTGCCACCCCCAGAAGAATGGTCCCCATCACCCTGACGGTTGTCTTATTCTGCTGCTGTATCAGTTTGGCAAGACCTGCAAACACCACCAGCATGATCATGGGATAGATAAACAGCCAGAGCCGCTTGTTCACCGGAAACATATTCAGACCGGAAGCAAACACTGTCACAAAAAATCCCAGATAAATTCCGGTAAAGATCTCACTTTCGCACTTGATGGCATAGATCAAAAACGCGGCCAATAAAATGATCACTACATATTCCAGCCGGTAAAACTGGGAAAAGATGGTATCCGCCAGTTTTACAATCTGTTTCAGATCCGCTAAGGAAGTGGGAAACAAGGGAAAATTCCAGTCCTTCCAGTATCCCGTCATCCTGTCATCCGTGGCCGTCTGGCGCAGCCAGTAAAAATAGTAAGCGATAAAACTTCCACCCAGTGGAATACAGATAGGGAAAAATTCCTTTATCTGAAACCGTCGCTCCTTCAGGGAACACACAAACCGGGACAGAAGCAATCCTCCCGCCACAAAACATACGGGATTGGAAAACCACACCAGAACAGCCCAGCCAATACCAAGCTGCAGATCTTTCCACTGTCCTTTCTGAAATTTATGGTAAAACCATACAGCCAGCAGACAGCAAAGACCATCGAAAAGATACGGTTTAAACATATTGGAATACTGCAGAAACAGTGGGAAAGATGCGGCAAATGCCGTTCCTGCCATGGGGTATTTCACCCCAAAAACATCCTTCCAGATCCGGTAAAGTAAAAAGAGCACTGTCGGATACGCCAGCATAGATGGGATCCGCAGTACAAAATCCGTATTTCCAAAGATAAGGGTCAGAATTTTTGTCAGATAGAGCCATCCCACCGGCGCGGACTGGATCAGTTCAAACTTCTCAGATGTCAGATTCCACAATCCCCTCTCAGAAAAAGAGTAGGCTAATGCCGCCTCATCCCACCAGAGAGATCGACCCACCAGATTCATGTAGACACAAGTGATGACACCCAGCAGTACTATGACAAAGCTGATCCCTTCTATAACCTGTACCACCGGATCTTTCCCCTTTTTTGAATTTATCACATTTGGGAAATTTACCATATTTTTTTGATTTATCCCTTTTTTCAGGATTTTATATTTCATCTTCCCAGCGCCTCCTGTAATTCTCCCCAGAATGCAAAGGCCTCGTTGATCACACCCTGCTGCATTCCCCTAAGAAATGCCAGATTGATCAGACAGCACAATACAGCTGCTGCAATATAAAAAACTTTTGCCGCCCGCTGTCTCTTTTTTGTTTCATCCTGCAGGCAATCCTCCAGCCAGCTCCAGAAGGCAGCCATGGAAATGCCTAAGAAGCAGAAAATATCCACAAAACTTCTGGCTCCGTAAATTCCCAGCCACCAGCACCACCATGCGGCTGTGGTGTATAATTCCACCAAAAAGATACCAACAACCCCTGCCCTGCAGTTTGCTGCCTGGCCTTTTTTCATACAAAACATTCCCAGCAGAGAAAATAAAAGCACCGGACAAAAGATCAATAATCCCTTGGCATCGGAAAACAGCACTTCCCATATCTTCGGGTTTGTCAGATAGGTAAATCCTTCTCCCTCATAGGAATAGCAGATAAAATGTCCGGTGGAAATTTTCCAAAGGATCATCTGAGGAACCACAACAAGAAGTCCACCCAGCACATTTGGCAGCAATCTTCTTACAGAAAAGACTTTTTTCAGATGCTCTTTCCAGGTCTGCCACCGGCCAAATCCCCAGAGGAGGTAAAACAGCAGCAGAAACACATTGATATTCCGCAGAATCACAAGAAGTCCCGCAATGATCCCCAGTGCAAAATTATGGAAAACATCATCTGCACCTTCTTCCATCCGCAACACAATCCAGATCATCACCGCAGTTACCGCAAAGGTTTTGATATGGGAAAAACTGGCATACTTTGTGGCGTAGAGAGGGAGAGATGTGCCAAAGGTCATAAGAACACAGCTCCACAGTGCCTGTTTTTCAGAAAACAGTTTCTTTAACACCTGATATAAAACCACCATACCCAGCACAAAATAAAAAATCCCACTGATGCCAACAGCCCAGTCATAAACCTGGGTATAACCGTTGGCCTGGGCCGGATTTATCATCAGCGTGATCACATGTGCCGCCAGAAAGAAGGGAAGCTCCAAAAGGGCCGTTCCAATGGGGTATTTTACAAAATAACTCCAGTTTCCCTGAAGAAAATATTCCGGCAGATAAGAGTAATACGCCTCTCCGTCAATATAGCCGATAAAATGATCCACTCCCAAAATATCATAGAGGAGCATCAATACCCCGGCAGCAGCCAGAAATATCACCAGTTTTCGATTTTCTTTTATAAAAATATGATTTCCTTTACATCCCATTTCTTTTTGCCGGCTCCTTCACCGGTAACAATCTTCAACTCTTTGGTTGTCACTTCTCTCTGGAAAAAATACTGATTTTCTTCTTTATCCACGGGGATCTGTATCCAGCCATCTTCCTGTTTTTCGTAAAAAAGAATATCATCCGGACATTTTCCCACAATGGTCACCTGCTGCAATGTCTTTTCTTTGGCGAAGGTAAAAAGGATATAATCCCCTGCCTTATTTTTCTCCCAGTAATCATTGCATCCCCAGGTGGTCTGCTCATCATGATCGATGACTGCCTGTACATTTCCCTTATCCCGGTTAGACCTGATCCGGTAAATATCATAATTGCGGCTGGCGTCCATAAACCCGCAGATTTTCATTCCAAAGAAAACAAAAAATGCCACCACAATCAGAGGAACCGTTATCAGTGCTGTCTTATGTCTGATCTTCTGCTCCTGATGATTTTGGGGATGGTCTCCCTGATTCTTCTCATTTCTCACATGTTCCATATTTCACCTATTTTTTTCTCTGCTTTCTGAAACCAGCTGCATTGATCCAGCCGTCGAAACAACGGTCTTTCCACCCAGCGGATCCTTGCCATATCTATCAGCAGTGATACCCCAAAGACCAGAGCTACCGTAACAAGGGCATGAAGAACAATGTTTCCCTGCATATATGCTCCTGTATTATCAAATACATCTTTCCAGAGGAATCTTCTCATGGCATGACTGTTGGTATGGATCAAAAGAATCCCGAATGTGGAGGCCGCCACCTGATTGATCCGGCGGTTCTGTGGGATCTTAAGATTCTTAAACACCAAAAAGATACACACCGAACAGCACAAGGCCAGGATCTTATGGGAGTCATTTACAAAATAGTAATAAGCGCAGGCATTTCCTCCCAGACCATTGACATCAATATATCCAATACTCAGACACATGAGCACAAGGGAAATTCCAAGTCCTGCCAATGCCCCCGAAAGGCTTTCGGTCCATTTTTCCTTATACAGCCGGATGTAACCTCCCAGAAAATACATCACTGCCATCCATCCCAGATAGGAGAAGGTGTCCAATTCCGTAAAGGTGGATATCAGCGTATAGTAAACAAATCCAAACGCCAGGGTATACCGGTACTGTACCTTTGTGATATGTCTGATCACACAGTTGCATACAGGGATCAGCAAAAAGAAGACGATATATGTACCTGTGTACAGCCAGTTAACCTCATAGATCACATTAAACAATGCCTGTTTCAGGGTGACGAAAGAAAATGCTTCATAACCTGTCAGCAGAAACAGCAGATAAAATCCTATATAATAAAACTTTACTTCCAGATAGACCTTCAAAAACTTCCGGAGATTTACCCGGGATGTTACCATAAAATATCCGGTAAGCAGTGTAAAACAGTTGATGCCTGTCTTTCCGAACATGCCAAAGATCTGTAAAAACAGCATGTCCGGCTGCAGTCCCGGCAGTTCATACAACTGTTCCAAGCCGGAATTCACCACATAATGATGGGCTACCATGGCCACCATTAGCACGATGCGCATCAATTCAAAGTTTGAACTTCTCTCCGGTGCAAGTTCTGCTGTTTTTCCCGTTGTTTCCATCTCCAACTCATCCTTTAATACAATATCTTCATCCAGTGGAATGCCTTACAGTGCTTAGACAGATAAAGGATTACTCCGGACAGCAACAGCGTCACTGCCAATACCGTTACATACTGTATGGTTGTATTTTCCATATACCAGTCCACCTGTTTCAGCAGCTGCTGCAGCAGTTCCATAATTCCAAAATGCATGGTAAAGATCAGAACACTGGCATTTCTCAGTATCACATAACTTTTCTTTTGTCTAAGAGGAAGGTCTAATAACCATTCCAGAAGAAAGGCCGTCAGGGGGATCATAAAAAACATGGCCGCAAAATCCGTTCCAAGTTCCAGCCGTTTCATGCACACTGCCTCCGCCACAAGTCCCACAAGGCTCATCACCAGCCCCCAACAGGTGCTTTTTTTCGGTTTTATCCCATCCGGCATTTGATGGCTGGCTGCACCCTGCCGTCTCCAGGCTATCCACATTCCCAGCGCGCAGAAAAAGAATCCAAAGGTCAGTCCGTTCCATTGCCAGAAAAATATTTTCCCCACCAGATCCGCCGTCTGATTCAGCAGGGTCACATCTTCCACCAGATGGGTGTAACCAAGTTCTAATACAAGATACAGGTAAAAAGGACAGGAAACCAGCAATGTCAGATTGGGTCCTATCCATTTGGTCAGGGCAAACGTCAGTGGTATCGCCAAAAGCAGGGCTGTGAGAAACCACAATGCACCGTATGGACCGCTGAGAAAGATCTGCTGCAGCAGATAACGGATCATGTCCCATCCGCCGCCGGTGAGATAAAGTGCCCTCTTTAAGATCACATAACTGTGAAGCAGCACCCAGCAGCCATACAGCAGCCCGATGCGTTTCATATATGTTCCCAGACATTTCCAGGATAACTGCTCCCCAAATGCTTTTTGAAACATAAAAAAAGAAGTGATGGCAAAAAACAGAGGATCTGCAATGCGGGCGATACAGTCATCAAACAGAAAGCCCACAGTCCCTCCAAAAGGTCTTACATGGATTGCCACCACCAGAATGGCCATAATAAATTTTGCAATATCGATTGCCGGATAATTCTTCCTTTTCATGTTTTTCAGTATACCATCCGTGGTGTTGGGTGGCAACCTTCTTTGACTTTTCTCCGCTGTTTTTGATATACTGTCCAGTAAGTATCAGGCAGCTGAGCGATCTAAAAGATCAGATATCATATAAATTTACCCGGAAGGAATTTTACAGGATATGAACGCTATGATCTCAACCTTAAAAAAAATAAACCGTCACAATAAACATCATGTTTCCGACACCTTCTGGTTAGGGTGTCTGATCGGCGGGATCCTTTTTATCATGATCTACGGCATCCGGGTTCTGGATGTGACCTATGATGCCTGGCTTCTTGACTCCACCCGCACGGAAGATCTTTGGGATCTGACCCAGCATTATCTGGGGTGGATCTCCTATCGCAATACCCCCTGGCAGTTTCCGCTGGGTTTGACAGAAGGAATCTTTTCCTCCCCTGTCTCCGTGATCTATACAGACTCCATTCCGCTGTTTGCTTTTATTTTCAAACTGCTCTCTCCCATCCTGCCGGAAACCTTCCAGTATTTTGGTATTTTTGAACTGCTCTGTCATATGCTGATGGGCGGTTTTTCCGCTCTGCTTACCAGGGCTTTTACTGACAACCTGTTCTTAAACAGCATCAGTGCAGCATTTTTCGTTCTTTCTCCGGTGATGCTGAAACGCACTTTTTACCACACTGCCCTTTCCGCCCATTTTCTGATCCCTGCAGCCTTCTGCCTCTGGATCTATTACACCAGACTGCGGGAAACGAAAAGTAACCGGCAGATTCTCTGTTACTGGACGATTCTTTCGGTTATCTCCCTTTTGATCAACGCCTATTTTACCCCCATGGTACTGGGGATCTATCTCTGTTTTCTTCTGCAGAAAAACATTGTTCGCAGCGAGTGGAAGCGTCTTCCTGCAGATCTGTTGGTTCCCCTGGCCTTTACGGGCTTTTTCGGTTGGATCATGGGTCTTTTTTACGGAAATGTATCCGCTTCCTCCGAGCGTCTGACGGATCTTTCCCACAATTTGAACGGCTGGTTCAATCCCGGGAACTATCTGCTGGAGATCAAAGACATCAATTTTATCTTTTCCCCACAGAATTATTCTTCTTTCCTGCCTGCTCTTTCGGATATGACTCCCTGGCAGCAGGAAGGTTTTTCCTATCTGGGATTAGGCATGATCCTGCTGCTTGCTGTACTTGCAGTTCTTGCAATTCTTTTTTGCATCACTTTGGTCCGCAGCATCTTACGGCAAAAGTCGCACCGCCCCATACAGCCAATACAGCGTGTAACCGTTTCCTGGATCATCAGTGTTTCTCTCTGCCTTCTGGTCTTTTTGTTTCTGGCTCTGAGTCCAAGGGCTACCCTGGGAGATCATGTGATCTATGAGATTGATTATCCCGACGTTATTTACCGTCTGCTCAGCGTTTTCCGCTCCACCGGACGCCTGATCTGGCCTGTATATTACGGGGTCATGGCTCTGATCCTCATAGGGCTGATCCGGCTGCTTTCCGGGAAGGCTGCCGGCCACAGATTCCTGGTGGTCCTCTTTTCCGGAGCCCTGCTTCTGCAGACAGTGGATCTGATGCCCGCACTGGAATTTAAACATGAAGCATACACCACAGAATACGATGATCCCCAGCTTCCCTTTGTTTCCCCCGCCTGGGAAATTTTAGGTGAAAATTCTACCCGGATCATGTTCTGCAATCCTACCAGCTGGTATATTCAGTGTAATCCGGAGTTTCCCTGTCCTTTCTGGGAATACGCTCTCTCTTATGATCTGTCCTTAAATGTGACATACATGAGCCGGGACATGACCTCCTTAGCGGATCAGGAAACAAAAAAACATTTTCAGCAGAGAGCTGCCGGTGCATCTTATCCGGATATCATCTATGTATTTTACAAGCCTTCGAAGATACCTTCTTCCGAAGCAACACACTTAAACTACTATGAGATCGACGGATACTTTATCGGAACCGAGATGGATCTTTCCGGCATCACAGGTGTCTCCCCTCTCTCCCTCTAATCTTTTTCACAAGACTTGTAAAACATTCCCCCCATCTCGTCATTTTCCTCTCTTTGTGTTATACTTGGCAGGTGGCTGTGGGAATGTTTGTAAACTCTTTTGGTGTCAGGGTACATCCATCCCTTTACAGTTGTTTTTCTTTTTGGAAAAGCATTGGCTGGAATTGGCCATATTTCCCAGTCTCTGCCACTGCAGGAATGCTGCGATGTCCGGACACTGCTTTGACTTTTGCCTGGCGGTGTCCGTCCGGTAATATACAACATGGCATCAATTTCAGGGCTGTCTAAGGGTGCACTCTTTCGGTAGATATTGTCCTTGTTTGTCAAGCGTCACCGACCAATGGGTCGGTGCTTTGACAAACATCGGCCGCCTCATTCGTGCACCCGTAAGGCAGCGCAGAAATTGGCCAAATTGTTGTATTTACCGGGCGAACACCTGCCAGGACAAATGTCAAACATTGGACGGACATCGTTTATCATCATCCTGCAGTGGCAGGACGGGAAATATCCAATGACAGCCAGCGATCCAAAAAGGGAAATAACTGAAAGGGATGCGTATGTACGAGACAGAAAGAACTTTTACAAACATTCCCACAGCCACCCGGTCCTATATATAAAAAAAGAAAGAGGAAATGACAAGATGGGAGAACGTTTAACAAAATCTGATGTGGAAAAGATTGAGAAGGAGATCGAACACCGTAAGCTGGTTGTCCGTAAAGAAGCCATCGAGGCCGTAAAGGAAGCCAGAGCCCAGGGCGATCTCAGTGAAAACTTTGAATATTATGCTGCCAAGAGAGATAAAAACCAGAATGAGAGCCGGATCCGCTACCTGGAGCGCATGGTAAAAAATGCCACCATTGTTTCTGATGATTCAAAGGATGATGAAGTGGGCATCAACAATACCGTTACCATTTATATTCCGGAAGATGACGTGGAAGAAACCTACAAACTGGTAACCTCCATCCGCAGCAATTCCCAGAAAGGGCTCATCAGTATCGAATCACCTCTTGGTTCTGCTATTCGGGGCCATAAGGTGGGAGATACCGTTACCGTTAAGGTAAATGATTCCTACTCTTATGAGGTAGAGATCCGCTGCATCGACAACAGCACCGATGACAAAGATGATGCCATCAAACGATATTAAAAAATTTTCAGATTTTTCTTTTTTTTAGTTGTACACTGAGACATTTTCGTACATAATAGAGATATAAGTATTAGGGGCAAATTTACATAACTCAAAACAATACGAAGGTAAAGGAGAATTTGCTATGGTTAATTTAATTGTGGGACCCAAGGGATCCGGTAAGACACAGCAGCTTATCGCGCTGGCTAACGAGAAGGTAAAATCCTCAAACGGCAATGTGGTGCTGATCAAGACCAGTCACCGCGACACCATCACTGTTGACTTTAATGTGCGTACAGTCTGCATGGATGACTACAGAGACATCGCTACATTGGAAGAGCTGGCAGGTTTCCTGTACGGAATGGCAGCGGGAAATAACGACATTGAGACAGTTCTCATTGACAGTGTTTTAAAACAGGCGAATATCACAATGGATAATCTTTCCGTTTTTGTTCAGAAGTTAAATGATATTTCCTCTGCAGCAGATATCGAATTTTATATCAGTGTAGGTGCAAACAAAGAAGATCTTCCTGATCTTGATGGTGCAAACTGCAAGATTTTATAAAAAATACCGTCTGATATCTTATATTACATAACAGACTACATAAGATCATGTATTTATCATGAAAACCCGGAAGGCTTTCCCTGTGAGGGGAGAGTTTTCCGGGTTTTTCTTTTAACATTTATCTTTTTGTGTGACATAAGGATATAGGCAAAATAAAAGAGCAAGACATCTGTCTTGCTCTCACGGAGAAGGAGGGATTTGAACCCTCGCGCCGGTCACCCGACCTATACCCTTAGCAGGGGCACCTCTTCGGCCACTTGAGTACTTCTCCACTTGGTCGAATAATATGATATTATTAACAACGCATTGTTTATTCTACCGAATTTAATGTATCTTGTCAATCATTTTTTTAAAATGTTACAACACCATCTATCCAACTGCAAAATATCAGGCTATTCCACCGTAATTTCTATCTGCTGGTCACGATAGCCCTCCGCAGAAACTGTCACACGGATACATCCCTTCTCATAACCTGAACGGATCGCCGCCTGTGCTCTTCCGTAATAAGTTACTGTGTTGTCTGAGACATAATCTTCCTCTGTGCAGGGGGCTGCATTTCCCAGTCCTGCCAGACTTCCAACGCCTTTCACCTGAAGGGATATCCGGCAGTCCTTTCCGGATTTTATGGTTCCCTTATCATCCGTCAGATCAATGTCAATATAACACAGGTCCTGTCCATCTGCCGAAAGATTCCTCTTATCTGCCGTAAGGGTCAGACGATCACTTTCCTCCGCTGTATGAAGTTCGTCACGACCTGTTTCCACGCCATTGGCATCATAAGAAACTGCCACAAGGCTTCCCTGTTCATATACTGTCTCAAATTTCACCTGACATTCTGATACCGGCTTTCGTCCAAGGGATGCTCCGTTTTGGAACAGCTCCACTTCCTTTTCTGAAGAGTATACGATGATCTCTGCTTTTTTTCCTTCACATCCCTCCCAGGACCAGGAATGAACGCCGTCAGAAAATCTCCATGCGCCGATCAAATGATTTTCATGGGAGTGGGTTACCGGCTCCACACTGATATAAGGTTTTTTGGTCAGTTCAAACACAGACTTGTTCAGCCATATTTCCGGCCGGGGATGTCCAAGGATATCGATGACACCGCATCCTGCAAGTAAAAATGGATATTCCTTGTTTTTGGATCCTACACTGTCATAAACAAAGGCACCTATGCCAGCTTCTCCAATGTAATCCCATCCTGTCCACATAAAATCACCAATAATATAGGGGAGTTTTTTCACTTTCTGCCAGTTTGTATATATTTTCTGGGGCAGTGTTTCAGATCCTACCGACACACGGTTTGGATAATCTTTGGCATCCATCTCGTAACGGGCTGTGGCATAATTATACCCTGCAATATCCAGTTTTTCATAGGCATCTTCCGAAAGGACTTTGGCAACTTCCTGCGTTACCACCTGGTTTTGCATTTCCTTCATCTGAATCATCATCTGGTTAAAGTATTCACTTCCTACCAGTTTTCCGTCTTTTTTACCATCGTCCTGACCGCTGGCTGTATCCATGGGATTGTCTTTTCCATGAGAAGACATTCCCGCCATTACCTGCTTCAGAAATACCATTGCCTTCTGATTCTTCGGTCCTTTATCCACCACAGGTTCCCCCGGCTCCGGCTGATAAACACCCATCCCTGCAAAATTCATCACATTTAAGGACATATTGATGCCACAGGTCACCGGTCTGGAATCATCCAGTTCTCTAACCAGCTGACTCATGCTGCCTGTCAGTTTGATTCCTGTTGCCTGGGATGTTTCCGTCACTTCGTTTCCGATAGAATACATGATCACAGAGGGATGACAGATATCTTTTTGTACCATGTAGGTCAGATCTGCCTGATGCCATTCCATAAAGTAGGATGCATAGTCATAACGGGTTTTATGCTCATACCACATATCGCTGAACTCATCCATCACATAAAGACCATATTTGTCACAGGCGTTCAGCATTGCTTTTGACATGGGATGATGTGCCATACGGACTGCATTGTATCCCGCCTCTTTTAAGATTTTAACCCGACGTTCTGCTGCTGCAGGATATTCACAGGCTCCCAGCACACCGTTATCATGATGTATGCAGGCACCTCTGAGTTTCGTTTCATGCCCATTGATAAATAATCCCCTCGTACCCCAGGTGATCTTGCAGATACCAAACATCTGATCCATGGTATCCTTCATCACACCATCTTTATAAACACTTACCCGGCAAAGGTAAAGGTTCGGAGTCTCACAGGACCAGAGATCCGCATCCGGAATCAGAATCTCGCAGGAAGTTCCTTTTCCCTCTGCAACCTTTTTTTCTGTGCCGCTTTTTGTGTCAAAGATTTCCGCAACCACCTCTTCTGTGGTACATACCACATCCAGATGGATTTTGGCAGGCTCCGCCTGGATGGTCCGAATACGGATGCCGTCCACTTCTATGTGTTCTTTCTCTCCCACATAAAGCCAGACGGGGCGGTAAATCCCGCTGCCGCAATACCAGCGGCTGCAGGGTTCCCCTTTGTTGTCTGCTTCTACACAGATTTCATTTTCTTCCCCATACTTCAGCTTTTCTGTAAGATCTACAGAAAATCCGGTATATCCATAGGGATGGAATGTCAGTTTCTCACCGTTCAAAAAGACAGTGGCATTCTGGTAAACTCCCTCGAATTCCAGCACAATGTATTTGCCATCCCATTCCCATGGGGCGTCAAATTTCTTGCTGTAAAGATAGGTACCACCGGGAAAATATCCTGTATTTTTTCCGTTTTTACAGTCCGGCTGCCTTTTTTCGTGAATCATAGCATCATACGGCAGGTTTATCTTCCTTTTTTCTTTTGTTGTTTTGTTAACAAAAGTCCAATCTCTGTTAAAATCCCCTTTTTTCATACTACACCTTCTTTTTAAATGATTTTGTTTATATTCTACTAAAAAAGGCTGCCTGGCTCAAGTTCCAGTGCAGCCTTCCATTATGTAATAATAATGATTTATTCATTTTCTGCAGTATCTTTCGCTGCCTCTCTTCTTGCATTCAAGTTCTTCTGAACTTCCACCATTCTTTCACGATCCAATGTATAGAACTTCATAGCCACTATATTACACAGCCAGCCAATAATGGGAAGTCCGAATACCAGGAACATACACATCCAGAATTTCGGCCAGGTAGCTTCATCTCCCATCTGAGGTACGGTGGTAGTGTATCCTACCAGAGTAATGGCAAATGCTGCGATACTGGTACCGAAGGATGAGATGAATTTATCGATGAAAGAGTAAACGCCGGATACTACCGCAGGCATATATCTTCCGGATCTCTCATATTCATAATCCACAATGTCCGCCTTCATGGAACCTGCCGTTGTTGTCAGGATCATCATAGCACCTGTCTTTGCCAGGTTAAATACTGCCCAGAGCACAATGGGGAATCCCATAACTCCCAGTTTCTTCATTCCAACCGGTCCTCCCAGAAGGAAACAGTAAACAACCATGGCTGCAGAAATAGCAATACTGATCCAGGACCATACAACTGTGGATTTCTTTGCACCCCATTTTGCAATAAAGATACCGCCTCCAAAGGCAAATACGATTCCTACAATCTGTGTAAAGTTACCTACCATTGTTGTAGCTGCATAACTGCCGATCAATACTCCGTTCAAAAGTGTAATTACGATGGACTGTGTTCCTGTCATCTGTGCCAGTCTGTCAGAAATACCTGTTATCATATACATCTGAACATTCCGGTTATCTTTCAGAACAGACCACATATCCTTAAAGGTAACTTTTTCATCTTTCTTTCCATCTTTGCTGATAGTTTCAAAGGTCTCTCCCACATCCACGTTCCGGATACCAATACAGGTAAGTACAAAGAAAACAAAGGAACCAATGACAAACCACCATACCATCTCACCAAACATTTCGATGTTGTACTGATTATTATACTTCGGAAGGATCACAAAAGTGATCACATTGGTATAAAGGATGGGCACCAGATAAGAATACATGGTTCCCAATACACTGTTCATAGGTCTTTGTGTCGGATCATTGGTAATAACAATTCCGATGGTTCCGCCGCCGGTTCCGTTGATAGTATATCCAATTCTAAAAAGGTTATAGGCAATCAAAAATACTACCACTCCTGCCACACCGGTAAACTTTCCGGAAGCCCAGCTGTAAAGTACAACAGCACTCAGTGCAGAGCATACCCATCCGATAAAAATAAAGATTCGGATCTTTCCTTTTTTGGGATTAAACTTTTCAAATAACGCTGCAAACAGGGCATCGGTAAATCCGTCAAAAAATCCGGACACGGTAAGAAGTGTTCCTGCAAGGGCCACTGCAATACCATATCCCTGGGTTGCGATCATGCTGGCAAATCCTAACAGCAGATAAAATGATATGGTGCACCCGCTCTGGGCATTTGCTATGATCAATTCCCATATTTTTGCTTTTCGATACTGTACACCATCACGCTCACTGGCATTTAACAGGCCAGTTTTCTTTTTTGTTGACATAATAAATCTCCTTTTCTATGACTAAAAAACTAACAAAACTGAAAAGAAAGTAAATCCATCTTTCCCTCACCGGTGAAACAGAAGAATAAGGGCTCTTTTCCATTTACACAGATCTTTGTTTTTGCTTTTGTCCATTCACCGGATTCTTTACAATCTATAACACCCAGCAACTGATGAGAGGAATAAACTTCCATCTTTCCTGTTCCTTTACCGCGATAAGTGATTTCTAGATCATAGGATCCATTAAAATCAAAATACTTGTATCCTATTTTGGTTCCATGGGTAATGTCTGTAATATAACGCTCTCCATCACTGTCTGTAATGCAGGGGATATCATCTTCCAATCTGGTATTGGTACAATGAGGCATATGACCATTGGTAAGTACACAGGAAATCACCGCCGGATATTGTCCTTCTGGCTGCAAAAGGCCTTCTCTTAATCCCATACTGGTACATTCTACCTGCGGAATGCTTCCGTCCGGCTGAATTTCTACTTTTTCCGCACAGGCCTGACGGCTGAATGTGGATTTGTGGGTCTGACGATGATGGAAAATATACCATTGTCCATTGATGCATTCCAAGCTTCCATGATCATTTGCTGTCATATTAAGCCTGTCTTCCGCTTTTCTTCCTTCATAACCAACATCTCCATTGGAAATGATGGTTCCGCCATAATGAAAATCCTGATCCGGTTTATCACTGATGGCGTAGCATAACTCATTACTGTTTTCGGAAGAATAGATGAAATAATATGTTCCGTTGATCTTGCGGATAGAAGCAGCCTCATAAAAAGCATGACCAAAAAATTCACTGTCTTTTGGAGTGTCAAACTGACCGGCAACGATTCTTTTGACTTCTCCCTTTACTGTCATCATGTCATCTTCCAGTTCCATGACATTGGCTCCCATCAGGGGATACTTTAAATCTTTTGTTGCTTCCTCATCCCGATGGAACAGCATTTTGTATACGGAAGCCAGTGCATATTTCATTGCTTCAGATCCCGGCTCCGGCATCTGTGGCGCTGCCTGCTGCTTTTGTTCCGCGGCTTTATAATCCTGCTTTTCCTCGTCTTCCATTCCCCTTCCCTGGGCATGGGCACCTGCAGCTACCATGGAAAGAGACCAGCCGCAGTAAAGACGAATGACTCCATCATCATTGATCACTGCCGGATCACCCATAAGGTATTCCTTCTGTGGTGTTCCATCCGGATTTTTTACAAATCCCAGATATTCATATTTTCCTACCGGAGTATCACATACAGCCACCTTCACGGAATCATGAAAGGAAGCTGCAGATCCGGAGCACACAAAGTTATAATACAGATAATATCTGCCGTCATTTCCCCTTACTACATCCGGCGCATACAGATCATTATGTTCACCGGGCTGATAATCGGGATCCTGCTTTGCTTCATACAAAATCCCCTCATATCTCCATTCGGTAGGATTTGATACTGGGGCTGACCATCCCACATAATTTTCCTCAGCGCAATACCTAAGACCTCCCTCTGTATCATGCGATCCGAACAGATAAATACGATCACCAAATACATGAGGTTCTCCATCCGGAATATACTCATCCAAAGGAAGAATCGGGTTATATCCTTTTTGACTCATGGCATTTCTCCTTTTTTCTTTATTATGGGACAATCCATTTTTGAAATATAATATATTTTTTCTTTTCTATATATTTTTTTACTTTTTCTTCAAAAGAAAAAACTGTGACATATCTCACAGTTTTTCTAAACATTTATTCCTTATGAACGATTTTCTTTTAAATATTGTTCCGGGGAAACACCAAAATACTTTTTAAATCTTTGGGAAAAATAAGTATAACTGCTGTAACCCATCAATTCACTGACCTCGTGCAACTGGTATACTCCGCTTTCCATCAACAGCTTCGCCTGATCCATCTTTACCATCAGAATATATTCTGACACGGTTTTTCCTGTTTCTTTTTTAAAGATACGGGACAAATAGGATGGGTTTAATTTCAGATCACCTGCTATCTTTTCTAAAGAAATCTGTTTTCTTTTATACTGATAGATCAATTCAACAGCTTTCTTTACATGATAAGAATATTTTTCGTAATGAAACTCAACATACTTATCATGAAATCTCTTTTCTATCCATTGACTGCATTCTACTAACTGATCTGTGGTATGAGCATGATTCAGACCGATCAATGCATTCCTCACCAGAGAGGATGCAACCTCTTCCGGCAATCCTCTCTTTTTTCCTTCCTCTGCAAGAAGGGAAAAACTCACAGCCTGATATAATTTTAAAAGACCCTGATCCTTTGTGATACTGGTGATCAGATCCGTATAATCTTCTTTTTCATCTTTATGGGTACTTCTATTTTCATAAGAATCCTCATCCAGAGAAAAAATTCCATCATACCACTGATCTTTACAGCGATTGGTAAAGGAAATGTAATCATCGCTGTGCCCGGAATGGATAGCATCTTCTTCCAGTTGTTCCAGATTATCTTTTTTCATCATGTTCCTATATGACAGCGTATTCTTTTACTGCTGTTTCGTACAAATTATTGCCATAACGATCAGCCACAACAATAACAGGAAAATTTTCCACTTCTATTTTGCGGATGGCTTCTGCTCCAAGATCTTCGTAACATACAATCTCTGATTTTTTGATACACTTGGAGAGAAGTGCCCCGGCACCGCCTACCGCTGCAAAATACACGGCATGGTTTCTTACTACGGCATCCAACACTTCCTTTGTTCTTTTTCCTTTTCCGATCATGGCCTTCTGTCCCAGATCAAGCAACCGGGGAGCATACTTATCCATCCGGCTGGCTGTTGTAGGTCCTGCAGACCCAATGGGTCTTCCCTCTCTGGCCGGAGAAGGTCCCATGTAATAAATTGTCGCATCCTTTATATCTATAGGCAGTTCATCTCCGCGATCCAGTGCTTCCATCATTCTCTTATGTGCTGCATCCCGGGCTACATAAAGTGTTCCTGTAATATAAACATAATCCCCTGCCCGAAGATCCGCCGTTACTTCTTCTGTAATTGGTGTATGAATATACTGATCCATCTTTACTCCATCTCATTCTGTTTAAAACTAAATGATCTCTGTCACATGGCGATTCACATGACAACAGATATTTACCGCCACCGGAAGTCCTGCAATATGGGTTGGATAAGTATTAATATTTACTGCAAGAGCTGTAGTGCTGCCTCCCAATCCTCCGGGTCCGATACCAAGACAATTAATTTTATAAAGCATCTCCTCTTCCAGTTCTCTTACCCAGGGTGTTTCCGGCTTTTCATCCAGATTTCTGGTCAATGCCTGTTTCGCCATGAGGGCACATTTTTCAAAAGTCCCCCCGATTCCAACTCCCACCACCATGGGAGGACAGGCATTGGGGCCTGCATCTTTCACTGCGGTAAGAATGGCATCTTTGACACCCTCAATTCCGTCAGCCGGTTTCAGCATAAATACACGGCTCATATTTTCACTTCCAAATCCTTTCGGAGCCAGTGTAATCTTTACCTGATCTCCTTTTACAATGGAAGTGTGAATAACAGCCGGTGTATTGTCCTTTGTATTTACTCTCTCAATGGGATCTCCTACCACTGATTTGCGAAGATATCCATCCACATATCCTCGGCGGATTCCTTCATTCACAGCCTCCGTCAGATCACCGTCAACAAAATGAACATCCTGACCTATCTCCAGAAATACCACTGCCATTCCTGTATCCTGACAGATTGGGATCATCTCCTGATCTGCAATCTGAAGATTTTCCTGAAGCTGATTCAGTATTTTTCGGCCAAGAGGAGATTTTTCCTCCTCTGTGGCCTGTTTTAATCTGCAGTCCATATCCTTTGACAAATAATGATTTGCCTGAATACACATATCTGCAAGATGATCTGTAACCTGATGAACCGATATATCTCTTACCATTTCATACTTCCTTTATTTATCCTCTGATTCTTCTGCTTCCGGTTCTTCCTGTGTTTCTTCCAAAACTTCTTCCTGAGACTCTTCTAAAATGGTATCATCTTTGCGAACCTTTGCGATGCTGGCAATCACCACATCATCCTTCAAGTTCATCAGTTTCACACCGGAGGTAACTCTTCCTAACAATGCGGTATCATTTACCTTAATCCTTATGATGATACCTTCTGTGGTGATCAGCATTACTTCATCATCTTCATTGACAGCCTTTGCACCTACAATATTACCTGTCTTTTCGGTGATCTTATAACATTTTACACCCTTACCGCCACGATTCTGTGTGGTAAATTCAGATGTTAAAGTGCACTTTCCAAGGCCTCTTGCTGATACGATCATCAGAGAATCTCCCTGGGAAGCCAGCTGCATAGCGATGACGTCATCCTGATCGGAGAGATTCATACCGATGACACCCATGGATGCTCTTCCTGTATTACGCACATCCTTTTCATGGAAACGGATACACTGACCAAATTTTGTGATAAGAATAATATCTTCTTCGTTATTGGTCTTCTTCACTTCAATGAGTTTATCATCTTCACGTAAATTGATGGCTGTCAATCCTGTCTTTCGGATATTTGCGTATTCGGAAAGTCTAGTTTTCTTTACGATACCTTTCTTTGTAGCCATGAAAAGGAATTCATCATCTCTGTATTCCTTTAAGGGAATCATGGATGTGATCTTCTCTTCCGGCTGCAGCTGCAACAGGTTCACAATGGCGGTTCCACGTGCTGTTCTGGAACATTCCGGAATCTCGTATGCTTTCAGACGGTAAACTCTTCCCATATTGGTAAAGAACATCAGGTAATGATGGGATGTGGTCATCATCATTTCCACGATATAGTCATCCTCAATGGTCTCCATTCCCTTGATTCCTTTACCGCCGCGATGCTGCGCCTTAAAGTTATCCACATTCATTCTCTTGATATAACCAAGTTTTGTGAATGTTACCACGGTATTGGTAACCGGGATCAGATCTTCCATGGAAATATCATATTCATCAAAACCGATGGAAGTTCTTCTTTCATCACCATATTTTTCTGCGATGAGGCTGATCTCTTCCTTGATTACAGTAAGAAGTCTCTTCTCATCTGCAAGAATAGCTTTCAATTCAGCGATTCTGATCTGCAGTTCTTTGTATTCTGCTTCCAGCTTGCTTCTTTCCAGACCTGTCAGTGCACGCAGACGCATATCCACGATAGCCTGTGCCTGAGCATCACTTAAAGAGAATCTCTCCATTAACTGCAGTTTCGCTGCTGTAACATTTTCAGAATTACGGATGATCTGGATCACTTCGTCAATATTATCCAAAGCAATAAGCAATCCCTGCAAAATATGGGCTCTTTCTTCTGCTTTATTCAGATCATATTTTGTTCTTCTGGTTACTACATCTTTCTGATGTTCCAGATAATAGTAGAGCATCTCCTTCAGGTTTAAAATCTTCGGCTCATTATTTACAAGAGCCAGCATGATCACACCAAAAGTATCCTGAAGCTGTGTATGTTTGAACAGTGTATTTAATACAACGGTAGGATTTACATCTCTTCTCAGCTCAATACAGATTCTCATTCCTTCACGGGAAGATTCATCACGAAGGTCTGTAATTCCATCTACTTTTTTATCTTTTACCAGTTCTGCAATCTTCTCGATGAGCCGGGCTTTATTCACCATGTAGGGAAGTTCCGTTACTACGATACGGTTCTTTCCATTAGCCATAGGTTCAATATCTGTCACCGCACGGACACGGATCTTGCCACGTCCGGTACGATATGCTTCATCAATTCCCGCGTGGCCTAAAATGGTTCCGCCGGTAGGAAAATCAGGTCCCTGAACAATCTGAAGAAGTTCATCCAGATCTGTGTCACGATCTTCTTCCACCTGATTATCAATGATCTTTACCACTGCATTCACTACTTCACGAAGATTGTGAGGGGGAATATTGGTTGCCATACCAACCGCAATTCCGGTTGTACCGTTCACCAGAAGATTGGGATAACGGCTGGGAAGAACCACCGGTTCCTTCTCTGTCTCATCAAAGTTCGGCATAAAATCAACAGTATCTTTGTTGATATCTTCCAGCATTGCCATGGATATCTTGCTAAGTCTTGCTTCTGTATATCGCATAGCTGCCGCACCGTCTCCGTCCACAGAACCAAAGTTTCCATGTCCGTCTACCAGTGGATATCTTGTAGACCACTCCTGGGCCATATTTACCAATGCACCGTAAATGGAACTGTCACCATGAGGATGATATTTACCCATGGTATCACCGACGATACGGGCACATTTTCTGTGAGGCTTGTCCGGTCCGTTATTCAGCTCGATCATAGAATAAAGAACACGACGCTGTACCGGCTTCAGACCATCTCTTACATCCGGAAGAGCACGGCTGGCAATAACACTCATAGCATAATCGATATATGAGCTTTCCATTGTTTTTTTCAGATCCACCTCATGGATCTGATCAAATATTTTGTCATCCATCTTGTTGTGTCCTCCTAATTAGATGTCCAGATTCTGTACATATTTTGCATTTTCTTCTATAAATTCTCGTCTGGGTTCTACTTTATCACCCATTAGGGTAGAGAATGTGACATCTACCTCAGAAGAATTTTCGTCATTGATCACTACTCGTTTCAGAATACGTCTCTCCGGATCCATGGTTGTCTCCCAAAGCTGCTCCGCATCCATCTCACCCAGTCCTTTATAACGCTGGATCTTATTATTTCCGTCACGGCCGATCTCATTGATGATCTGCTTTAACTCCTCATCACTGTATGCATACCAAACCTTTTTATTTTTCTCAATCTTATAAAGAGGCGGCTGTGCCAGGTAAACATATCCCTGACGGATCAGTTCCGGCATAAACCGATACAAAAATGTCAGCATCAATGTTGCAATGTGAGCACCGTCCACATCGGCATCGGTCATGATAATGATCTTGTGGTAACGAAGTTTTTCTATATCAAAATCTTCATGAATACCTGTTCCAAAGGCGGTGATCATTGCTTTGATCTCTGCATTTGCATAAATTTTGTCTTCTCTTGCCTTCTCCACATTCAGGATCTTACCTCTCAAAGGAAGAATTGCCTGAGTTGCACGGCTTCTGGCTGTTTTTGCTGATCCACCGGCGGAATCTCCCTCAACGATAAAGATTTCGCAATTTTTCGGATCCTTATCGGAACAGTCAGCCAACTTTCCGGGAAGAGACATTCCTTCCAATGCGGTTTTTCTTCTGGTGAGATCTCTTGCCTTTCTTGCAGCTTCTCTTGCACGCTGTGCAAGAAGCGTTTTCTCACAGATAGACTTTGCAACAGTAGGATTCTGCTCAAGGAAGTAAGTAAGCTGTTCACTTACAATACTGTCCACAGCTCCTCTTGCTTCACTGTTTCCAAGTTTCTGCTTTGTCTGTCCCTCAAACTGAGGCTCCTCAATCTTAATACTGATAATGGCTGTCAGACCTTCTCTGATATCTTCCCCACTAAAAGCTGCATCAGAATCCTTTAAAATCTTATTTTCTCTGGCATAGTTGTTAAAGGTCTTGGTCAGGGCACCCCTGAATCCTGCCAGATGGGTTCCTCCTTCCGGAGTTACAATATTATTTACAAAACTGTAGGAAGAATCATTGTAAGAATCATTGTGCTGCATGGCAACTTCCACATAAACTCCATCCTTTTCTCCCTCACAGTAGATTACTTCCGGATAAAGAGGTTCATTTCCACGGTTTAAGTAGGTAACAAATTCCTTGATACCTCCTTCATAGTGGAATACATCTTCTACCACAGGATCAACTCTCTCATCCCGAAGGGTGATCTTCAGATTCTTCGTAAGAAAAGCAGTCTCTCTTAATCTGACCTTTAAAGTATCATAATCATAAACTGTCTCCTCAAAAATGCTTCCATCCGGAGAGAAAGTAACCTTTGTACCTGTCTGATCCTTATCACAGGTGCCGATCTCCTTCAGAGGATACATGGTTGTTCCTCTTTCATATCTCTGTTTGTAAATCTTTCCATCCCGGCAGATTTCTACTTCCAGCCAGTTGGAAAGAGCATTAACAACAGAAGCACCTACTCCATGCAGACCACCGGATACTTTGTATCCTCCGCCGCCGAATTTACCGCCGGCATGAAGCACGGTAAATACAACTTCTACTGCCGGTATTCCGGCCTTATGGTTGATTCCGGTAGGAATTCCACGGCCATCATCTACAACCGTAATGGAATTATCCGGATTGATTGTCACAATAATATGGGAACAAAATCCGGCCAAAGCCTCATCTACTGCATTATCTACAATCTCATAAACAAGATGATGCAAACCTCTGGCGGATGTACTTCCGATATACATGCCGGGGCGTTTTCTAACTGCTTCAAGTCCTTCCAAAATTTGAATTTGATCTGCTCCGTATTCCTGATTCTGACTCATGATTTCCTCCATCGCATGATTTCACTCTTATTTTTCATGAACGGTTCCGTTCACCACTTCATATACCTTATTCAGGGTAAATCTATTTTTTACAAAATCGTCCAAACCGGTACAGGTAATAACGGTCTGGGTGTCACTAAGACTGTTCAATAAATAATTCTGACGATTATGATCTAACTCAGAAAGTACATCATCTAACAGAAGTACCGGCTTATCATGAATCGTCTGTTCCACTAACTTAATCTCCGATAATTTTAAAGAAAGAGCACAGGTTCTCTGCTGCCCCTGGGATCCAAAACGACGAATATCTATATCTCCAACGGAAATTTTAATATCATCTCTATGAGGTCCAACTGAAGTTTGTCCAAATCTTAAATCTTTTTCTTTTGCCCGGATCAATTCATCTTCAAAAAAAATATCATCTATATTCGGTTCATATTTCAGATGAATTTCTTCTCTTCCACCGGAGATTTTATGATGAATATCATATACGATCTCATTCAAAGATGTGATAAACTGCTGTCTTCTCTTGATGATCTCTCTTCCGTAACGGATCAGCTGCATATCCCATACAGGAAGTGTTTCCTTTAATTCAGGATGAAAAGAAATATCCTTTAACAGCTGATTTCTCTGATTCAGTACTTTATGATAATTTGTAAGATCGGAAAGATAAATCTTATCCAGCTGACACAATTCTGCGTCCATAAATTTTCTTCTGTCAGCCGGACCATTTTTTATAATGTTTAGATCTTCCGGAGAAAAGAAAATAATATTTAAAATTCCAAACAGTTCACTGGCTTTTTTTATGGGAATCTTATTAATGGCAATTCCCTTTGTTTTATTTTTTTTCAGATGAAGATCAATCTGATATTCTTTCTCTCCTTTTAATACCAGGGTTCTGATATGAGCTTCCGATTCACCAAACCGGATCATCTCTTTATCCTTACTTCCCTTATGGGATTTAGTGGTTCCGCTCATATAAGCAGCTTCCAAAATATTTGTTTTTCCCTGGGCATTATCACCATATAAAATATTGGTGCCTTCATCAAAGGAAATATTCAGATATTCATAATTACGAAAATTGTTACATTCTATGGATTTAATGATCATCTGACAACTTTCACTGTTTCACCATCAAAGGTTACTTCATCTCCATCGTAAAGCTTTCTGCCTCTTCTGTCTTCCACTTCTCCATTCACAAGAACTTCTCCATCCTGGATCAGCATCTTGGCATCAACGCCGGAACTCACCATATCTGCTTTTTTTAACAGCTGTCCTAATTTAATAAATTCTTCACCTTCACGAATTGCAATCTCTCTCATATGAAAATCTCCCCTTAATTAGCTGACGCATTGAAATTTACAGGAAGGATCAAATATATAAATTTTTCCTGATCATCTCGGATAAAACAGGGAGCCTTTGGATTTACCATATACAGAGTGATATTTTCTTCATCAATAACTCTTAAGGCATCGATGAAAAACTTGGGGTTAAATCCAATTAAAATATCTCTTCCTTCTTTTGTGATCTCAATATCTTCATTCATGGATCCCACAAAAGAATTGATCTTTAATTCCATGTTTCCATCTGTCACATCCATGATGATGGGCTTCTTATCTCCCTCTTTTACCAAAAGTGTGGCACGATCAATACAATCTAACAGCTCTCTCTTCTTGATGACAATCTTTGTCTCATAATCAGAAGAAAGCATCTGATCGATCTTGAAATATTCACCCTCGATGAGTCGGGATACCACTGTGGTTCTCTCAAATTCAAAGATAATGTGATTATCTGTAATGTAAATACATACATCTTCATCTACAGATCCGGGAATGATCTTACTGATCTCAATCAGAGTCTTTCCAGGCACAACCACTTTCTTATGATCATAAGATTCCTTTAACTCGATATTTCGGATGGAAATACGATGGCCATCCAATGACACAACCTTTAATTTATTATCGTTAATCTCAAACAACTCACCTGTCATCAATTTGTTGTTCTCGTTATCTGCAATGGAAAAGATGGTCTGACGAATCACTTCCTTTAAGGTAAACTGGGAAATGATCACCGGTTCATTTCTGGGAATCATGGGAATATAGGAAAAATCTTCTCCGGATTTACCAATGATATTAAATTTTGCTTTCTCACAGGTGATCACTGTCTTAAAGGATGCATCTGTTTCTATGGTTACATCATTGTCCGGAAGTTTTCTTACGATCTCAGAGAAGATCTTTGCATCTAACGCGATGATTCCTCTCTCTTCAATAGTACCATCTATAATGGTCTCGATACCGATCTCCATATCATTTGCTGTCAGCTTGATCTCACTTGCAGATGCATCAATGAGAATACACTCTAAAATAGCCATGGTTGTTCTGGTAGGAACGGCTTTGGAAACAATATTAACTCCTTTTAACAAGTTAGCTTTTGAACAGGTGATTTTCATGTTGGTTGGTAACTCCTTTCCGTTTACAGCAATATAATTATTTATTATTTCTAAGTCTTAATATTAAGGGGTGTTTATATGTTTATAAGGCTTGTACCCCTTGATATTAAAGGATTTTTCATGAAAAATTATTAGAAAAATTTGTGGAAATCCGGGGTATAGCTTCTTGATAACATGTGAATAATTAAAATGGTTGATCTCGTTGAATCGCAGCTTAAAATTAGATATAAACATCATATCAACAGCTGCTAACATATTACTAACATATTATCAACAATATAATGTGTAAAACTATAATGTATGTGTTTAATTTGGATTAATCTTCTTCTTAATGGCATCAATCTGCATCTGAAGTTCTTTATCCGTCTTATATTCTTCCTCAATCTTATTAGCACCGTGGATAATGGTGGAATGATCTCTTCCTCCAAGAAGTGATCCAATGGCCTGAAGTCCGGTATCTGTCATGGTCTTGCACAGATACATGGCGATCTGACGGGGACGGGCAATGGAGTTGCTTCTGGATTTGGAAACCATCTGATCAATGGAAATCTGATAATGTTCAGAAACAACTTCAATGATAAGCTGGGGAGTAATCTCCTTTGGTTTATCAGGTGAAATGATATTCTGAAGTTCTTTTTCAGCAATCTCCATTGTGATCTCTGTCTTTTCCAGGTTGGAATAGGCGATCAGCTTATTTAAGGCTCCTTCTATCTCACGGATATTAGATTTAATATTTTCGGCAATATAGTTAAGGATCTCATCCTTTAATTCAATCTTTTCAGATTCTACTTTACGCCGCAAAATCGCCATTCTTGTTTCATAATCCGGGAAACCGATATCAGCCATCAGTCCCCATTCAAAACGGGAACGGATCCTTTCTTCCAGAATCTCCATATCTTTCGGAGGTTTGTCCGAGGTAAGGATGATCTGTTTTCCGGAAGAATGAAGGGCGTTGAAGGTGTGGAAAAACTCCTCCTGTGTGCTTTCCTTTCCTATTATAAACTGAATATCATCGATCATCAGAACATCAACAGACCGGTATTTTTCACGGAACTTAGTCATGGAGGAGGAATTGTTGGTACTTCTGATGGATTCGATTACCTCGTTGGTAAATTCTTCTGAAGTTACATAAAGTACATTCATATCCGGATGTTCACTTAAGATAAAATTACCGATGGAATGCATCAGGTGGGTTTTACCCAGTCCCGGTCCTCCATAGATATAGAGAGGATTGTAGGATTCTCCCGGTGATTCCGCTACGGCAAGGGCAGCAGTGTGAGCAAATTTATTGCTGTTACCTACTACGAAGGTATCAAAAGTATATTTGATATTGAGGTTAGACTTCATATGTTTATGTGAGGGAGCAGGCTGAGTGACCTGAACGGTCTCAGGCTTTAAGGCATTGGCATCCTTTGGAAGGATAAAATGCAGATCATAGTCAACTCCTACATATAAAGAAATTGCTTCCTTTAAGAAAAGAGAGTACTTTTTGCTGATGTAATTCAGGCTGATCTGGTCTGCTTCCCCTGAGGGAAAAAGAATATAGAGGTTATTTCCTTCCTCTGAGAAAATCTGTAATGGTTTCAGCCATGTCTTAAAGGATATGTCCGCAATGTCGTATTCATCTTTTACGGATAAAAGTATTTCGTCCCATTTATCTGTTAATAAACTCATGTAAGTACTCCATTCTTAAAAAAATCGAAAAAAATCTATCTTCTATATTACTCTAAAATAGCCTTTTTTTCAACAGGAATATAGAAAAGGTGTGGGGGATAGCTGAAATAAAAAAATGCCTTATTTCAGCTGTTACGGCTTTTATTGGGGCAATGTGGATAAAATTGGGTTTTCCACAGTTATCCACAGTTATCCACAAAGTTATCCACAATGTGTAGATAATTCAGTGGAAACACTATATCTTGTGGTTGAAATATTTTTTGTTTTAAAAGTTATAAAAAGTCACGGTTTTCCTTGACTTTAAAGGTTTTTTTGCTATAATTGTACTGATGTTTTTCATGTAAAAAGGAGGTGGATATCTATGAAGATGACTTATCAACCGAAAAAGAGACAGAGATCTAAGGTGCATGGTTTCAGATCCAGAATGAGCACTGCAGGTGGAAGAAAAGTACTCGCTGCCAGAAGAGCAAAAGGCAGAAAGAGATTGTCAGCTTAGGCCACATATTTGTGGTCTTTTCTCTTTTATGAAAGTTTTTTTGTGGATGATTGAGGACTTATTATAATGAAGTTTAGTGAATCTTTAAAAAAGAACCGGGACTTTGTTTACGTTTATAAAAATGGTCGTTCCAAAGTAAACCGGTATTTGATCATGTATATTAGTGAAAATCATCAATCCATCAATCGTCTTGGTATTTCCGTAAGTAAAAAAGTTGGAAACAGCGTTGTTAGACATCATTTGACGAGACTGATCAGAGAAAGTTATCGATTACAGGAAGAAATGTTCCAGACTGGATGGGACATTGTAGTCGTTGCAAGAGGAAGTGCAAAGGACATTTCCTATCATGAAGTGGAAAGTGCACTGATGCATCTTGCAAATCTTCATCATATTGTAAATGTAAATAAAGTGGAAAGTAGATGAAATCATTTTGAATATTTTAAAAAATGTACTTATTTATTTGATAAGATTTTATCAGAAATATCTATCACCAATGAAGACCACAAAATGTCCTTATTGTCCCACTTGTTCTGCATACGGACTTCAGGCTATACAGAAGTACGGCGCCATCAAGGGAGGGGCATTAGCGGCATGGAGAATCATAAGGTGCAATCCTTTTTCAAAAGGCGGATATGATCCTGTTCCATAAAAATAGGAGGGTGTTACATTGACAGAACTTTATTTAACAGCATATGACGGCGCATTTTTGGGTCCTATTGCTAAATTATTAGGATGGTTCATGGATAAGATCTATATCTTTCTTGCGGATATATGTCATATCGAGAGCGTTGCTCTTACCATCATTATCTTTACTATTTTTATTTACCTTTGCCTTTTTCCTTTAACTTATAAGCAGCAGAAGTTCTCTGTGCTGTCCAGAAAGATGCAGCCGGAAATTCAGGCTGTTCAGAAGAAGTATAAGGGAAAGACAGATCAGAATTCCCAGATGGCTATGCAGGAAGAAACCCAGATGATCTATGATAAATACGGTATTTCTCCCATGGGAAGCTGTCTTCAGTCTATTGTTCAGATGCCGATCTTGTTTGCACTTTACCGTGTATTCTATAATGTTCCGGCTTATCTGACTCAGGTAAAGGATGTATTCAATGATGTTGTAACAGGCATCATGTCAACAGACGGTTATGTGGATATTATGCAGAACATCTATGAGACAGCAGGTCTTAAGAATGTGAGAGTAGATTTTTCTACCAAAGACAACACAGCAATGGGTAATTACATCATTGATGTGATCTATAAGCTGAGTGAGTCCGGTTGGCAGACTTTGGAAAGCAGTTTTCCGAATCTTGCTGATTCCATCGTTTCTGTATCTGAGAAACTTCATGATATCAACTATCTGTTTGTATTGAATATTTCAGATACTCCCTGGAATATGATTAAGACCGGATTTTCCAGCGGTGCATGGGTTCTGGTAATCTGTGCTTTTATGATTCCTTTGTTATCTTATCTTAGCCAGGTTGTAAATCTGAAGCTGATGCCTACCAATGATAATTCAGGCAATGATCAGATGGCCAGCCAGATGAAGATGATGAATACCATGATGCCGTTCATGTCCTTATTTATCTGCTTTACCGTTCCTGTTGGTCTTGGTTTGTACTGGATCATGGGTTCTGTAGTAAGAATTGTTCAGCAGTTCTTCCTGAATAAGCATTTTGAGAAGATCAATCTGAATGATATTATTGAAAAGAATAAGGAAAAGGCTGAAAAGAAAAAAGAAAAGCGCGGTATTCGTCAGGCACAGATCTATGAAGCAGCTACGATGAATACAAGAAGCAACAGTATGGCTTCCAAGGCTAACATTTCCTCTGATAAGACAGAAGCATTGAATCATGCAGAAGAAGTAAGAGCAAATGCAAGACCGGGAAGTATGGCTTCCAAAGCAAATCTGGTAAAAGATTTTAATGAAAGAAATAATAAATAATCGGGGGTAGTGAAGATGGAATATGTAGAATTTTCTGGTAAAACAGTTGAAGATGCATTAACCAATGCACTGGTTGCACTTGGAACTACAAGCGATCAGATTGAGTACGAGGTTGTTGAAAAGGGCAGCACCGGTTTTCTTGGATTTGCTGCAAAGGATGCAATCATTAAAGTAGCTAAGAAGAATACACCTGAGGATGTTGCTGTAAATTTCTTAAAAGAAGTATTTGATAAGATGAACCTTGAGGTTGAGATCATCTGTAATATGGATGAAGAAGAGAAGGTTTTGAATATTGACTTAAAGGGACCTGAGATGGGTGTTCTCATCGGTAAAAGAGGACAGACCCTGGATTCCCTTCAGTATTTAACAAATCTTGCTGTTAATCGTAAATCCGAGGAATATCTTAAAGTAAAGATTGATACGGAGGATTACAGAAGAAGAAGAAAGGAAACTTTGGAAAACCTTGCAAAGAATGTTGCATATAAGGTTAAGAGAACAAAGAGACCTGTTTCTTTGGAAGCAATGAATCCCTACGAGAGAAGAATTATTCATTCAGCTCTCCAGAATGACAAGTATGTAACAACACACAGTGAAGGTGAAGAACCTTATCGTCATGTAGTTGTTACCATAAAAAGATAATCATTTGTTTGTCAGGCCACCACGAAAGTGGTGGCCTTTTAAGAGGATTTTTCTATGATGTATGAAACAGATACCATTGCAGCTGTTGCCTCAGCAATGTCGAATGCGGGAATCGGAATTATAAGAATCAGTGGTCCGGATGCCATTGTAATATGTGATCAGTTGTTTCAGGGTAAAGTAAAACTTTCTGAAGCTGACTCTCATACGGTTCATTATGGACATATTGTATGGAATCATGAAATGATAGATGAGGTTATGGTTCTTGTATTAAGAGCCCCAAGAACTTATACAAGGGAGGATACCGTTGAAATTGACTGTCATGGCGGTGTGCTTATGATGGAAAAGATTCTCTCCTGTGTATTGGAAGCGGGTGCAAGGCCGGCTGAACCCGGTGAATTTACAAAGAGAGCTTTTTTGAATGGAAGAATCGATCTTTCCCAGGCAGAGTCTGTGATGGATGTGATCCAGTCAAAAAATGAGCTGGCTTTGAAAAATTCCATGCATCAGTTAAATGGTATGCTTTCCTCTAAGATTAGATCTTTCCGGGAAGATATTATTTATGAAATTGCTTATATTGAATCTGCATTGGATGATCCGGAACATATCAGTCTGGAAGGATACAGTGATTCTTTATTGATAAAAGTGGAAAGACTTATGAAAGAATTAGATCACTTGATTCAGACAGCTGATCACGGTACAATGATGAAAGAGGGTATCCAGACAGCCATTGTGGGTAAACCGAATGCAGGTAAGTCTTCTCTGCTTAATGTTTTAGCTGGAAGAGAAAGAGCTATTGTTACGGATATCGCAGGAACAACCAGAGACACCCTGGAAGAACAGATTAAGATCCATGGTATTTCCTTAAATATCATTGATACAGCAGGAATCAGAGAAACAGATGATCTGGTGGAACAGATCGGTGTGGAAAGAGCAATGGATTGTATGAAAGATGCTGATCTGATTCTTTATGTTGTGGATGTTTCCAAACCTTTGGACGAAAGTGATGATCAGATCATGAGAGAGATCAAAGACCGGAAGGTGATTGTTCTTTTAAATAAATCTGATCTGACACCGGTTGTTTCTGAAAAAGATATAAGAGAATACCTGGATTGTAAAATCATTTCATTTTCTGCAAAGGAACATACAGGTCTTGATTGCTTGGAAGATCATATTAAAGAAATGTTTTTCCATGGTGATCTGGATATGAATGATGAAATCTATATTACCAATGCGCGTCATAAATATGCGTTAAAGTCGGCATATGAAAGTTTGTCTCATACAAGGGAGAGCATCTTAAATCAAATGCCGGAAGATTTCTTTTCTATTGATCTTATGGACGCATATGAACAATTAGGTTATATTATAGGTGAGTCTGTGGAAGATGATCTTGTGAATGAAATTTTCCAGAAGTTCTGTATGGGTAAATAATTATATTTATAGTATAATGTATTAGGAGATAGTTATGTCATCTGTTGTAAATGAAACATACGACGTGTGTGTGATCGGTGCCGGTCATGCCGGATGTGAAGCAGCTTTAGCGTGTGCGCGTCTGGGATTGAAAACAATTATATTTACAGTTAGTATGGACAGTGTTGCAATGATGCCCTGTAATCCCAATATTGGAGGAAGTTCAAAGGGGCACCTTGTAAGAGAGATTGATGCACTTGGTGGGCAGATGGGAATTAATATCGATAAGACTTTTATTCAGTCAAAGATGTTAAATAAATCTAAAGGTCCCGCTGTTCATTCTCTTCGCGCTCAGGCAGACAAAGCAGCATATAGTATGGAGATGAGAAGTACTTTACAGAATACAGACCATCTTACATTGCGTCAGGCTGAGGTATGTGAGATTCTTGTAGAAGATGATCATATTACAGGAGTAAAAACATTTTCCGGTGCAACATACTATTGTAAGGCTTGTGTCATCTGTACAGGTACATATCTTCGTGCAAGATGTCTTTATGGTGATGTGATTGAACATACCGGTCCAAACGGTTTGAAGGCTGCCAATTATTTGACGGAGTCATTGATTTCTCATGGCATTGAGATGATGAGATTTAAGACTGGTACGCCGGCCAGAATCGACAGTCGTTCTATTGATTTCAGTAAAATGGAAGAACAGTTTGGTGATGAGAGAGTAGTACCTTTTTCTTTTACTACAAATCCAGATGATGTTCAGATTGATCAGGTTTCCTGTTATCTTACTTATACCAATGAAGAGACCCATAAAATTATCCGGGACAATCTGGATCGATCTCCTATGTATTCCGGAGTAATAGAAGGAACCGGTCCAAGATATTGTCCATCTATAGAAGATAAGGTTGTACGGTTTGCTGATAAAAAACGTCATCAGCTTTTCGTAGAACCTGAAGGTCTTCATACCAATGAAATGTATATTGGTGGAATGTCATCCTCTTTACCTGAAGATGTTCAGTATGCTATGTATCATACAGTTCCGGGTTTGGAAAATGCAAAGATTGTTCGTAATGCTTATGCTATTGAATATGATTGTATCAATGCAAATCAGTTGTATGCTACTTTAGAGTTTAAAAAAATTCGTGGCTTGTTTAGTGGAGGTCAGTTTAATGGAAGCAGCGGTTATGAGGAAGCGGCAGCGCAGGGACTTGTGGCTGGAATAAATGCAGCCATGGAAATTCTTGGAAGAGAACCTCTGATTCTTGATAGAAGTGAATCTTATATTGGTGTTTTGATCGATGACCTTGTTACCAAGGAAAACAGAGAACCTTATCGTATGATGACATCAAGAGCAGAGTATCGACTTCTTCTTCGTCAGGATAATGCAGACCTTCGCCTTTCAAAGATAGGCCATCGGATTGGTTTGATTTCCGATGAAAGATATGATTGGGTTTGTAAAAAAGAAAAACTGATTGAAGAAGAGATAAAGAGAGTAAAGGAACAGAGAATTGGTGCAAATGAAGAAGTACAAAATCTTCTTTTATCCTTTGACAGTATTCCTTTGAATACAGGAGTATCCCTTGCTGATCTGATCCGCCGTCCGGAATTGAGTTATGATTGTCTTGCACCGATTGACAAAAATCGACCATCTTTACCACAGGAAGTATGTGATCAGGTTAATATTAATATCAAATATGAAGGTTACATTACTCGTCAGTTAAAACAGGTGGAACACTTTAAAAAACTGGAATCTAAAAAAATTCCGGATTCCATTGATTATGATGATGTAAACAGCCTTCGCACAGAAGCAAGACAAAAACTGAAATTATTCCGTCCATTAAACATCGGACAGGCATCCAGAATATCCGGCGTTTCACCTGCAGATATCTCGGTTCTTCTTGTATATCTGGAACAGGGCAAATATCAAAAATAAATGAATATAAATTTTATGTTTGGTAAGAGGTAAGTATTTTATGAATTATAATTTGAATCCCTTTATCAATGGATTAGAACAATTAAATATACATCCTTCTGATGAACAACTCGTAAAATTTATAATGTATTATGAGATGTTGATTGAAAAAAATAAGGTGATGAATCTTACTGCTATTACAGAATTTAATGATGTAGTGGAAAAACATTTTCTTGATAGCGTTAGTTTGATCCAGGTAAAAAATTTTGATGATCCTATTCGTGTGATTGATTTAGGTACCGGAGCTGGTTTTCCTGGAATTCCTTTGAAAATCATGTTTCCTAATTTGAAGGTTACTCTTATGGATTCCTTGAATAAAAGAATCCTTTTTCTACAGGATGTGATCAGTAAATTAAAATTAGATGATATTACAGCTGTACATGGAAGAGCAGAAGAGGCTGGAAAAAATCCATTGTATCGTGAACAGTATGATCTTTGCGTCTCCAGAGCAGTGGCAAATATTTCAACACTTTCAGAATACTGCCTTCCTTTTGTAAAAGTCGGTGGTCAATTTATTTCTTATAAGTCATCTGTTATAGATGAGGAACTGAGTGCCGGAAAAAAGAGTATTCATTTATTGGGTGGAAAACTGGATCGTGTATATAAATTTTCTTTGCCTGATTCGAATATTGAAAGATCCTTTGTTATGATCGATAAAGTAAGTAACACACCTAAAAGATATCCTCGTAAAGCCGGTACACCAGGAAAAGAACCATTATAATTTTTTGAAAATATTTATTTTTTATTTAAATTATATTTCGTACTATATCTAGTGTAAGGGAGTAAAATGTTTCACGTGAAACATTTTACTCCCTTCTTTTACATCTACAATATTTTGTGTTTTGAAATGAAATCAAAGTACAAAATATCGGAGATATAGATAACGTTTCACGTGAAACATTTTTGAAAAATACAACATAATATTCTATATATTGTGTTAAAATCCGCAGAGCACAAGGTGGCAATTCAAAAAGTAAAGTGATATAATAGTCAAAGCGAATAAAAGAAAGGGTATGGAATTATGGGAAGAACAATAGCAATTGCAAACCAGAAAGGCGGCGTTGGTAAAACAACAACGGCAATCAATTTATCATCATGTCTTGCTGAATTAGGAAAGAAAATCATGGTGATAGATTTAGATCCTCAGGGAAATACAACCAGTGGATTTGGTCTTGATAAAAATGAAATTGAAGACACAGTATACGAATTAATGCTGGGAGAATGCAGCATTAAGGAAAGCATGGTTTCACCAGAAAATATAGAAAATCTTACAGTCATTCCTTCTAATGTAAATCTTGCCGGAGCAGAGATAGAGCTTCTGGGTATTAACGACAAGGAATATATTTTAAAAAATGCGGTGGATTACATAAAAGATGATTTTGATTATATTATTATCGATTGTCCACCCTCACTGAATATGCTGACAGTAAATGCAATGACAACTGCGGATACGATTCTTGTTCCAATCCAATGTGAATATTATGCATTGGAAGGAATCAGCCAGTTGATCCACACCATTGATCTGGTACAGGAAAGACTGAATCCAAATCTTCAGATTGAAGGTGTTGTATTTACTATGTATGATGCAAGAACAAATCTTTCATCGGATGTAGTAGAAACAGTAAAAGAAAATCTGAATGCTGTTGTATATCAGACAATTATTCCAAGAAATGTAAGATTAGCAGAAGCACCTTCCCATGGATTACCTATTAATATTTATGATCCGAAATCTGCAGGAGCAGAGAGCTACCGTAATTTAGCAAAAGAAATCATCAACAGAAAGGATATATAAAATGGCCACAAAGAAGAATGGATTAGGAAAAGGATTAGATTCTTTGATTGTAAATAAGCAGGTTACTTCCTCTGCAAAAAAGGATGATGAGGGAAAAGGTGAATCCGGTATCATGGTAAATATTAATAAGGTGGAGCCAAACCGGGAACAGCCGAGAAAATATTTTGATGAAGATGCCTTGATGGAATTATCAGATTCCATTAAACAGTTTGGAGTATTATCACCACTCTTAGTACAGAAAAAAGATGATTATTATGAAATCATTGCCGGTGAGAGAAGATGGCGTGCTGCAAAGATGGCAGGTCTGAAGGAAGTACCGGTTATCATTCGTGATCTGACAGAACAGGAAATCGTTGAAATTTCACTGATTGAAAATATCCAGAGAGAAGACTTAAATCCTATTGAAGAAGCTTTGGCTTACAAAAAACTCTTAAATGAGTTTAACCTGAAACAAGATGAAGTGGCTGAAAGAGTTTCTAAAAGTAGAACAGCAGTGACCAATTCCATGAGACTGTTGAAACTGGATGAAAGAGTACAGCAGATGATCATTGATGATATGATATCAACAGGTCATGCAAGAGCAATTCTTGGAATTACGGATAAGGATAAACAGTATGAATTTGCTCAGAGAATTTTCGATGAAAAGCTCAGCGTTCGTGATGTTGAAAAAGAAATGAAGCGGATGCAGAACGAAAAGAAGAAAGAAAAGGAAGAGGATAAGAATAGCATTGATCCAAAACTGGAAGTGATCTATACAGATTTGGAAGAAAAGATGAAAAATATTTTTGGTACGAAAGTATCCATCAATGCAAAGGATAATAAAAAAGGAAAAATTGAAATAGAGTATTACTCACAGGATGAGTTGGATCGCATTATATCTCTGTTTCAGTCAATTCAGTAGAGTACAAGTAGAAGAGAAAGAGGAAAATAAATGATAGAACAATTATTAGGTATCGATTCTGATTATATCATCATAGCGCTGGCAGCGATTTTATTAGTCTTACTGATTTTGGTTATTGTAAATATGGTACAGATGGGAAGACTAAAAAACAGATATGAAAAAATGATGAGCGGAAAAGATGGAAAATCCCTGGAGGATAATCTGATCTTTCGCCTGGAACAGATCGATGAATTGATCGAAGCAAATGCAGCAAACGAGAGAAATATTGATACCATATTCCGTAAAATGAAATTTGACTTTCAAAAGTACAGCCTGGTGAAGTATGATGCCTTTGAAGAGATGGGTGGAAAGTTAAGTTTCTCTCTTGCCATGTTAAATGAAAAAAATGACGGATACATTATCAATGCAGTTCATAGCAGAGAAGGCTGCTATACTTATGTAAAAGAGATCATTGATGGAAATTCCATTATTGCATTGGCAGAGGAAGAAGAACAGGCACTGAAACAGGCCATGGAATATAATAAATAAAGCGGAGGAAAGAATGCACGATTATTTAAGATCTATTGGATTTTCGGATCTGACAAAAGAAAAGCTGGATGATCTCATATACGAAATGATCAGAAATCCAGATGGACACGATATTGCATTGGATTCCGAAGGAAATGAATACGTTGAAATAAGATATGAAGTGGCAAAAAACATAGGAATTGCGCTGCGTGGAACATATGATAAAAATGATGAGTTTCATGTGGATTATTATTATCCGTACTGCCAGGGAAAACAAATTTCAACGGAAGCAGACACAGAGATCATCAAGCAATCAGACAGAGAAAGCTATCAGGGATTAAGTGATGATGTAAGGCTTGGAGTAAACCTGATCTTTTATCTGCAAAACATGATGGAATTCTTAAAGAAGAGAAATCCTGACAATCAATATGATATCTATTCCGGTGCTGTTCTTGGAGGACTTTCTGAAAGAGGAAAGATCCTGCTTCCCATAAAGAAGACAGAGCCCTTTGCAAATGCAACGAAATTAAATAACGAAAGAAATCATTTAATGAAGGCTGCCAGAGATGGTGATGAGGAAGCAATTGAACATTTGACTATTGAAGATATGGACACATATTCTATGATATCCAGAAGAATAGATAAAGAGGATGTTCTTTCCATTGTGAGTTCCTATTTTATGCCCTATGGGATAGAGAGCGATAAGTATTCTGTCCTGGGAGATATTACAGAGTGGCATAAATACACCAATGAGATTACAGGAGAAAAACTATATCTTTTGACAGTGGAATGTAATGATATCGTTTTTGATGTCTGCATTAATGAAAATGATCTGCTGGGAGAGCCTGCAGTGGGACGCCGATTTAAGGGAACCGTCTGGATGCAGGGAATGGTGGATATCGACAATTTATAGTTGAAAAGGAAATATAAAACCTTTATAATAATTTTTGTGCCGTTGAAAAATGGCATATGTTCTCATAGTTAAATGGATATAACAAGCGCCTCCTAAGGTTCAACCATGGTTGGACCCGTTGGAAATGAA